>DATFXL010000054.1:0-49880 GCA_035316025.1 Acidimicrobiia bacterium
ACGACGACGAACAGCGCCGCGGTCGACAAGACGACAAATGCTCTACGCACCCAAGTCACCTCTCGCTCATCGGGGCCGAGGCATCCGGCCTGCCCCGGCTCTGCGAGAGCCTGGCACAACGGCCCGACGTTGTCGAGCACACCGGGCCGGCAACTCAGCCGTCTTGCAGGCGGTCCCAGAGATCCAACGGCGAGGAGGCGGCGGGCTCGACGCGGACCCGGACCCGGCGCGGCTCCACCTGGGTCCCCGCGACGGACACCCGGCGGGGCGACTCCCGGTGGAGCCCAGGGGCCTCGGCGATTCGCCACCCCTCCGGGACCTCGACCGAGACCCCGAGCCGGTCCGGGCGGACGGTCGGCTGGCGCCCCACGTCGAGGTCGTACCAGCCCCCCCGCTCGAGCCGCACCGGTCCGGAGAAGTCGGCGGAGAGCATCTGGGTCGACCGAGCCGGAATGTTGGTCACGAACGAATAGACGTTCCGGCCCCGCTCTCGTCCGGGCGTGACCGACAGCGGGCCACCGTCGAGCGTGCCGGCTTGCAGCGCAAGCGACGAGTACACCGACAGATAGGCGCGGTTCTCACCCGCTTGGTAGAGCCCCGGGATGTACGGGCCGATCACGATCTGTGGGAGACCTTGGTCCGGCGCCTCGTTGTCCAGCTGGAGGGTCAACCGGCCCGAGGCGAACGCCCGGCGGCCGCCGGCGGCGGGATCGAGCTGGACGCGGTAGTTGACGTTCCGCTGCAGGTAGTAGTCGATCTTGTTCGCGCCGCTGTTCGATGTCGTCACCGCCAGCGCGTCCGAACGTACCGGAGCAACCCGACCGGCGACTCCGAGCTCGACGGCAAGCTGCTGCTCGGCCGGCCGGGCGAACGACAGGATCAGGTGCCCCTCGTGGGCGGCGCCGCCGAGGACGCGGGCGACCTGCGCCGGCCGGCCCAGCCCGCCCGACGTCGCCTCGTCCACGACGACCTGGGCGACGTCACCGAGGAACTCGGCTCGCTCGGGCGTGCGTTCGAAGAACTTGTACGCCTCGTTCAAGGTGACGTCGACCGCGTTGCTGGAATCGATCTGCGTGGGCCAGCCCGCGACGTCGACCGGCCCCGTCAGCTCGAGCAGCGCCGCGAGCCCGAACGGGTCCACCGCCATGACCCCGTCCACCGAGCCGAGGCCCACGCCGGGACTGAGGCTCATGAGCATCTGCGCTACGGACGGGAAGTCGGGCGACAGGTTGACGTTCTGGAGCGTTCGCGACGGGCCGAACTGGTCGTACCGCGCGTGGTAGTCAGGCGGTGCATTGCCCGGGGGCTGGCCGGCGCTCACCAGCGCGTTGTTCCACACCGCCGTGCGCTGGAGCTCGCCGACGCTGACTTTGCCGTCCTGGGCGGTCATGAGCCCGTAGCTGCCCACGAAGCCACCCGTGGCCCGGGACTCGGCGTTGTTCTGCACCATGAGGAGGTAGTGGCGTGTGCCTTCGCCTCCGAGGATCGCCGGCCCCAGCTTCGCCGCCGCGACCCCTCGTCGTGCCTCGGCGTCGGCGTGCGCGAGCTGACGCGTCACCTTGTCGATGGCGTCCCGGACCGGGCCGATCAGGTACGGATCGTCCACCGCCCGGATCCGTACGAGCGCCTGTGAGAGCGCCTGCGACCCGGCTTCGAGCTTCGGCGTGATCCTGCGCACCTCGTCGAGGGGAACACGCCCGCCGATGATCTCCAGCGCTTCCGGCTTCACGGCCGTCGTCACCTCTTCGCCGGCGCGCGCCAGATCCGTGCCGATGTGAGCGAGCTCGCGGGCGGCGCGCATGTTCGAGGCCAGTCCGGGCACCGCGAGCCCGCCAGATGTCAACGGGGAGTCCAACTTGTCGCCGGCGCGCTCGAACGTCAGAGCCGCCCGGCGGAAGGATCCCGACGCCAGGATCGCATCGCCGTCGCGTGCCGCCGACAACCCGCGTGTAGCCGCCTCCCGACCGCGGTTCATCAGGTCGGCGGCGTCGGGGGCCACCAAGGCGACAGGCAGGACCGCGGCTGCGATCGCGAGGCAGACAAGCAGAAGACCGAGGCGAACGCCGCCTGGGAGACGGATCGGGTCCCTCCGGTCGACCCGCTCGCGCGAGCTCGCCACCGCGAGCACGCCAAGACACACGCCGGCAACCGCGGTGCCGAGCCACACCGGCAGCACACTCCTGCCCACCAACACCGCGACGACAGAGAGCACGACTTGCGCCACGACGAGGACCGCGCTCGCTTCGGCTCGCGACCATCCGCTTGCGATGAGTCGATGAACGAGGTGGTCCGATCGTGACGTCATGAGCGAGCGACGTCGTCGCAGGCGGCCGACGACGACCATCACGGCGTCGAGCAACAGGAGGCCGAGCAGGATCACCGGCACGATCAGCTGCCCGCCCGGGCCCGACGGATCCGCGGCCGGGCGCGCCGCCAGAGCACCGACCGCAAGGGTGTATCCGATGGCGAGCCTGCCGCTCCTGCCGATGAAGAGCGACGCCGGGCGCGAGTTGAACGCCAGGAACGCGAAGCATGCTCCCCCGAGCCCGGCGGCGACCGAGGCGACGGTGTCCTCGCTCCCGAAAGCGGCCCACGCGAACAACCCGAATGCGGCGGCGAGGCCGATGGCGCACGCCAGGCCGTCGGAGTTCCCGAGGCCGTTGGCTGCCTCGGTCACCAGGACGATGAACGCCCACGCGGCCAGGACGTCGATCGCCACGACCCCGGTGGGCCCGAATCGGGCGCCGGCCGCCACGGCCGCGGCCGCCGCGATCGACACCGCGACGAGCGTCGGTCGCTGGGGCGACTCCTGCCGCTCCGAAACGAGACCGAACACTGCCAGAGCGACCGCGCCGAGCGCCGCGACCAGCATCACCGCTTCGAAATCCGGGGCGACGATCAGGCCGATGGCGGGACCGATGGCAACGAGCGCCCCCGACCGGCGCCGCCAACCGCGCGGAGCAGGCCCGCCACGGCCCGCGCGTTCCCGTGCAGCTCGGGTGCCGCGGCGAGCAGCGGCGGCGCCGACGACTACGAGCAGCGTTGCGATCGAGAAGCCGAGCAGCCAGCGGTTACTCGCCGCGACGACGGCGACGGGCGGCGCCCACGGCATCCGGTGATGCTACAAGTGGGCCCCCGAGGAAAGGGTTCGCGCTGAAGGGCGGAATGAGGGCTTTGGCCCTACGGCGGCGCGGCGCGATCCCGGCTTCGCGTGCGCATTGAGCTTTGACGAGCGCTTCGTGAGGAGGGCGGACCGGACCGCCGGCTGACCTGCCGTCGGGGCGATTCACCATTGCCGTCGAGCTGCTGGTCGCCGCGGCGCGCGACCGAAGCGGCTTCGAGCAGGAGCTCCCTCGCGGCGCGGTCGTCGTCGCCGGCCACGACACGACTCAGATCGTCCAACGCAACGGCGACGCTCGTCGCGTCGAGGGCGATCGGGCGGAGCGCGAGGATCGCCGGCCACGGGGTGCTCAGGATCTGTTCCCCGTCGCCGTGCACCGACTCGCTGAGCTGCTCTCCCGGCCGCGCGCCGATGATCTCGATGCGGATGTCGTCGTCGACTGTGTAGCCGTTGAGCTCGATCATGCGCCGGGCCAGGTCGAGGACGTTGACGGGTTCCCCCATCTCGAGCATGAACACCTCGTGGTTCTCGGACACGGCGGACGCCTGCAACACGAGGCTCACTGCTTCCCGCAAGCTCATGAAGAAGCGCGTCATCCGGGGGTCCGTCACGGTGACCGGGCCCCCGGCATCGATCTGGGCCTGGAACGTCGGGATCACACTTCCCCGGCTTCCGAGCACGTTGCCGAAGCGGACCGAGCAGTACCGGCGCCCGGCGGGCGCACGGGCAAGCAGCGCCTGCTCTGCCAACCACTTCGAGGCACCCATCACGCTCGCAGGCTCGGCCGCCTTGTCCGTCGAGACCAGGACCAACCGTTCGGTGCCGATGCGAGCAGCGGCGTCGACGACGTTCACCGTGCCGAACACATTTGTCTCTACCGCCTGGCACGCGTGCCGTTCCAGGATCGGGACGTGCTTGTGGGCGGCGGCGTGGAAGACGACGTCGGGTCGCAGGCGGTCGAACACGCTCTCGATCTCGGCCCGGTCACGGACGTCGGCGAGTACTTGCTCCAAGGGCTCCTGGATCTGCTGCGCCGCGTCGTGGAGATGGGTCTCGTCGTGGTCGAGAACGATCAGGGCCGCCGGTTCAAGGCGGGCTACCTGTTGCGCGATCTCGCTTCCGATGGAGCCCCCTCCCCCGGTGACCAGGACGCGGCGCCCATGGAACTGCGACTGGACCTCCCGGAAGTCGACGTCCGCCTGTCGCCGTCCCAGGAGATCGTCGATCGCGAGGTCCCGCGCCTCCCTGACCGAGACGCGGGGATGGATCATGTCGGCCATGTCCGGAAGGACCTTGACCGGCACCCCGTCGCCGGCGGCTTCCTGCGCGACCCGTCTCGCGACGTCGGGCGGGGGCTTTCCCATGGCGACCAGCACCTGGTGCACGTCGTAGTCGGTGATGATGCGGCCGAGGTCGTCGATCCCGCCCGCCACGCGAACTCCGTGCAGGAAACGTCCGCGAATCCCGCGGTCGTCATCGACGATCACGACGGGCGTCATCCCGATTCGGTCGTTGCTCTGCATCTCGCGGATCACCGCAGCCCCGGTCGCGCCGGCCCCGACCACCGCGACGTGGAGCCCTGACGGCAGACTGCGCGACCTCCTGAACGCGAAGAGCCGGTACTGGAAGCGGGCGGCACCCATGAAGATGGTGGCGACGATGGGCCCGACGACCACGACGGAGATCGGCACGCGGTCCTCGCGCCAGACGAAGGTCGCCAGGAGCACGACAGCCGAGGTCGCGCCGGCGAGGAGCAGCGCGCGGGCTTCTCGCACGCTGGCATGCCGCCACATCTGACCGTAGGCGCCCCACAGCCTGTTCGCGATCAGGTGCACGACCAGAGCAATGACGAGGAAGATGCCGAACCGCCGCCAGTAGTGCGACGGCACTTCGAGCTCGAAGCGCAGCAAGAGCAACGAGGTGTAGACCACGACCACGATGCAGGCATCGACGATGGCCATTGGGAGATCGGGACGGAGGCGACTGGCCGCACTCGCGATCCGTAGCCAGGGCGACGGGCTGCCTGAATGCATGCTCT
The DNA here is from genome assembly GCA_035316025.1 of Acidimicrobiia bacterium. Taxonomy (GTDB): domain Bacteria; phylum Actinomycetota; class Acidimicrobiia; order IMCC26256; family JACDBD01; genus JALZAA01. The sequence goes on from DATFXL010000054.1 coordinate 5,160, forward strand.
CCGTCTCCACGGCCCCAGCCCTCTGCTTACCCATCGTGCGCCGCAATCTTTACCGTCCGTGCCGGGGTCGTTCCACCCTTCCCGGTCAGGCGACAGCTCACGCGGATGCGGTGGCCGCGGCCGCGGACCGGTAGCGGCGGGCCCGCCAGACGGCGTCACCGAACGGCGGAGTCAGCGCGACGCCCAAGCGGAGCCAGGCTCGCGCGCTGCGTGGTTGCGCGCTCACGGCCTGTCGCAGGTGGTGCCTTGCTTCTCGGTACCGGCCGAGCCGGGCGGCGGCGACTCCTGCCTTGGCGTAGCAGTTGGCGAGCGTCTCGGGTGATCGCGCCAGCTGATCCCGGTGGTGCGACAGGACGTAGTCCATACCGACGAGCACGCGGGCCGGCAGGGTCTCGGGGCGTTGTTCCGGTGGCCGGTTCTCCCACCGGAGCAACGGCTCGTCGATGACGATCACGGGCCAGCCGGCGGCGCGACAGAACGGAAGCAACCGCAGGGCGAACTCCGCATGGTGGCAGTATTGGACGCCTTCTGCGAAACCGCCAATGGCGTCGTAAGCCGTTCGTGGCACCGCGAACGTGCCGGGAAGGAAGAGCCCTCGATAGTCGGCGTACGCCGGCCCGAGTGGCGCGGGAGACATGGTCGAGGACACTTGACCGCGTATGTTGACCGCGTAGGCGGCACAGGTCGCGACTGCCTCTCGATCGCCCAAGGCGTCATGAAAGGTCTGGAGCCAGCGAGGCAGTGCTTGGTCGTCGTCGTCGAGGAAGGTGACGAAGCGGCCCGAGGAGCTCGCGACGCCCGTGTTCCGAGCCGCCGAAAGGCCTCCGTTCTCGCGATGGACGTATTGCAGACGAGCATCCCCGATCGCGTTCACCACCTCACGGGTGTTGTCCACCGAGCCGTCGTCGACCACGACGAGCTCGAAATCCTCGAGTGTCTGGCCGAGAACACTCGTGATGGCCGTACCCACGCGGTCCGCCCGGTTATACGTGCACAACACCACGCTGATCATTGCCACGAGCGACCGCCTCGCCGACGAGAAGGGAACACTATCTGGCGATTGGCACCCTTCGCGCCGGCCCGAGGGTGCTCGTTGCGCAGGGTTACCGGCGAGGCGTCAGGTAGGGCTCGTCCTGCTCGCGACTCCGAGCGACGCGAGCGGGCACGCCGTAGGCGACCACACGTTCTACGAGGTCGTCCACGACGAGGGCCCCCGCACCGACGACCGTGTCGGCGCCGATCGTCACGCCGTGGATCACGTTCGCTCCGAGGCCGAGTGCCGTCCGGTTCCCGACTTCGACGTGACCCCCCGTGGTCACTCCCGGCGCGAGGCTGGCGAAGTCGCCGAGCACGCAGTCGTGGTCGAGTGACGCCCTGGTCCCGAGGAGAGCGCCGGTGCCGACCCGGCAACCATTACCGACGACGACCCCCGCCATGACGATCGAGCCGGGCCCGATGACGGCGTCGCGGGCGAGGACCGCCGATGGATGAACCGCACGGTACGGTTCGAGGTCCGGGCACCTCGCCATCTCGCGTGTCAGCACGCGGTACCGGGCGAAATTCTCGCCGATCGCAACGATGAACGCGCTGGCGTGCGTCGACTCCGCGGCCCCGGCCAGCTCGTCGTCTGACCCCACCACCGGATAGCCGGCAACGTGATCAGCGCTGCCCGGCCGACGGTCGAGGACGCCCACGACCTCGGCGTTTCCCGTCTCCTCGATGACGTCGATCGCCTGGCGCCCCTGGTCGGAGCCGCCGACGACGATCACGCGCGCCCTCATGCTCGGTCGCAGCGCGTTGCCTCCGCCTTCGACGCTGCGGTTCCCCGAAACGGCTCCATCGTCGCGACGCCCGGATGTGCGATGCCCTCACCCCGGACGACCTGTCCGATCGTCATCTTCAGGATGCGCAGGTCGAGCCGGAACGAGCGGTTGTCCACGTACCAGATGTCGAGCGCGAACTTCTCGTCCCAGGTCAGTGCGTTGCGGCCGTGCACCTGGCTCCAGCCCGTGATCCCGGGCCGGACATGGTGGCGTCGCATCTCCTCCTTCGAGTAGCGGGGAAGGTACTCGGCAAGGAGCGGGCGGGGACCGACCAGGCTCATGTCGCCGGAGACCACATTGAGAAGCTCGGGGAGCTCGTCGAGGCTCGTACGCCGCAAGAAGCGGCCCAACCTGGTGATCCGCTGGGCATCCGAGAAGCGGCACCCATCGCGGTCAGACTCTTCGCCCATCGTCCGAAACTTCAGGATGGTGAACAGGCGTCCGTTCAACCCCGGACGTTGTTGCCGGAAGATGACGGGTCGGCCCATGGTGACCGCGACGGCGACTGCGATCGACGCGAGGACCGGCGACAGCACGAGGAGCAGCGCGCACGCGGCGACGACATCGAACAGCCGCTTCGTGTAGTCCTTCACACTGCCCGGTTATCGTAGCGACATGCAGCCTCCGCGCCATCTGCGCGCGTGACCCGGCTCTATCTGTCTCCGCCGGATGTGAGCGACGTCGAGCGTCAGCTGCTCCTCGAGGCGTTCGACTCGAGCTGGATTGCACCGGTCGGCCCCCAAGTCGACGCGTTCGAGACCGACGTTGCCGACTACGTCGGCGTGACGAGCGCGGTCGCGCTGTCGAGCGGTACCGCCGCGTTGCACCTGGCGCTGTTGGCACTGGGTGTGGGCGCCGGGGACGAGGTCCTGGTCCCGACGCTCACGTTCGCCGCCAGCGCGAACGCCGTCGTGTACGTGGGCGCGCGACCGGTGTTCATCGACAGCGACCGGGACACCTGGAATCTCGATCCTGGGGTCCTCGACGACGAGATGAGCGGCCGCTCCAAGCAGGGGCGATTGCCGGCGGCCGTCATCGTGGTCGACCTCTACGGCCGGTGCGCAGAATGGACGTCCATCCAGGCCGTGTGCGATCGGTATGACGTGCCGATCATCGATGACGCTGCCGAAGCGCTGGGTGCCGAATTCTCGGGTCGGCGGGCGGGAGCCTTCGGGACGTGTGGAGTGCTGTCGTTCAACGGGAACAAGGTGATGACGACGGGCGGCGGCGGGATGTTGCTCTCGGATCGACGTGATGTGGTCGAGCGTGCCCGTCATCTCGCGACGCAGGCGCGTGATCCTGCGCCCCACTACGAGCACTCCGAGGTCGGCTTCAACTACCGGCTCAGCAATCTCTTGGCAGCCCTCGGCCGCGGGCAGCTCCATCGGCTCGCCGACATGGTGCGGCGGCGTGCAGCCATCAACAACCGCTACCAGGATGCGTTCGCCGACATCCCCGGAATCACCTTCATGCCTGCGCCGCCCCCGAGCCGCCCGAACTTCTGGCTCACCGTGGTGCTGCTCGACCCTGAGAGGTTCGGCGCGTCACCTGAAGAGGTACGCAAGCTCCTCGAACACCTCGACATCGAAGCCCGACCGGCGTGGAAGCCGATGCACCTACAGCCTGTGTTCGCTGCATTCCAAGTACGCGGCGGACACGTGGCGGAAGAGATCTTCCGCACCGGGCTGTGCCTGCCGAGCGGATCGACCATGTCGGACGACGATGTCGATCGCGTCGCCGGCGCGGTCAGAACCGCACGGCGGTGAGTGGTCACGACGAGGCTTCTCGTCTCACGCCGTTCTCATGCGATCGACTCGAAGCACGATCATCGAGCAGCTTCGCCGATCCGGGACGCGTAGACGGTTCAGCGCGCGCCATGTTGCGCGCCTGACCTCGACCATCTTCCGCGCATACGACCGTGGGAGCAGGTGGCGCGCATGTTCGATTTCAAAGCCTCGCGACCGGACGAGCGCCTGAAGTTCGCCCATTGTCCACTCTCGGACGTGTCGGGTGTTGCGCGGCGGCCCCAGGGGTCGCGCGCCGTCGAGCCGGCTGCGGTCGGGCGTCGAAAGGACCAGGCGCCCGCACAGGACGTCACGGAGGTGGTCGAGCAGCCCGACCGGGTCCACGAGGTGCTCGATCACATCGGCGCAGATCACCAGGTCGGGGCGCAGAGCACTGGCGGGTGTCCATACCTCGTCGGCGGTGAGGTCGCCCTCGATCCAGGTGGCTTCTGGGAACTCGCGCCGCGCTCGCTCGATGCCGCTTCCCTGATCCAGCCCAACGAGGCGATCAGCCTGTGCGGCGAAGTACTTCATGAGCTTGTGCCCGGTCCCACAGCCGACGTCGAGCACGGTGCGGCCCGAACCTCGCTGGCGCCGGCTTGCGTAGCGGTACACCGGCTCTTGGTACCGGAGGGCGCGGTCCTGGAGGACGGGGTCCGAGAGCTGGTCACTCCAGTACGGAGTGCCGTCAGCGTCTGCCGACGCGGCCGGATTCTCGCGGTACCCCTCGGGCAGGCACAGCGTCGAGGCGGGGCTCATCACGTGTCGGAATGGCGCAGCCGACGACGGTTCACCAGCCGTCGGATGCTGTCTTCGAGCGCGAGGCCTCCTCGGGCTTTGCGCACGAACCACTTCATACCGTCACTTGCCTGCACCGGCGAACGAGCGAGGCAGTAGGGATCGGTTGCGCCATATTCGTTGACACGTGTTCCGGCGAGGGCGGCGGAACGGAATCGAGCGCGGACCGATCGTTCGGCCAGGGGCGATCCGGGAAGAGCCTTTGGATACGCGAAATGCGCAGCCGCCACGCCCAACTCGCCCTCGATGAGTTCGATCGAACGGTCGAGCTCGTGGTCGACCTCGCTCGGCGGCAGGCGATCGAGGAGCGCATGGCTGTGCGTATGAGAGCCGACCGACACAAGCCCGGTCGAATGCGCATCGCGCACGGCACTCCACGAGATCGGCCTGCCACCGTTCGGAAATGGCCGCTGATCTTCGACGAATGCGGTGGCGAGGTAGAGCATCGCCGGAACACGGTGGCGAACGAGAACCGGAAGCGCGGCGTCGACGAAGTCGGCTGTCCCGTCGTCGAAGGTGATCGCCACCTTGCTCGACTCGTCTGATGTGCGTGACTCAATAGCCCGCAAACCCTCGTCCAACGTCACGACATTGGTCTTCTCGGCGAGGAAGGCAATCTGTTCCGCGAACAAGTCGACCGGCAGATCCGTATCGATGGGCGCTCGCCGCCCGACGCGGTGATAGATCAACACCACGAGGCCCTCGCCGATACGCCGGAAGGCGTCGGCACCTTCGGCAAGGAGCTTCACCACTTGCCGGCCACGTACGACCATCACGCGGTGAGACTATTTCGATTGAACACGAGTCACGACGTCGGCTCGATCCGACGACCCATTCTCCCTCGGACGGCGTCCCACAAACCGCGGGAGCGGAGTGCAATACGCTCCCATCGCCGGTCTGGCGAACCGAATGCCGTCACCATGAAACGAGCCTGGCGCGCCATGCAGCCGAGCATCAGACTCGGCGACCGGAAATCGAGCGCCATGCGGAGCTGATTGCGCGACTGGTAATAGCCGCGCCAGAGATTGGTCCCAGGGACGGATCCGAGACTTTGTCGATGGAACACATCCCGCGGGACCACGGTGACTCCAAACCCTGCCCGCCCTGCTCGTAAGGAGAACTCGACGCTTTCGAGCATCATGAAGTACTCGGCGCGCGGCAGACCGATCGTGTCCACAACTTCCCGCGTGACCACAGAGCCATCGAGCTCCACGAAGTCCACGGCGAGGGGTCGACTGCCCGTGCGCTCGTCGAGACCCACTCGGGGGTCACTCAGGAAGCGGATCAGCCCGCTCCGCACGATGCCGCCCTCAGAGCCGACGATCCCGGATGCTCCGCTCTCCTGGCCCGCGGCAAGGAGCACTTCGAGCGCATCGGTGTCGGGTGAGCTGTCGTCGTCGAAGAGCCAGAAGGCGTCGAACCCATCATCCCGGGCGGCCGCGATACCCATCGCCAGCCCACCCGCGGATCCGAGATTTTCGGCCAACCGGATGTGGGTGGCGTCGGCGAACGCCGTCCGCAGGAGATCCGGAGTGCCGTCGCCGCTGGCATTGTCGACGACGTACACCCGGTCCGGCGCCCGCGTCTGTGCCGGGATGGCGCCGAGCGTGGCAGCGAGCACCTCCCTCCGGTTGTATGTGACAACCACCGCTGCGACGCGAAATTGCGTCATGTGAGCAGAAGTCGTTCGTACAGCTCGATCATGCGGCGGTGGCTCTGGTCGGCGGTGAGTCGCTCGAGGAAGAGCTCTCGCCCTCGCTCACCGAGTCGACGGGCGAGCGTCGGATCGTCCAGTACACGGCCCATCGCCTCGGCGAGCTGCACCGGATCACGCGGAGGGACGAGGAGGCCGCTGCAACCGTCGTCCACTACCTCGCGAAGCGTTGGAACGTTCGATGCGACGACCGGCAGGCCGAGGGCCATGGCCTCGATGGCGGCGCCGGGAAAGCCCTCGTAAATGGAAGGAAGCACGAAAAGATCTGCGCCGGCGAGGATGTCAGCCACATCATCGCGGTGGCCGAGGGTCTTGATGCGGTCGCGAAATCGCGACCGCTGGACTCGAGCCTCGAGAGGCGCCGTGTGATTCCCGTTCCGCCCGACGATGAGCAGTTCGACGCCCGGGCGGGTCGCCGCGACGTCATCGAACGCGCGGACCAGGTGCACATGTCCCTTCTGGAACTCCTGGCGGCCCACCGTGACGATCACCTGCGCGTCCTGTTCCAGGCCCAGGGCATCCCGCGATCGCGTCCGCCGCTCCAGCGACGGCTCGCCGAGACGGGCGGGATCGCGGCCCCGCTCGATGACCGTGACCCGTTCGGAGTCGATCACCAGCGCCTCGACCGCCGAGTCCTTGACCGCGTGGCTGACGGCGTGGAAATGGTCCGTGAGATGTCGAGCCGTCCACCCGTCGATCATGCGGACGCCTCGCAACTTCCATTCCGGCACGTTCGGATCGTCCAGACGCGCAGGGTCGTAACTCGTATTCACGATGCTGCTGAGGACGACTCGATGGCCCCCGGGCGCGCGCCAAGCCGCGACGCGGCCCGCGATGTCTGCTTCGAACAGCGAGGTGTGGACGATATCGGGACGCTCGCGCGTGATCACCCGCCGGATACCCAGGACGTGCGTGCCCAGACGTCGCTTCGGGACGAGATGCAGCCGGGCACCGGCGCGCTCCAGTTGTGCCACGTCGTCCGTCGGCCGCTGCACCATGTAGACGATCGACACATCGATGTCGCGACGCACCAACGTCCCGACGAGCTCGCGCAACGACCGTTCGGTTCCGCCTCCGGAGAGCCCGGGTATGACAAAGAGCACTCGCACCGCGGTACAAGTTAGGGGGGATCTCGCATTCGCCCGCGTTCGCCCGCCAGGAGCACGAGCGCCGCGATCACGATGACGGGTAACGCGATCGCCAAGGCGGCCCACGCCGACTGCCGGAGCCCCGCCACACGCGACGCGAGGACGACGACCACGACGTGCACCGCGATCAGCCGGAGCGGGGAGCTCCGCCGGGTCAGTGGACCGAGGGCCAGGACTCCGAGACAGCCGATCGCTCCGACGACCGACCCCGGCCGCCCGATGCCGCCCACGAGGCCCACCCAGGCCAGGAGCGCGACCGAGACACTCGGACCGGCTCCTTCAGGCGAGCGGTGAGACACGAAGGCAACCGCGGCGACGGGAAGAAACGCACCAACGACGGACCGTGCCTGCTCCGTATCGGGGACGGTGCCGTACACGCCGAGTGAGGAGAACGCGATCAACGCAAACGTGAGCAAGGCAAATCGGTTGTCGACGGTTTCGCCGGCCGGACTGGCAACCAACACAGCCACGAACACGAGCGCGCGAGCCCAGCCGGGTGTCCCCGACGCCGCGAGCGTGACGAGCACGACGCTGCCCGGAAGCAGCGCCGCGGCCGAGACGGCGAACGGGTGGCCCCGCGCAGCCAGAGCCGCCGCTGCGAGCAGGAGCATGGCGAGGATCAGCGCACCGGGAAGCACACCTTCGGCGGCCAGGCCCGCAACAGCGCCGACCACCGCGGCCAGGCCGAGGGCCGCTGACCGAAGACGTCCACGCGCCAAGACGACTGCGAGCAAGGACACCGCGCTCGCGGTCAGCAAGGCCACGAGGAAGCCGGAACTCTCGATCAGGGCGCTCATCGCCCCAGCATTACGCTTTCGGCGGTGAAAATCGCCCACCTGACGACGGTCGATCTGAGTTTGCGCTTCCTCGTGTTCGCCCAACTCGAGGCACTTCGCGACGAAGGGCACGAGGTCATCGGCATCAGCGCGCCGGGGCCATGGGTCGCGGACCTCGAGCGGGTCGGGATCCGCCACGTCCCACTGCAATCCTCGACGAGAGGCGCGAACGTCGGCGCCGACGTGCGGAGTGCCCTGGAGCTGTGGCGGGTCCTGCGTCGTGAGCGCCCCGATGTCCTACATACCCACAACCCGAAGCCCGGTGTCTACGGTCGGATCATCGGCCGGATGGCCGGGGTCCCGATCGTGATCAACACCGTCCACGGCCTTTATGCGACGCCCGAGGACCCATTGGCGCGACGGATCGCGGTCTACGGGCTGGAAGCGGTCGCGTCGCGGTTCTCCGACGCCGAGCTCGTCCAGAACCCGGAGGACTTCGAGCTCATGCGTCGCATGCGTCTGACGAGGCGGGCTCGCCTGATCGGCAATGGCGTCGATCTCGAGAGATTCGACCCCGCGAGATTCACGAGCGACGAGCGGCGTGCCTTGCGAACGGAGCTCGGCCTCGGCGCCGACCAGGTCGTGATCGGGACGGTAGGCCGCCTGGTCGCCGAGAAGGGCTACCCCGAGCTGTTCGCGGCGGTCCGGCGGCTCGATCCGGATCGGTACGTGCTCGTCGTCATCGGAGCCGGGGACCCGGAGAAGCGCGACGCCCTGGCGCCGGATTTGCTTGCCCGGGCCCGGGCGGACGGCGTTCGCTTCCTCGGCCACCGCGACGACGTCGACGCCCTCTACGCCGCGATGGACATCTTCGTGCTCGCCTCGCAGCGCGAGGGCTATCCGCGCGCTGCCATGGAGGCGGCCGCGATGGGGCTTCCGATTGTCGCGACCGACATCCGTGGTTGCCGGGAGGTCGTCCGACCCGGTCGAAACGGGCTGTTGGTACCTCCACGGGACGCGTCGTCGATCGTCGCCGCCATCACCAAGTTGGGCGGCAACGCCGACCAGCGGGCAGCAATGGGCGATGCCGGTCGGACGATCGCCCGGGAACGGTTCGACGAACAAAGAGTCGCCGGCGTTGTCCTCGACACCTACGGTGAGCTCGCAACGCTCAAGGGCATATCCCGCGAGCCCATCGATGTGCTGCATGTCATCACGTCCAACGATCGACGCGGCGCCGAGGTTGATGCACTGGAGCTGGCCGCCGCCCTCGGGCGTCGGGGCTATCGCCCGCGTGTCGTGGCGCTGGCGCCAGGTCCGTTCGGAGGCGGCCTCGCCGTTCCGACGCTCGGGCAGCAACCCCTGTCCTTCGCGACGTTGCGCCGTCTCAGGCGGGAGGCAGGTTCAGCTGCGATCGTGATCGCGCACGGATCGAAAACGCTTCCGGCATGCGCGGCTGCGCTCGTCGGGACGGGCGTGCCGTTCGTCTACCGGAACATCGGCGATCCCGAGCAGTGGTCGACCACCGCGGCGCGCCGAGCTCGGGTGCGAGCCTACTTACGTCGAGCCGATGCCGTGGTCGCGCTCACGCCGAGAGCAGCCACATCGATCCGGGCGCGTTACGGCGTCGCACCTGAACGCGTCACAGTGATCCCAATTGGAGTCTCGGCCGAACGTCACCGGCCCGCGGATTCGGCGTCCCGCCGGGAGGCCCGCGATGTGCTCCACATCACCGATGACGCGCCGGTGGCTGCGATCATCGGTGCCTTGAGCGCCGAGAAGAATGTCGCACTCGCGATCGACGCCGCCGTGGACATCCCGGGGCTGCAGCTCATCGTCACCGGCGCCGGGCCCGAGGAGGGTGCGCTCCGACGGCGCGCCTCACTCCGCGCTCCCGAACGCGTCCACTTCACCGGCCGCATGCGCGACCCGAGGCTCGCGCTTGCCGCCGCCGACGTCGTGCTTCTCACGAGCCGCACTGAAGGCCTGCCGTCCGTCCTGGTCGAGGCCGGGATGTCCGAACTTCCCGTGGTGGCCACCGACGTGGGATACGTCGACGAGATCGTCGCGAACGGTCAGACCGGCTTCCTCGTCGATCCGGGAGATCGCCACGAGCTGGTCGCCGCGATTACGCGCGTCCTCGACGACGGTCGAGAGCTGGGAAGGCGCGCCCGTGTGCATTGCCAGGGGCGCTTCGATCTGGAAGGCGTCGCCGCCGTGTGGGACGCGCTCCTGAGCGGCCTGAGCGGACGCCGCCCCGAGCCCGAGCCCGCCCTACAGTGCTCGGGAACATCGGCGGCACCTACGCTGAGAACGGCGGCCGTCGGCCGCACCGCGAGTATTCGAGCAGGGCTCAAGGAGCGATGAGTACGCCCGACAGCAACACCGGGCTGCGCACGCTGCTCCGGCCTTACCTTCGCCGCAATCGAGGTCGGCTCGCCGTTCTCTCGTCCGCTTCGTTGCTCGGCGGATTCGCCGAAGCAGCGGTGCTCGTCGTGATCGCGCGGGTCGCGTTTGCGATCACGCAGCAGCACTCCAGCGTGACCGTGAGTGCAGGCCCGGTCGGCCCGTACGACGTGTCTGTGCCCACGCTGATCACACTGGCGGCCGTCGCGACCCTCGTCCGTCTGGCGCTCAACGTCGTCACAGCATGGGAAGGGGCGACGATCACGAGCAGTGTGCTCGCGCGGGTGCGGTCCACCATCACTCGTGCGTTCATGCACGCATCATGGGGTTTGCAGTCGTCCGAGAGGCAGGGTCATGTTCAGGAGCTTTTGACCGTGCACGCTGTCTACGCGTCGCGCACGATGGACTCGCTCGTGACGCTGCTCGTGAGCGGGCTGAGCCTTGTCGCCCTCCTCGTATCCGCAATCGTCATCAACGCCGTTGCCGCCGTCGTCGTCGGCGCGGCCGTTGTCCTTCTCGCGCTCGTGATGCGGCCACTTCGTGGAGCCGTGCGGCATCGATCACGAGCAACGGCCGACGCGGACGTCCGGTTCGCCACCTCCGTCAGCGAGGTCACGACGATCGCACAGGAGATCAAGATCTTCGATGCCGGCGAGCGTGTTCGCGATCGAGTGAACCGGAACATCCGCGAGCAGCGTGACGCACTGCGCCGGACCAGATTCCTCGTGCAACTCGTTCCCGGCATCTACCAGGGCACGGCGCTGTTCTTCGTCGTGGTCGCGCTCGCTGTTGTCTACGAAGTGGGATTCAGTCGTCTGTCGACGCTCGGCGCCGTCGTTCTCATCTTGCTGCGCTCGCTCTCCTTCGGGCAGAACATGCAGACCTCGTACCACGGACTCAACGAGGGTGCACCGTATATGGAGACCCTGCTCTCGGAGCAACGCCGCTACGAGAAGAACGCCGTCGACGGTGGTCACCAACCGGTGGGGCGTGTCGGTGTGATCAAATTCGACGGCGTCGAATTCGCATACCAGCCGGGCCGACCGGTCCTGCACGACTTGTCGTTCGACGCGCAACGCGGCGAGGTCATCGGCATCGTCGGTCCGTCCGGAGCGGGCAAGTCCACCCTCGTTCAACTCCTTCTCCGACTCCGCCAGCCGACGTCGGGTCGCGTGCTGGCCGACGGGCGCGACCTCCGGCAGTTGGCTTTGGCGGGGTGGTATCAGCGCGTTTCGTTCGTTCCCCAGGAGCCTCGACTCTTCAGTGGCAGCGTGGGCGACAACATCCGATTCTTCCGGGACGTGACGGCGGACGAAATCGTGCGCGCGGCCAAGCTCGCGAACATTCACGACGAGATCCGTTCGTGGCCGCGGGGCTACGCGACGCCCGTAGGCGAGCGCGGCGGCGAGCTGTCGCTCGGACAGCGACAGCGGCTTTGCATCGCACGCTCTCTCGTGGGCGATCCGGACGTCCTGGTGCTCGACGAGCCGACGAGCTCGCTCGACCCCAGATCGGAGGTGCTCGTCCGTGAGGCGCTCGCGACCCTGGCGCCCAACGTGACGCTCTTCATCATCGCCCACCGCCTCTCCACTCTCGACACGTGCGACCGCATCATGGTGCTGCACTCGGGCCGCCTCCAGGGCTTCGACGAACCGCGCCATCTCGAGGACTCGAGCCCCTTCTACCGGGAAGCGCTCCGGTTGTCCGGCCTCAAGTGACGGACGAGCTCGTCGTGCGGCCGGCCGGCGCGGCGGACCGCCAGCACATCCTCGAGCTCCTGGCGCGAACCCTCGGGTGGGAACGCTCCGAGCGAAGTTCGGAGCTGTTCGCGTGGAAGCACGATCACAACGTCTTCGGCCCGTCTCCTGCGTGGGTCGCGTGGGACGGCGACCACCTCGCCGGGTTCCGCACCGTCCTGCGCTGGGAGTTCGAACTCGACGGAGAGACGGTACGGGCCGTTAGGGCCGTCGACACCGCGACCGACCCGGCCGTCCGCCGCCGCGGCATCTTTCGTCGTCTTACCCTGCAGGCACTCGAGGATCTCCGGGCGGGTGGCGTGGCGTTCGTCTTCAACACCCCGAACGACCAGAGCCGCCCCGGGTACCTGGCCATGGGTTGGCAGATCGCCGGACGGGTGCCCCTCGCCGCGCGTCCGACCGGGCTCGGCGGCCTGGTTCGGATGGCGAGGGCCCGGTTTCCGGCCGACTTGTGGTCCGCCTCCGGGGCTGGTGGCGAACCTGCCCGCTGCGTTCTGGAGGACACGGGATCCATTTCCGAACTGCTGAAGTCGCAGGCGCGCGTCAAGACGCTGAGGACGAGACGCTCAGTGGAATACCTTCGTTGGCGATACGGGCTTCCCCTTCTCGACTACCGGGCGGCGATCATGCCCGGCGGCATCAATGCCGGGGTGGCCTTCTTTCGGGTCCGTCGACGCGGCCCGGCGCGTGAAGCAACTGTCTGTGATCTGCTGGTTCCACGCCACGATCGCTCCGGCGAACGGCACCTGATCCGCCAGGTGGCAAAGTGCTCGCGATCGGACTACGTGCTCTGCGTGCCGAAGGTGCGCGCCGGCGGCATTCCCCTCCCCCGCCAAGGCCCGACCATCACCACGCGCACGGTCGAACGTCGCGCGCCACGTGTACCCGACGGATGGGTGCCCTCGCTGGGCGACCTGGAGTTGTTCTGATGGGCGTGCGCGTGCTGTGGCTCAGCAAGGGCTTGGGGCCGGGCGGAACCGAGACCCTGCTCGCCGCCGGCGCAAAGGCGATCGACCGCGAGAACTTCGAGTACACAGCCGCGTACGTTGTCCCGGAGAAATCCGCGTTGGTTCCAGTTCTCGAGCATTCCGGGGTCCCGGTGACCTGCCTCGCTCCCATTCGCGGGAACGGCCCGCACTGGGCATGGCAACTTCGCCAATTGTTGATCGAGCGCCCCAAAGACGTCGTGCACGCGCACGCGCCGCTGCTGGCAGGAGCGGCGAGACTCGTCGCCCGTTCGCTGCCGCGCCGCGTCCGCCCGATCACGCTGAGCACCGAGCACAACATCTGGCCTGCGTACGCCATGCCGACTCGCATCCTCAATGCCGTCACCTATCCGCTCGACGCAGCCCATTTCGCAGTGTCAGAGGAGGTCAGACGCTCGATGCCCGGTTGGTGGCAACGGCGAACCGACACACTCGTGCACGGCATCGCGGTGGACGCAGCACGCGGCCATCGCTCAGAGCGAGAGCGTATGCGGCATGAACTGGGCGTCGGCGTCGACGAATGCCTCGCGGTCACAGTCGCCAATTACCGACGACACAAGGACTACACCACGCTGCTCACCGCCGCTCGCCGCGTCCGCGAACGTGGCGCGCCCGTTCGGTTCGCGGCGGTGGGACAAGGGCCGCTCGAGCCCGAGGTGGTCGCGGAGCATGGCCGTTCGGGGCTCGGCGACACCTTCAATCTGCTCGGGTACCGCCCCGACGCGCTCGACGTCCTTGCCGCCGGGGACCTGTTCGTGCTCAGTTCCCGACAAGAGGGGCTGCCGGTTGCGCTCATGGAGGCGCTCGCGCTCGGGCTCCCCGTCGTCGCGACGGGCGTCGGAGGCGTTCCCGAGGCGGTCACCGACGGGGTCGAGGGCAGGCTCGTGCCCCCGCAACGCCCGGACGACCTCGCCGAGGCCATTCTCGGCCTCGTGAGCGACCCCGAACGTCGTTCGCGCATGGCGAAGGCGGCAACCCGTCGCTCGGACCAGTTCGACGTCGAACGCGTCGTTCGCCGCTACGAGAACTGCTACCGCACGTTGGTCAGTCGGTGAGCGCCCTGCCAAACTCGCGGCTCGTGGAGCCGCTCGCCGGCCGTCAGCGCGTCGCTTTGATCGGGCAGGGATACGTCGGCCTGACTCTGGCGATGCGCGCCGTCGAGGTCGGTCACTCGGTCGTCGGGTTCGACGTCGACGAGGAGCGGGTCAAGCGACTGGCTGCCGGGGAGCCGCAGATCGGCGACATCGAGCCGGCTCGGATCACAGCAGCACTCGCGAGCGGTCGGTACCTGCCGACGAGCCGGCTCGATGACTGCGCCCTCCTCGAGGTGGCTGTGATCGCGGTTCCGACCCCGCTGCGCGAGGGGATGCCCGACCTGTCACACATCGAGAGCGCCGCACGCTCCCTCGCGCCACACGTGAGAGCCGGAAGCACCGTGATCCTCGAATCGACGACCTATCCGGGCACGACCGAGGAGATGCTCGTACCGATCCTCGAACTCGGCTCGGGCCTGGCCGCAGGGGTCGACGTCTCCGTCGGATACAGCCCCGAGCGCATCGACCCCGGGAATACGACGTGGACGCTCACCAACACCCCGAAGGTCGTCTCTGGTATCGACGATCGGTCACTGGAGGCGGTGAAGGCGTTCTACGACACGCTCGTCGACCGTACTGTGGTCGTCGCGAGTACGAAGGAGGCCGAGCTCTCCAAGCTGCTCGAGAATACGTTCCGCCACGTCAACGTTGCGCTCGTGAACGAGCTGGCGATGTTCGCAGACGACCTCGACATCGACGTCTGGAGTGCCATCGACGCGGCGTCGACGAAGCCGTTCGGTTTCATGCGCTTCGAGCCCGGACCAGGCGTCGGCGGCCACTGCCTGCCAATCGACCCGACGTACCTGGCCTGGCGAGCGAAAAGTCGGCTCGGCCGCCCCTTCCGATTCGTCGAGCTGGCCAACGACGTGAACGAACACATGCCCGACTACGTCGTGCGGCGCCTGAGCGCTTCATTCAACGCAGACCGTCGAGTGCTGAACGGAAGCCGGGTCCTGCTCCTCGGGGTGTCGTATAAGCGGAACACCGGGGACGCGAGCGAGACTCCGGCGGTCGAGATTGCGCGGCAGCTGCACCAAATGGGCGTGGATGTTCGCGCGGCAGATCCTCACGTACCGCCCCGCTGGGCCGATCCAGTGCTCACGATGGTTGACCTCACGCGTGACGAGGTGTCGAGCGCCGAAGCGGTTGTGGTCGTGACCGACCACGACGACTTCGACTACGACCTCGTTCGCAAGCACGCGCGGTACGTGCTCGATACGCGTCATCGCCTCGACGGACCGCGGGTGGAGCAACTCTGACAGCCGAGTGCGACTCGTGACGGATTCTGCGCCGCGAGTTCTGTTCGTGTGCACAGCCAATCTCGTTCGGTCACCGATTGCAGCGGCGCTTCTGGAGATGCGGTTGCAGGAGATTGCGCCGGAGGTCGTCGTCGAATCACGCGGCGTACGGGAGACGGACGCAACCCTCGACGAAGGGGCACTCCGTATCCTCGACGCGCACGGCATCGACCTGCGTCGGCGCCACAGCCATGCGATCGACTCCGAGATCGTCGGCGCAGCAACTCTCGTGCTGGGGATGGAGCGTGAGCACGTTCGGGAAGCGGTGCTGCTCGACTCATCAGTCTGGCCTCGGACGTTCACGCTGAAGGAGATCGTCCGGCGGGGCGAGGAGGAAGGGCCTCACCAACGCGGTGAGTCCATCAGCGAGTGGATCGCCCGCGCCCACACCGGACGGTCGCAGCGTGACCTACTGGGTGCTGACCGCGCCGACGACGTCGCCGACCCTTTCGGCGGCCCGCCTGGTGACTACGAGGAGGCGGCCGAGGAGATCAACGATCTCGTCGCCCGGCTCGTCAGCCTGCTGTGGCCGGAGGGGCAGAGATGAACCGAATCTCGCTCGAGCTGCGGCGGGTGACTGCGCCGTGGCGGCCGCTTCCCGACTTCTTGATCATCGGCGCCGACGAATCCGGCGCGATTCATCTCTATCGCGCGTTGTCCGCTCACCCGGCGGTCTGTCGTTCCGTCGCCGGCGAAGTGCATTTCTTCGACGTCGGGTATACGTACGGCATTCGTTGGTATCGCGCTCAATTTCCGACGCGGGCGCGTCGCGAGGCAATCGAGCGACGGATCAGCAACCGGACGATCGCCGGCGAAGTAAGCCCGTACTATCTCTTTCACCCGTTCGCACCGACGCGCGCAGCAGAGTTGGTGCCGGAGGCCAAGCTCGTTGCGCTCCTGCGCAACCCCGTAGAGCGGGCGATTCTCCGGTACGAGCTGATGACGCGACTGGGAAGGGAGCACCGCTCGCTCGAGGACGCGCTGATGGCCGACGCACGGCGACTCGAGGAGGGTCGCTCGTTCGAGCCGCGCGATTACGACGATCCCAACGGGCCGGCTCGCCACCACACGTACCTCGAGCGCGGTCACTACATGGAACAGTTGCAACGCTGGTACGGCTGCTTCGACTCTTCTCGGATCCTGGTGCTCGAGGCCCGCGCCGTGACCGCACAAGAGGGAATGCGGCGCACGTTGGAGTTCCTGGGACTGCCGGAAGGGGCCGAGGTGCCGACGATCCCGTTCGACTCGTGCCCGCAGATCGACGGCGCATTGTGGAAACGACTGTCAGGCCACTTCGCGCCGCATAACGAGCGGCTCTTCGACCTGCTCGGTGAGCAATGGGACTGGAACGGACGGTCGAGTCAAGAGAGCTGACGGCGGCGCGCGATCGCCGAACGTGCCGCCCTCACGTAGTCGTTCTCTTCCCCGCGCCGCCGGAAACCAGTGCTGGCATCATGTAGGCGCCGGTACGTGACGATGCCGTCGCATGCCTCGATACGTATACCCGCGTCGTCGGCACGAGCCAGCCAGTCGAGTTCCAGGCCCCGCCCATAGTCGTTCCCAAAGGGCCCTACACGCCGGAACGAATCGGTACGAAGGAGGATCGTGATCATCATCCGCGTCGAACGTCTTTCAATCGGAGCGCGGAGCTGGCGCGTCACGTCCTCGCCGAGATCAGGACTGAGGAATTCTCCGATTTCCCCGAAGACCGCGTCGAGGTCCGGCGACGAGTTGAGCGCGGCGAGCTGGCGCCGAAGACGATCTGGCGGATAGCGATCGTCGGCGTCACAGAACGCGAGGTAGGCCCCACGCGCCGCCGTCGCACCTCGGTTGCGGGCGGCCCCACAGCCCTCGTGCATTTGCGTGAGCAGCCGCACCGACGGCGCGTACCGACGCGCGATTTCGGCGCTGTTGTCCGATGAGCCGTCATCAACCACGATCAGCTCGATCGGCCGGTAGGTCTGTGCCAGCAGCCCCTCGATCGCCTCGGCAAGGTGGCGAGCCCCGTCGAACACCGGCATGACCACGCTGACGAGCGAGTCGCTCATTGACCCTTCACGTCGGTCAGCACCGCCTCCACCACGCCGGGGATCGCGGTGAGATCTGTGCCCAGCTCCAGCCGAAAGGCGGGAATACGCCGGACAAGCCGTGTCATCGCGCCGAGCGATGCCTGGTCATTGCCTGGCATCTGCAGCATGGTGCTCGGCGCGAGCCCGAGAAGGGCTCGGGCGGCGGTGGTTGGTACCGCTCTGGTCTCCTCGCGACCGGTGATGGTCGGAAGCAAGAGCGCTCGCAACGGATACCCGCCGGCTATGCGCTCAGGGGCGTCACGGGCGAGGAACGCAAGCGCCTTGGCGTCGGCACGTGAGTTTGCCGGCTGGAACAGGTCGGGATGCTGATCGAGGTTGTCCCATTCGAGTTTGGCGGATGAGTACAGCGAGTGCACGAACGCGCGCTCGACATCGACCAGCACGTAGTCGTCGCCCGCAAACGCGAGGCCACCGTGCAGACAGGCGAGGCTCGTCGTGCTCTTGCCCGAACCCGCTACGCCGGCGATGAGCACACCCCCGTCGTGATTCCCCACGGCTCCGGCGTGGATCAGCTGAAGCTCATTGCTTCGTGTCCAAGCCTGGACGATGTCCTTGAGCGGTGTCGCCCTCTGGTACCAGGGAACATCGCTCGGGTCAGGGAAGTAATGAAGCGCCGTCTGGCGCGTCCTATCGATGACACTCAGGGTGCCGTCCGCAGCGTGCACCATGATCCCGCCGTCCTCAGCGTGATATCGGGGGCCGGTATCGCCTCGGTGCAGCACGCCGGGCGGCAACCGGAGCGGAGGCACGCCCGTGGACGCAGCATCCCATACACACACGGTGAGGTCGGCGGCCCGCTGGTGCGACTCGATGAGGTGATCGAACGCCGGCGCGGTCACCCCAACGAGAGCCGGACCCGCGAATTGCAACCGAATCGGGCGATCAGCGAGGAGCAGTTCGCGTTGGACGACACCAACTTGGGCGGCGGCCGCGTCGAAGTTGGCGCGAAACTCGCTGATGGAATCGAGCAGGCTGGAAGGCCCGGGCGTAGCGACCTGCTCGGGTGAGGTCACCGCGTCAGTCGGCCTCGACGTGAGGCCACCCTCGGTCGGTGACGTCATGGACCGGGTCCACGAGGAGTAGGTCCTCCATGTCGGTGAACTTCTCGAGGACCGGGGGCGAGAACGCGGCACCGCCATCCGAGGGGATCTCGTCAGTTGAGTGTTCGGCCCCGGTGGCGCCCGGGTCAGCCGGTCGGATCAACCCCTCCGAAAGAAGCTCCTGCACGAAGGGGGTTACCGCGTCTGTGATCTCATCGACGGGCAAGCCGAAGTGGTGCGCGAGACGACCCGTCACCTCTTGGATCGACGCGGTCTGCTCGATCACGGCCCAGACATCGGTCCCCGCCCCCGAAATGTTGTAGTAGCTGCCGGTGTCGAGGTTGATAGCCACGACCTCACCGTCGACGACGGACCCGACAACTTCTGGCCTGCTCAGCTCGAAACGATCTATCGCGCGTGTCATATAACAGCCCGTGAGTCTAACGGGCACGTGCCAGGCCCAGCCGCTCGACCGCCTGTCCCACCGCGCGTCGGGCGACATCCCACGAATACCGCTCTTCGACAAGCGACCGGGCCCGTCCGACAAGTTTCGAGGCGGCAGCCGGCGCCGACCAGAGGCGGGTGAGCGCGGCGACGAACTCGTCGCCGTCTTCTGCGCGCAGGAAGTGTGTCCCGGGTTCCGCGTCGAGGCCCTCGACGCCCTTGCTCGTGCTCACAACCGGCACGCCGGCGGCGAACGCCTCGAGCGCCTTCAATCTCGTCCCGGATCCGTCGAACAGCGGGATCGGCATGGCACCCGACTCGGCGAGATACGGGCGGACATCGGGCACCGTACCGGTCACGAAGATGCGCGGGTCGCGCTCTGCGGCGTCGAGCATCGCCGGTGTCGGATTCTGCCCGACGAGCACAAGACGCAAGGCGTCGAACCTTTTTGCGAGGCGAGGCACGACTTCGCGCGCGAGAAATAGCGCCGCCGTCTCGTTCGGTTTGAAGGCAAACATCGCCGGAAACATCATCGTCGAGCGGGCCCGATAGGGCTGATCGCGTCGATATTCGTCGACATCGATCGTGTTGGGAACGAGGACGATCGACTCTGCATCGCCGAGCCGCGTCCGAACGCTCTCGGCGTCCGCCTGCGAGCACACCCAAACCTGGTCGACCGAACGGTACGTGGCCGCCTCGATGGCCTCGCTTCGCTCCGCGAGCGCGTTGCGCACGACCGCGGCTGCTCGGGTGCTCCGAGCGGCAAGGCCGCGGCTCAGTTCGCTTTCGATGGCCGAAGCGTCGATCACCACCCGCCAGCCCCGCCCCGTGAGCGGCTCTACATACCGGTAGAGCTTCATCTCTTCGACGACCACGACATCGGGTCGGAACCGCTCGATGACATTCTCGAGCTCAGCTAAGGCACCGGTCGAGTAGTACTCGTCCCAGGGAACGGCGACGGGATCGCGTAGCCAATCCAGCGAGTTCAACCGGGCGTGGTCGGTCAGCGACGGGTCGCTCGCGCTGGCCCACACCTCGATACCGTCGCGTGGTGGCCGCGCCGGTTCGTCTGCGCGCAGCCCGAACACGCCCACGGGTCCAACCGACGACAGCGCGACGACGTTCTGCCACCAGCGCAAGAGGTTTCCGCTGTGCGCCGGAAGCGGGAGCGCGGGTGCAACAACGAGAGAGCGTGTCATGACCGGCCTACGTTCGTAGGACGATGCCGTGGCAGCGAAGCCTGGCTATGCTCCGCCCGTGCGTGACTTCGCTCTCACGTACCCACAACTCGCGCGCCAGGCGATCACCGCAGGGCTCGACGACCAGGCGCTGCGCGACATGCGAGACGTCTTCGAGGTCGCGCAGCGCCATTACGACGGGCTCTATCGCGCTAGCGGACAACCGTTCCTCTGTCACATGGTGCGCACGGCGAGCATCCTCCTTGCCGAGGGCAAGCCGCTGCCTCTGGTCCAGGCGGCTCTCATCCATTCCGCCTACGACGCGCATGGCTACGAGCACAGCACCCGGCCCTGGCCCGCACGGCCTCTGCGGCGACGACTGCGACGCGAAGTCGGAAGCGACGTCGAGGACATCGTCTGGGCCTTCCATGAGCTCGAGTGGGAGCACATTGGCGCTCCCGAGCTCGAACTTCTCGCCCTCCCCCGTGCTTCCCTTCAGCACCGCGCCGTCCTCGCGCTGGGCGTCGCGAACGACCTCGAGAACCACATGGACCTCGGGCTCTTGTACCGCTCCGGTCGAAGGTTCAAGCAGCGTATCGAGGCTGATGGCCCGAGCATTTTGCGGATGGCGAGGGAGCTTGGGATGACAGTCCTTGCCGACGAGCTCGCGACCGTCTTCCAGGAGACGCTCACTGAGCCGCTCCCGGTGACCGTCCGGTGGGACCGGTCCCGTGGGTATGAGATTCCGACGCGCATGACCACCCGAACGAGCCGCGTGGCGCGTTTTGCTGGTCGCGTCCGCCGAGGACTGGCGCGGCGTCTCCGTGGATTGAGGGTCGGGGGGACACGGAGAACAGGACAGCGGCGCAACGTCACGGATGGACCAAACGAGTCCGTGGTTCCGGCGCACTCGCGTGCTCGAATCCTGGTTACGGGAGCAGCAGGCGAGATCGGTCGTGAAGTTGTTCCGTTGCTGCGCCAACACTTCTCCCTCCGTCTCCTCGATGTTCAGCGTATTCAGCCCGAACTCGACGATGAGATCGTCCGAGCCGATCTTTCGAACACCGACGCCTTACACCGCGCCTGTCGAGACGTTGCTGCGATCGTGCACCTCGCCGGTGTCGATGACAAGGAACCTGACTTCAGGCGCATGATGCCCGTCAACATCGACGGCACTTATCAGGTCTTCGAAGCAGCACGCCGCGCGGGGGTCGGCCGGATCGTCGTCGCAAGCACGGGTCAAATCGTCGGCGAGTACGCCGCTACCGAGAGGCTCGACGTACAAGTCCCGGTTCGGCCGTCCAGCGTGTATGCGTGCACAAAGGTGTTCTGTGAAGCGCTCGCCCGGTACTACGCCGACTGCCACGGCATCGCCTCGATCTGCCTCCGAATCGGATGGTTCGACGCCTACGATGGGAACCGCTTGCGCAGCCGCTCCGAGATGCGGCGCGTATGGTGTAGCCCGCGGGATCTGGCACAGCTGATCGTGAAGTCGATAGAGAGCAACGTCCGCTTCGCCGTGCTCTTTGCGGTCTCGGACAATCCAGACCGCCACTGGGACCTTGACGCAGCCCGTGCGACAGTTGGTTACGTTCCCCAGGACCGAGCGCCGGATCATCTGGTCGGTGACGCGACCTGACGCGGCGAACGTGTTCGAAGAGATGACGGTCGCGCAGGATGCCTTCCCGTTCTTCATCGGCGCCGCGCGCTCGGGAACGACACTTCTCCGGACAATGGTCGACGCCCATCCCGACATCGCGATTCCGCCTGAGTCGTGGTTCATCACAGAACTCGCCTCCCGGAGGGGGGATTACGAGACGGGGGCCGATTTCGACGTGGAGCGCTTCGCGGCCGACCTGCTCGCGCACGATCGGTTCGTCCGCTGGGGGTTCGAGGCAGGGGATCTGACCGCGGCCCTGTACGAGGCGGCCCCGCGCGAGTACCCGAGCGCCATCAGGAGTGTGTTCTCCTGCTGGGCGGCCAGACAGGGAAAGTCGCGGTACGGGGACAAGACGCCCGGTTACGCCACCGAACTGGCATTGCTCGCCGCGCTGTTTCCCGAGGCATGCATCGTGCATCTCGTCCGGGACGGGCGTGACGTTGCTCTGTCGTACTCCGAGACGTTCGGCACCTCGCAGGTCAACGCGATCCGCTTGTGGCGCTCACGAGTTCGCGCCGCGCGGGAAGCGGGCCGCGCGCTGGGAGTCGACCGCTATCGCGAAGTCAGATACGAGGACCTACTCGTCGACCCGAATTCGACGCTGCGCGACGTCTGCTCCTTCATTGGTATTCCATTCTCCGACCGCATGCTGTGCCACTCAGAGCACGCAGCGCGCTTGCTCGCCGGCATGCCCGATAGACAACACCACCTGCACGTCGCCTTACCACTTACCTTGGGATTACGTGATTGGCGATCGCAGATGTCCCCGCATGTCGTGCGTGCGTGCGACTCTATTGCCGGCGACACGCTTCACGAGTTGGGCTATGAACCCGGGCCTGCCGGACTCACGGTCCGAGCGCAGGCGCTGGTGGCAAAGCTGTACCTAGAGCGCGGGGCACAACTCGTGCGCACAACTGTGAGGGAACAAGCCGAAACGCGACGGCGGCGGAGCTCGGGCTCGAGCACGCCGAAGCAATCGGATCCACCGTGGCCCGACCCGTTGCAACGGTCGCTGCTTCGGGTCGCATTCCTCGAGCACGATCGGGCCGTCGAGGAGTGGAGGTCGCTCCGCGCCTATCTTGTCCTTGACGACATCTGGGACGTCGAGACCCATCGCCTGCTCCCTCTCGTGTACCGCAGGCTTGTGCAGCTCGGGGTCGAGGACCCGGAGCTCGCTCGGCTGAAGGGGCTCCACCGCCGCGCCTGGTACGAGAACCAGCTCAACCTCTCGCGGTTGGCTCCACTCCTCACGCGACTCCGGGAAGCCGGCATTCCTGCGATGGTCATCAAGGGAGTGCCATTAGCGCTTCGCTTCTACGGCGATCTTGGTTCGCGTCCGATGAACGACGTCGACGTGCTCGTTCGCACGGATCGGATGGCCGACACTCTGCGCCTTCTCGACCGGGATGGATGGCTCCCCTACCGCGATACACAGGGGCGGTCAGAGCCACTTACCAGCGGGTTTTCGCTCATTAGCGAACACTCGCGAATTGTTACCGCCCCAGACGGCTTCTACGTCGACTTGCATTGGCATTTGCGCGAGCAGTTCGTTGTTCCGGGGCGGGAGATGACGTCGTCCGACGCGTTCTGGAGCGCCTCGGAACCGATCGACATCCTGGGCGTAGCCACCCGCACCCTCTGCGGGAGCGACCTGCTCTTGCACGCCATCGTTCACGGTCTCGTCTCGCAGCACGACGCACGGGCTCGGTGGGTTGCTGACTCCCTCGCCGTCATCAGACATCCGGCGGCAGTCGACTGGGAACGGATCATCCAGCAATCCAGGCAGCGGCGGCTCGTTCTCATTCTTCGCACCGCGCTCGGTTATCTCGTCGATCATTTCCAGGCCGAGGTGCCGGTCGACGTGCTCGCTCGCCTGGACCGTGTTCCGACGACGCCTGATGACGAGCGTGCCTATCAGCGCGCGCTGCGACGCGACGAGTACGGGCCTCGTCTGCAAGGGCTCTTCGACTTGGGACCGGTCTGGGCGTGGCGCCGTGCCCACCTCGGGGCCGTCCGCGCTCTGTTCGACATCCCGATGTTCTTGCGAGATACGTGGCAAGTGCCGCATACGAGAGATCTCCCAATCGAAGCGGCGCGTCACCTTGCAGAGCGCCTTCGCCTCGCTCGCAATCGCGGCTAGTTCGGGAGCACCTCGGCGAGCGACTCGATGAGGAACCCGACGTCGTCGCTCGACAACGCGTGATGGCATGGCAGCGACAGCGCGCGGTCCATCACGCGATTGGCGTTCGGGAAGCCGGCTGCCGGTGCCCGGTGCTCGATTCCGGCGAAGCCGGGCTGTCGGAGAACGTTGCCTGTCCAGACCATGAGCGTGGCGATCCCGCGGGATTCCAGCTCCCGTTGGATCGCCGTGCGATCGATCCCCTCGCGCAACACGAACGGGTACCGCATCCACGCCACCTGGGCGCCCTGACGTGAGCGGGGGCGGACGACGGAGTCCCCGTGGCCGGCGAAGAAGTCGTCCAGACGCTGCCAGTTGAACCGCCGCCGCTCGTTGTAGTCGGCCAGCTTCTCGAGTTGGACGAGCCCATAGGCAGCTCCGAGCTCGGAAGGCTCGAAGTTGTAGCCGATGTCCTCGAACAGGAACACGAGGTCGTACGGACTGCCGTCGGCGAGTGGCCCGAACCGGTCCTTCTCGCCATGGCGTGTGCCGAACAGGTACGTCTCCGACCGGCGTCCCCACCGTCGCAACTCGAGGCACCGATCCAGGAGCTCCTCGTCGTCGACGCCGACGAGCCCCCCGTTGCCGGCGGCCGTGATGGCATGGCCGCGGGCGAAGCTCGTCACCGAGACGTCGGCTCGCGTGCCCGTGCGCTCGCCGCGCAGCCACGCGTCGAGCACGTCACAACTGTCTTCGACGACCCGCAGGCCGTGTGCATCGGCGATCTCGCGGATGCGATCCCAGTCGGCGACGTTGCCGACGAGGTTCGGCGCCAGGATCGCCCGCGTGCGGGGCCCGACCATCTCCTCGATGCGGTCGGCGTCGATCTGGTATGTGTCCGGCTCGACGTCGACGAAAGCGGGCACGATGCCCGACTGCACGAGTGGGGCCACGTCGGTGGCGAACGTCAACACGGGCGTGACGACCTCGTCGCCCGGTGCGAGGTCGAGCAGGTCGATGGCGAGGCGCAGGGCCGATGACCCCGAATTGACCATCACCCCGTGGCGTTTCGCCAGGAGCACGGCGACTTGACGCTCGAACTCGGCGACCTTGGCGCCCAAGGCAAGATTCGACGTCCGCAGCACCTCCACCACGGCTTCGATCTCGCGTTCGTCGTGGACGGCCCCGGGATCGGGGAGTCGGCGTTTGGCCGGCCGGGTGGTCATGGCGGGCAGGCTAGGGCGCCGCGCCCCGACGTCGAAGGTGGTTCGAGATCACCGGACTGTCGCCGCCCTCCTCTGCGCCCTCCGCTGCCGGGACCGTCGGATCCACCGCACCACCGCGTGCCGGAACCTACGCGTGCGCCAGACCCTGTTGCCGAGGGGCGGAACCGTCGCCACCGCGAGGCGGAGCCAATGCCTCGGGTTCCGTGGATGAGCGCGAGCTCCCCGAGCGAAGTGGCGTCTCGCCTCCTGGTAGCGACCGAGCCTCGCGGCGGCGACACCCGCTTGTGCATGACAGTTCGAGAGTGCTTCCGGAGACCGCGACAGACGCTCGTGATGGTGGGCGACCAGGTACTCCATGTCGAGCAGGAGGTTCTCGGCAGCCGCTGACCGGCGCTGGCCGAGCGGCCGCGTCTCCCAGCGAAGCAGCGGCTCCTCGATCACTCGGACGGGCCAGTTGGAGGCTCGGCAGTAGGGCAGCAACCGCATGGCCAGCTCGGAGTGGTGGCAATACCGAATGTCCTCGGCGAAGCCACCGATGGCGCAATAGCCGTGTCGGGGCAACGCGAAAGACCCGGGAAGGAACAGACCTCGATAGTGGTCGTAGACGGGACCAAGGGGCGCGGGAGAAAGCGTCTCCAGAACTCGACCCTTGGTGTTCACGACATAAGCGCCACAGCTCACCACTGCGTCATCCCCCGCCAGTGCGCCCTCCATCGTCTCGAGCCAGCGCGGAAGTACCTCGTCGTCGTCATCGAGGAACGTGACGTACTGACCCGACGCGCTCGCGACCCCGGTGTTGCGCGCTACCGACAGGCCGCCGTTCTCCCGGTAGACGTAGTGGAGCCGAGGGTCGTCGATGGCGGCTACGACATCGCCTGTTGCATCCACCGATCCGTCGTCAACGACGATGAGCTCGAAGTCCTCGAGCGTCTGGCGAAGGACGCTCGCAACCGCGTGACCAACTCGGTCGGCACGGTTGTACGTGCACACGACAACGCTGAACCGGGGCAAGGACGCCTCGCTTTCTACCGAGGGCGAGCTGACTGCGGTGCCTCGCCGCTCGACGACGTCAGCCAGTTCGGTAGAGCTCGTCAAAGTTGCTGTACGCAGGCTCGCCCTGGATCACCTCGCGGAACTTCCGCGCCCACGTCTGCGTCTCGGCCCGCTCGTTGTTGCGCATCGCCTCGTCCGCGGCCGACACGTCCGGGTCGACGGCCGCGAACTCGGCGATGATGAGGTAGTGGCCGGGCTCGTCGCGGTCGGACAGCACGTGAGTCCCGATGTACCCCATGACGTCGGCTTCGGCTTGTTGCCGGTCCCAGTCGACCAGCAGCTGCACGATGGCGTCGGGGTCGTCCGAGCGGACGGAGATGATCTGGCTGAAGTTCACGAACCCTCCTGGTGGCGCCGTTCACGCTCGTCGGCCATCCGCCGTTGCAGCTCGGACATCCCGGCTCGCTCGAACGCGCTGGCCGAGCCGCTCGTCCGCGCCGCGGTCGACTTCTCGGGCATCTGGAGCAGGGCCCGAACCTCACCGACGGGACGTTCCGACATCCGGTGATAATCGACCTCGAACAGGTCGGTGCCGTAGCTCTCGCTGACGACCTTGCCCCGCCGTATGGAGTCGGCGATCCGCTGGTGCATACCGGGCGCCTGGATGTTGCGCTCTCGGACGTCGCGCTCGAAGAACCCCGTATCGGCGATGTACCCGGTCTCGAAGAGCCCGATCAGCGTCGCCAGCCACGCGAAGCCCTTCGGGTCCGGGTCGGCACGCCCGATGAACGCGAAGACCTCGAGCTCACCCTTGAGATTCGTCCCGTAGTCGGCGAGCACGTGCACGAAGTCGTGCTGAGCGAGGTACGCGGAGGCGCCGGCGGCGGTGCCGGGGAGAGCGAAGCCGCGGCTGTCGTAAAGCTCCCAGACTTCCCGGCCGAGCGTTCCCTCCGGAAGGTCGCCGTACGCGGCCCACCGCTCCTGGAGCCTCCGGTCGACGCCGCCCGCCGCGAACGGGTCGGTCGACTCGATGCCGTGCCCCGGCTGACCGGCGCCGGCGCGGCGAACGTGCTCGGTGAATCCGCTGCGCCGCAGGTCCATCCATGCCAGGCCGTAGGCCCCTTGTGCGTACCGGCGGGCCACTCTGACGAACCGATCGTCGACCCCGAGCGCCCGCGCATACTTCGCGACGCGCGCGGCGACCTCGGTCGGGAGCGGCCGGAGGACGAGCTCGCCGAGGACCATGTGGTGGACGATGCGCTGGCGGTAATTCTGGTCGTGGGGCTCGAGGATCGCGGCGAGCTCGTCGGGGCCCAGGGGCTCCAGGTGGCGGTAGTCGACGTCGATGTTGGTGAGCGCGCTCGCGATGGCCTCGAGCAACGCGGCCTGCACGTCGGTCAGGCCGGCGGCGGGAGCCACTGCGGTCGCGATGCCGCGCGCCACCCGGAAGACCTCTTCGGCCTCCTGGTGACCGTTGGGCGGGACGACTCGGGCAACCATTGAGTATCTCCCCGGCGCTCAGTGGGAGCGCGGGAGGGAATGATACGTGTCGTCTGGAGCCGCACACTCTCGTGGCTGACAAGCCGGAAGTCGCCGCCGAGTCGGAGTGGGCGGTAGAGGATTTGAACCTCTGACCCCTTCCGCGTCAAGGAAGTGCTCTCCCCCTGAGCTAACCGCCCGGTGGGGCGATGCTAGCGGTTCGGTCTCCCGCTTCTGCCCATCGTTCTCCGCGAAGATGGGACCGTTGGGCGCGAACGGAAGGGTCAAGGGGGTCGTCTCGACGGCCCGGCGTCGCGTCGATGCGGCGTGGGCCGCGGTCCAGGAGCGGCGCCCGCGCGTTCGCAGTGTGGACGCGACCCTCAGCGCGTACGAACGGGACCGGGACCGTGCCGGCTTCCTGCTCGCGGGCGCTCTTGCGTACCGCCTCTTCCTGTGGCTGCTCCCCTTCACACTCTTGATCGTCAGCGGTTTGGGATTTCTCGAGTCCGCGGATCACGACAACCCGTCCGACCTCGCCAATCATCTCGGGGTCGTGGGGCTGGCGTCGAAGTCCGTCTCGGAGGCCGCCGCCGATGCGGAGCACGCCCGGTTCATCACCCTCCTCATCGGGATCCCCGCCCTGTACTTCGCGAGCCTCGGCGCGATCAAAGCGTTCCGGGCCGTGAGCGCACTCGCGTGGGGCGTTCCCGTCCGACCGATCCATCGCAAGCCGCTGGCCGTCCTCACGTGCCTCGGATTCATCGTCGCGATCTTCACAGTCACGCTCGTCGCGGCGGCGGTCCGGCACGAGTCTCCGGGCCCTGGTGTCATCGCAACTGTCGTTGCCGGCATCGGGTACGTGTGGCTCGCCTTTCTGGTCCTCTGGATCCTCCCCCGGCCGCCCCTGCCTTGGACCGCACTCCTCCCCGGCGCGGTCGTCATGGGCCTCGGCCTCCAGGCGATCCACGTCATCAACGTGTACTTCATCTCCTACCGGATCTCGACCTCGTCCGAGACGTACGGCGCCCTCGGCGTTGCGGCAGCGCTTCTGCTCTCGCTCTTCCTCATCAGTCGCCTCTTCGTCGCCGGTGTGATACTCAACAGCACGCTCTGGGAACGGGGAAGGCAGGCGCAGCCCGTGAGAGACCCGCAATCATCCATTCGGGGTGATGCACCGCGGCCCGGCACGGATGAACCTGTGGATCGACCGCGTGCCGGGGATGTGAGCGAGAGATGACGATCTCGGAATGACGGACGCCACCGCAACCGCGGACGCCGCGCCCGCGCCATCTCCGGCTCGACAGCCGCGCTGGCGCCGCTTTCTCGTCGGGTTCCTCGTCTTCCTGAGCGTGGTCCTCGTGCCGCTCGCCGGCGTGTCCGTCTGGGTCCGCAACCTCGTCCTCGATACGGACAGATATGTCGACACGGTCTCGCCTTTGGTCAGGAACGAGGCGATCACGAATTTGGTCGCCGAGCGTCTGACGACGCGACTGTTCCGGGAGGTCGACGTCGAGGCGGAGGCCAAGGACGCGCTCCCGGAGCGCGCGCAATTCCTCGCCGGTCCGCTCAGCACCGGCGTCGAAACCTTCGTCCGTGAGGCCGCGACACGCGTCCTCGCCAGCGAGCAGTTCGCAACGATCTGGGACAACGCCAACCGACGTGCCCACGCTCTCGTCGTCGCTGCGCTGACGGGCGAATCCGAGAGGAACGTCGCGATCAAGAACGGAAAGGTCGTCCTGAACCTCTCGGCGGTCATCGACGAGGTCATCAAACGGCTCGACCAACGCGGCGTCACCGTCTTCGACAGTCTCGCCAAGGATCAGAAGAACCTCCAGGTCACCCTGTTCGACGCCGACCAACTCGACCAGGCGAAACGCGCCGTGCATCTGCTCGACCGGGTGCGCGTCGTGCTCGTCGTGCTCGTGTTCGTCTTCCTCGGCGTGGCCCTGATCCTCTCCGGCAACCGGCGGCGAAGCCTCATCCGGTGGGGCATCGGGATCGTCATCGCGATGGGGATCACGGCCTTGCTGCTCGCGTTGGGCCGAGAGATCTATCTCAATCATGCAAAGAACCACGATGCGGCTGCCGCCGCCTTCGACATCATCGTCCGGAACCTCCGCAACGGCATCCGAGTGCTCGCTCTGATCGGGATCATCGTGGCGCTCGCCGCGTTCCTCTCCGGTCCCTCACGAGTCGCGGTGCGTATCCGTCAGGGCTCGCGCGATCTGATCGGCAGCCTGGGACGAAAGGCAGACGAGGCAGGATGGGACGCGGGCCCGGTGGGCGTCTGGGTCGCCGCTCACAAGATGGCGCTGCGCGTTGCGGGTGTGGCGGTGGCGCTCCTGATCCTCTTCTCCCTGGACGATCCGACGCCCCTCAGCCTGTTGGTGCTCGTGCTGCTCCTGCTCGCCTACCTCGCCGTGATCGAGTTCCTCGGGCGGGCGCGCCCGCCTGCGAGCGCGAACGCTGACGCGGGCGGGGCCGCGGGCGCGAAACCCAGCGACGGGACTTCCTGACGTCGGTTGCGCCCTCGGAGATCGCCTCGAGCACATCGAGACGGGATGCCCGCCACGCCGGTAGCCATGCGGCGACGGCGCCCGCGATGACCGAGAACACCAAGAAGAGCGCGATTTGCACCGGTGGGACGGCGAACTGGTCCAGTCCCTGCTCGCGTAACGCCCTCGTGAAGGCCCATCCCCAGAAGATGCCGAGGCCCAACCCGACGACACAGCCGATGACGGCGATGATGATCGACTCGCCACGCACCATCCGGCGTACCTGCGTGCGCGACATGCCGACGATCCTGAGCAGGCCCAGCTCGCGCGTTCGCTCGTACACCGACAGGAGCAGCGTGTTGATGATGCCGAGCACGGCGATGATCTCCGACAGGACCAGCAACGCGACGAGGCCGGCGACGAACTGGTCGACCGTTCCCTCTTGCATGTTCTGGAACTCGGCGCGCGAATCGAACTGGACGTTCGGGAAGTCCCGGCCGACCGCGCTCTCGAGCTGACGGCGGGCCTCGGCGCGCTCCCCCGGTTTCGCCTTCACATAGACGAGGGTGTCCTGTTGGACACCGCCGAAGTTCTGCTCCGCGCTCGCGATCGAGATGACGCCGAGCGGGACCGGATACCCGCCTGTGAACTGCTTGCGCGTGTACACGCCGGCGATCGGCACGTCGATCGGGCCGGTCTGCGGGTAGATGACCGGGAGCCGGTCTCCTGGGCCGACGCCGTAGTGCTCGGCTTCGTCGCGGGAGAGCAGCATGCCGCCCGTCGCCAACCCCTGGACGCCGCCGGCCCGGATGTCGAGGTCGAGGACGCGGGGCAGCACGGCAGGGTCGACCGCCACCACGAGCTGCTGACGCTCGCCGATCCGGACGCGCCCCAGACGCAACCCCGTCGCCGCGTCGACGGACGGGAGCGACGCGACCCGGGAGCTCACCTGGGGCGAGAACCCGGTCAGGCCCTGGGCGCTGAGGATGTAGTCGGCGTGGACGCCCTTCTGCACGCCGGTGCGGATGGACGACTTGACCGACGCGGCGACGATCGCCACCAGACACACGAGGCTCAATCCCACCACGAGCGCCGAGGACGTCGCGGCGGTGCGGCGAGGGTTCCGCATGGCGTTGCCCTGAGCGAGACGGCCCGTGACACCCCAGCGGGACAGCAGCCACCCGACGACCCGTGCCATGGGGCGCGCGAGCGCGGCGACGAGCAGGACGACGCCGAAAAAGGCGAGCAGCGCGCCGACGGCCACGACCTGCACACGTCTCGCGAGCTGCGTCGCGTCGATCTGGAAGCCGAACCACAGCGCCCCGACGCCGAGCAACGCGATGACGAGGCCGATCGCCGCACGCCGGCGCAGTGGCGCGTATCCCGCCCGCGGGACGTCGTTGATCGCCGCGACCGGTGACGTCCGGGCAGCGCGCACCGCGGGGATGAGCGCGGCGCCGACGGTGACGACCACCCCGACGACCACGGCGGCGATCACGGTGCGGGCGAGGAGGATGGGCTCCACCTCGGGTGCACCCAGCCCGATACTCGTGAACCCGACGACGCTCAGTAGGACGCGCGCGAGGGCGTATCCGGCGGCCAGGCCGAGCCCGGCCGCGACCACGCCGACGATCGCCGCCTCGGCGATCACCGACCCGAGCACCTGGGTTCGGCTTGCACCGAGCGCGCGCAAGAGCCCCAGCTCACGGGTTCTTTGCGCGATAAGGATCGCGAACGTGTTGAAGATGATGAAAGAGCCGACGACGAGCCCGACGGCCGCGAACCCGACCAGAGCCATGCGCAGGTTGCCGACGCCCTGTCGCACCGGCTCGGCCCGCTCCTCGGCGACCTTCGCGGCCGGTACGACCTCGTAGTTCGGTCCGAGGACGGCGGCGACGTCGGACGAGACCTTCGCCGGAGTCACGCCGGGTCGGGTCGTGAGGTAGATCGCGTCGAGTGCGCCGGGCACGGCCAGGACGCGCTCCGATGTCGGGAGGTCGAAGGCAGTGACGGTCACTCCGCCGAGATCCGATTGGCCCTTCAGCCCGAAGAGACCGACGATCGTGAACTGCTCGGCCGGGCCTTGCAGCAGCACCCGTACGCGGTCGCCGACGGCGAGGCCGTGCGCTCGCGCCGTCCCCTCGTCGACGAGGATCTCGCGGTCGCCACGCGGCGCCCGGCTCTTGCCGTCGTCGGCGAGCGCGAGCGGGCCGGCGCCGGACTCGGGCCAGGAGAGACCGATCGTGGGGGCGAGGCCGTTCTGGATCGAGTCGCCGTGCCGATCGACGATCTGCGCGTAGCCGAAGGTGGTGCCGTCGGCGGTGGCGACGCCGTCGACCGCGCGCACGCGGGCCAGGGAGGCCTCGGGGATGCGTGTGCGCTGTGATCCGCCGCCGGTGTACGGATCGCGTGCCCGTACGACGAGATCGACGTCGGTCACGGTGCGCCGGAAGATCTGGTCGAACGACCGCTCCATGGTGTCGGTCACGACGTAGGTGCCGCTGACGAACGCGACGCCGAGGAGAACGGCGAGGGTCGTCAACGCAAGCCGCAGCTTGCGGGCAAGGATGCCCTTGATCGTGGCCTTCCCCATGGCGTTCCATCTTGGTCGAACACCGGGCTCGTCTCGGGGCGCGTTGCAGCGCGTCGCTACGATGCCGGCTCTACCTGGAGGCACGAATGGGACTCCTCGGCGGTCAGCGGGCGGTCGTCACCGGCGGTGGCTCCGGTATCGGGCGGGCCACGAGCCGGCGCATGACCGAGGAGGGCGCTCGCGTCGCGGTCGTCGATGTGAACGGCGACGCGGCCGACCGGGTCGCGAAGGAGATCGACGGGCTGGCGTACGCCGTTGACGTCACCGACTACGACGCGCTCCGGGCCGCGGTCGACGACGCTGCAGCAACGCTCGGCGGGCTCAGCACCGTGTTCAACAATGCGGGCGGGAGCAACCTGTCCCAGATCCATGAGTGGCCCGGGGACGAATGGGAGCGCATCGTCGGCCTGAACCTCGGCGGTGTGTTCCACGGCATCAAGGCGACGGCGCCGCACCTGCTGGCGGGCGGAAGCGGCAGCATCGTGAGCACGGCGTCGATCAGCGGGACACGCCCGTCGGCTGGTGAGGCGCCGTACTCGGCGGCGAAGGCGGGCGTTGTCGCCCTCACCGCGAACGCCGCGCACGAGTACGCGCCGACGATACGGGCGAACGCGGTGTCGCCGGGGATGATCCACACCGGGCTCACCGACCTCCTCCTCGGCATGGACGGCATGGTCGAGCACATGACCGCGAAGACACCGCTGGGACGGGTGGGGACGCCGGAGGACGTCGCCGACGTCGTGGTATTCCTCAGCTCCGACCTCGCCCGGTTCGTGACGGGCCAGAACGTCGTGGTCGACGGCGGGATGACCCTCCACGGCGCCGGTGTCGACGGCCTCCTGGATCGGTTTCGCCCGTTTCTCGAGAACCCGCAGCGCAATCCCCCGGGCGGCGACGACCGTACGTAGCACCGAGGTCCGAGGAACAGGGGGCGGAGGTGCGGATCACGATCCGACGCGTTCTGGCTACGTGGATCCCGGCCGCGGCCATGGCCGTGGCCGTCGTGCTCGCCCTGGGCGCATGCAGCGGCGGCGGCGAGGGGGCGCACCGAGCGGCGAAGCGGGCGTCCCCTGAGGACTTCGTCGCCCAGGCGGGAGACTTCCGCAACCTCCACACCATGACGAAGGTGCGGGACTTCTACATCGACAACCGCCTGGGCCACCTCGACCAGGCACTCGCCGTCGCCAACTCACCTAGCGGCGGCGTGTACCCGGTCGGCACCATCATCCAGCTCGTGCCCCAGGAGGCGATGGTGAAGCGCGAGAAGGGATTCAGCCCGACTACACGCGACTGGGAGTTCTTCTTCCTGTCGGTCTCGCCGGACGGGACCGTGATCGACAAGCGCGGGACGTCGGACGTGGTCAACCGTTTCGGCGGCAACTGCGCCAGCTGCCATCAGGCCGCTGCGCCCCGCTTCGACGGCGTGTGCGAGCAGGACCACGGCTGCGCGCCGCTGCCCATCGGACCCGACGTGTTCCACGCCATCCAGGAGAGCGACCCCAGGCCGATCTCGTAACGCGCTCGCTACGGTCAGGCGTACACGAGCGCGACGCCGGCATCGGGGCTGAGCGCCCGGAACGTCATACTCTCCTCGAGGTACAGGCGGACGCTGTCAGCGTCGTGATCGAGGTAGCCGATCGAGAAGTCCTGCCCGCACGTGAGCTGGAAGTCGCCGCCGCGCAGGCTCACGACGATGGCGCCGTCGACTGCCGGCGCCCACACCATCGGGCCACCGAGGATCAGGCGGATGTGCTCGAGTACCGGGTACCCGCCGTGCTCGGTCGTCTCGATGACGCCCGTGTAGCAGCGCGGCCCCAGCGCGATCGCGAACGGCCCCGCGATCCCGGCGGCTTGCAACGTGGCGAGGGCGCGGGCGACCGTCCCCGGGTACTGGTTGTAGTCGTCGCCGATGACGACGGGTGCGTGCGGCGTGCTCTGGCTGATGCCGGCGATGCCGGCGGCGTCGTAACCGTGGAACACGGCGGCGTCCTCGGCCGAGGCCGCCTGGCGGGCGGCGTCGATCACGACCTGGAGGTCGTAGTCACGCGAGCCCCGGTCGATCGCCTCGAGCTCCCGGCGCGACAACTCGAACGGCGTGCGCAGCTCGGCGAGCGGCTGCATCATTCGGATGGCGGCGTCGACCCCCGCAGGTGCGTCCCCGAGCGGATCGACCCGGCCGAGCGTCTCGGCCGAGTGCTCCCACCCGAGGGGGCCCGAGAAGTCGACGAGCTTGCGGGCGGCGAGGAAGTGGCGCAGCGTGCGCGACGCCTCCTCCTCGATCGCCTCCCACCCCGGGTCCGAGACGGGCGCGAGGTCGCGCAGCAGATGGTTCACGGCGTCACCTCCGACCGCAGGCTGCCGATCGTGAGCGACCCCGAGCCGCCGCCGTCCCCTGCAGCCGGTTCGCCCTCCTCGGCCGTGATCGAGCCCTCGGTGAACAAGTAGCGGCGCAGCTGACCGTCGAGCGCCGCGTCGTGGCGCCGCAGCCACTCGAGCGCCATCGCCGCGTGCTCCTTCTCGTCGTCGCGGTTGTGCTCGAGGATCGCCCGGAGCTGGTCGTCGGTGGATGCGATCGCCCGCTGGTCGTACCAGTCGATCGCCTCGAGCTCCTCCATGATCGAGACGGTCGCGCGGTGACGGTCGATCGCCTCGGTCCCAAGCGTCTCCGCCGGCTCGTGCAAGGTTGCGCTGGACGCGGCCATTCCACTCCTCCGATCGCTCGCTCCGCAGCGGCTCTCTCGCTGTCGAAGCGCAACCTACCTGCCGACTTGCGCGGCCACGTACTTGACCTCGAGGTACTCGTTGATGCCTTCGTGGCCGCCTTCGCGCCCGAACCCCGACTGCTTGACGCCCCCGAAGGGCCCGGCCGGGTTCGAGACGAGCCCACGGTTGAGCCCGACCATTCCGGTTTCGAGGCCTTCGATGACCCGGAAGGCACGGTCGAGATCCCGGGTGTACGCGTACGACACGAGCCCGTACTCGGTGTCGTTGGCCGCGCGCAGTGCTTCGTCGTCGTTCATGAACGTCGCGATCGGCGCCACCGGGCCGAAGATCTCCTCACGTAACACCCGCGCGTCCGACGGCACGTCGCGCAGCACGGTCGGTGCATAGAAGTAGCCCGGCCCGTCGAGCGGTTCCCCGCCGATCAGCGGCTTGGCGCCGCGGTCGCGGGCGTCGTCGACCAGCTCGATCACCTTGTCGCGTTGTTTGGCTTCGACCAGCGGACCGACCTGGACACCGGGCTCGGTGCCCCGTCCGACCCGCATCGCGCCGAGTCGCTCGGCAAGGCGGGCGGCGAATTCTTCGGCCACGGACTCGTGCACGTGAAAGCGGTTGGCGGCCGTACACGCCTCGCCGATGTTCCGCATCTTCGCCAGCACCGCGCCGTCGACGGCGGCGTCGAGGTCGGCGTCCTCGAAGACGAGGAACGGTGCGTTGCCGCCGAGCTCCATCGACACCCGCAGCACCTGGGCCGCCGACGCCGCGATCAACTGCCTGCCGACCTCGGTCGAGCCCGTGAACGAGAGCTTGCGGAGCCGAGGGTCCTCGAGCAGCGGACCGGTGGTCGCGCCGGCGCGCTTCGACGTGACGACGTTCAGCACGCCGGGCGGGAGACCCGCCTCGGTGAGGATCTGCGCCAACGCCAGCATCGACAACGGCGTCAACGCCGCCGGCTTGACGACCATCGTGCAGCCCGCCGCCACCGCCGGTCCGATCTTGCGCGTCCCCATGGCGGTCGGGAAGTTCCACGGCGTGATGAACAGGCACGGCCCCACGGCCTGACGCAGGATCAGCAGCCGTCCGTTGCCGCCGGGCTCGACGGTGTAGCGGCCGTCGATCCGGACGGCCTCTTCCGAGAACCAGCGGAAGAACTCGGCCGCGTACTTGATCTCGGCGCGCGAGTCGTCGACCGGCTTGCCCATCTCGAGGGTCATCAGGAGCGCGAGGTCGTCGATGCGCTCGCTGAGCAGCTCGTAGGTGCGGCGCAGGATCTCGCCCCGCTCCCGGGGCGGGTGCGCGACCCACGCCGCCTGGGCGGATGCGGCCGCGCCCAGCGCCGCCAGGGCGTCGTCGGCGTCTCCGTCGGCCACGTCGCACAATGCGTCCCCCGTCGCCGGGTCCTCGACAGCGAAGGTGTTGCCCGACCCCGCCGAGCGCCACTCGCCCCCGACGAGCAGCGCCTTCGGCACTGCGTCGATCACGGCCTGCTCGTGTGCGTCAGTGGTCATACGCCGTCGCCTCCTCTCCCCGCTCTCTCCTCTTCGGTCTCTCCGCTTCGGCCGTTGGTCGGAGCCCGGCGCTCACGACGTCACGGCGTACAGCTGCCAGCGGTCGGGAACGCCTCTGAGCTCGTGTTCTCCTCGATCCTCGAACCTGATACCCGATCCGGCGACGAGGTCCACCACCGTCCGGGACGCCAGCACCTCCCCCGGCTCCGCGCTCGCGCAGACCCGCTCGCCGATGTGGACCGCCAGCCCCCCGATGTCGTCACCCATCGTCTCGACCTCGCCCGTGTGGAGCCCGACGCGCACTTCCAGGCCCAACTGGCGGGCGCCGTCCCGAATGGCGAGGCCGCAGCGAATCGCACGCGCGGGTCCGTCGAACGACGCGAGGACCCCGTCGCCCATCGTCTTGACCTCGTTTCCGCCGAAGCGCGCGAGTTGTCGGCGGATGGCGGCGTAGTACGCGTCGAGAACGTCGCGCCAGCGGCGGTCACCGACTTCGCGGACGAGGTCGGTCGAGCGGACGATGTCGCAGAACAGGATCGTCGCCAGCACGCGGTCTGCGTCGACGTGTCGCATTCCGGTAAGGAACTCCTCGATCTCGGCGACGATCGCGTCGCTGTCGCCGACGTACGGGAGGTGCTCCTCACCCGGCAGCTCCACGTACCGCGCCCCGGCGATGTGCTCGGCGAGGTAGCGACCATGGCCGACGAGGGCGGCGCGGTCGTCCTTGCGGTGGATGATCAGCGTCGGCGCCTGGATGGCGGGCAGCGCCGACCGCAGATCGCTCTCGAAGCGGGTGCGCGCGAGCGCCTGCGCAGTCGCCGGGCTCGCGCCCCGGTTGCCAGCACGTTGCCACCACTGGCGGAACCGCGGATCGGCGGCGACCGCGGGAACGAAGACTTCCAAGTCGGAGAAGGAGGTTTCCGGCCGCTCCTTGTCGAAGACCATGTCCGAGAACCGGACGACAAGATGGTCCGGGAGGCCCGCCGGATAGTCGACGTCACGTCGCAAGCGCGCGTAGGCGTTCACCAGAATGAGTGCCGACGTCCGAGTCGGGTGTGTGGCGGCGGTGAGTATGGCGACGAGCGCGCCGTCGTCGGCTCCGCAGAGTGCGGCTTGCTCCGAGCCGGCGGCGTCGAGGACGGCCAGTGCGTCGTCGACCCATTGCTCGAGCGAAGGCGGCACCGAAGGGTCGATCGGGTCGGACAGCCCGACACCGCGGAGGTCCATGCGGATCAGCCGGCTGAACGAAGCCAGGCTCGCGTGGAAGCGCGCGAAGCCCGGTTCGTCGTCGATCGAGTCGATCGAGATGGTCCCCGAGGAGAGGTACAACAAATCGGGCCCACCACCCTCCCCAAGCACCTGGTACGCGATGTACGCATCACCGCTCTTTGCGTACCGGGTCTCCGCTTCCACGCTCGCGAGCGTAGGGCCCGTTGACGGTGAAAACTGCCGGTCGTGGAGCCCATCGACGTTCGCACGTACCCCGGCCGGGCCGGCCCGATCGTGGTGCTGCACGGAGGCCCGGGCGCACCCGGTTCGGCGGCCGGGCTGGCGAAAGCGCTCGCGCCGGCGTTCGACGTCTGGGAGCCGCTCCAGCGTCGAAGCGGCGACGTCGACCTCACGGTTGATCGCCACGTAACCGACCTGCACGACGTATTCCCCGAAGGCGCGACGATCGTCGGCCACTCGTGGGGGGCGATGCTCGGGCTGTCCTACGCCGCACGCCATCCCACGGCCGTGCGGGCGCTGGCGCTGGTCGGGTGCGGTACGTACGACCGGAGGAGCCGAAGCGAGTACCAGCATCGCTTCGAGGCGCGACTCGACGACACAAGCCGCGTCCGACGCGATGAGCTCGAGGCTGCGCTGGCCCGGGGGGGTACCGGTGCCGAGCGGGACGGTGTGCTCGCGCTCCGAGGGGAGCTCGCCGCCGAGGTCCAGTCCGTCGAGCTCCTGCCGGACGGCGGCCTCCCGACGCTGCCCGCCGACGCCGCCGGGCACGAGGAGACGTGGCGAGACGTGCTCCGACGACAAGACAGCGGGCTCGAGCCCCGATCGTTCGAAGCCATCAGCGCGCCGGTCCTGATGCTCCACGGCGCCGAAGATCCCCACCCCGGCGCCATGATCCGCGACTCGCTGCTCCCCTACGTTCCGCAGCTCGAGTACGTCGAGATCACGCGTTGCGGCCACGAGCCGTGGCGCGAACGGCAAGGACGCGCGTCGTTCCTCAGCGCGTTGGGGGCTTGGCTCGCAGAGAGGTAGCCCTACCGGGGCGCTCTCGCGTGCCGCTCGACGATGCCGAGGAGCGTGGGACGTTCCTCCGGGATCCCCTCGAAGAGGCGGTCGGCGGCGCGCACGGCCTCCCAGCGATCGACGAGGGCGGTGTCGATGGGGCGGAGGCGCTCGTAGGCGCGGCGGTAGCCGTGGTAGAAGGCTCCGCGGCCGAGGGCATGCAGGCGACGGATCAGGAAGGGCATGTGCTCGGGGACGGCGCCGGCCTGCAGGAGCAGGCGAGTACGAGCGAGGTCGGCGGCCGGATCGCCGCGTGTGGCGCCGGTCCAGTCGATGACCGCCGGACCGTTCCGCCCCACGAGGACGTTGGCGGGATGAAAGTCGCCGTGACACAGGCGATCGCCGTCAGGCAACGCTTCCAGCATCGCGAGCGCGGACTCGGCGAGCTCGCGGGGCAGGTCGGTCGCGGCGTTGATCTTGAAGCGGATCTGCTCCCGCAGCCTCGTCAGTTCGACAGGCGCGACGACACCGTGCATTCGTGCCTGCGTCGTGCCGACGATGCGCGCCGCCTTGGGCACCATCCACGGTTCCTTGCCCATGAGTGTGATCAGGTCGGGGCCGTCGACCCGGCCCGTGATGAGCCCGGCTCGACCGTCGACCGTCGTCGTGCCGAACACGGCCGGGACGGCGACGCCGGCGCTCGCCGCCGCTCGCATCGCCGCCGCCTCTCGTTCGACGCGGCCGGCACCGCCGGAGGCGCGCAGCAATCGGAGCACTGTGCCGTTTTCCCACTCGAAGATCTGCGCCTCACGGCCCTGCCCGATCAGCTGCCGTCCGGCTGCGCTGCTCTCGGGCATGCGCTACAGCTCGAGGATCACGAGCGGGATGTCGCGTTTCGTTCGCGTCTGGTACTCGCCGTAGCCCTTGTGGGCCGCGACCACACGGGGCCAGAGCGCGGCCTTCTCCTCGGGCGAGGCGACGCGCGCCCGCATCGCACGTGTCCGGCCCTCCATCGTGATCTCCACCTTCGGGTCGTCGCGGAGATTGAGGAACCAGGTGGGATGGCGATCGTCGCCGCCATAGGACGCGACGAGCACGACGTTGCCATCGTCCTGCACCGGCGATGTCAGCATCGTCGTCCGCCGCTTGCCGGTCTTGCGACCGGTCGTCGTCAGTTCCAGGACCGGCATGCCGTAACCGCGGTTCCCCATCCGGCCGTTGCTCGTCCGGAAGACCGCGCGGTGGATGCCGGTGACGACCCGCGCCGCAAAGTCCTTCGCCGTGTCTCTGGCGTCCGCCACCGCTCTAAGCGTACGGCCGGAGGATCATCTCCTGCGCCACCGACGCGGCGAGGCGTCCCTCGGGCCCGTAGATCGCGCCGCGCAGCACGCCTCGCCCGCCGGTATTGACGAGCGAGTGGACGTCGTAGAGCGCCCACTCGTCGGCGCGCACGGGCCGATGGAACCACGCTGCGTGATCGATGCTGATCATCCCGGTGACGTCGCCGTCGAGTTGGAGCGGTCGGCCGCCGGTGCCGGTCATGTCGGTGAGGAACGCGAGCAGCGCAGTGTGCAGGTTGGCGTCGTCCGGAAGCGAGCTCCCGATGCGGAACCATGCCCGCCGGGTCGAGGCTCGAGTGCCGTCGGCGGCCGGGTCGGTCGGGCCGACCTCCGCGACCTCCCACGGTCCGGGGCCGACTTCGATCGGCAGCTGGTCCGGCGCGGGCACCGGTTGCCCGAGCGGCAGCTCGTACTCGTAGCCGTCGGTGTCGGCCGCGAACGAACACATCATCGTGAACACGGGCTTGCCGTCCTGGGTCGCCTCGAGGAGATGCGTCGTCAGTGTGCGTCCCTCGCGCAGCGGCTCGACGCGGTACCTCAGTGGGAGCCCCGCGAAGACCGGGCGCAGGAAGTACCCGTGAAGTGAGTGGATGCGCCGACCCTCGGGCGTGTTCTGCGTGGCGGCGTGTACCGACTGTCCCAGCACGAAGCCGCCGAACAGCCGCTCGCCGAACCACTCGGGCGCGTCGCCGACCCAACCGTCGTCCTCGGGCCGAACGGCGAGGAACTCGATCGTCTCGCGGACGACGGCGGCGATGTCGAGATCGTCCCCGGCCGCGGCCACGAGCGGAGCGTACGCTCACCCGATCGGGGCCCCGGTGGGATTCATCCCGCCGGGATGATGACGGTTGTCCATCTCCTCCGTACCGTCGGATGAGCACGCTCCGGGGGGGCGGCGCGGACGAGGAGGCAGCCATGGGTTTGATGTTCCGGCCGAGGCGGCCGTTGATGCGGGTGGCTGCCGGTGCCGCAACCGCAACCGTCGCCTACAAGGCCGGGCAGCGGCGGCAGGAGCAGAACGCGTACAACGAGCAGGCGCAAGAGGCCTACGCGCAGACGCAAGCTGCGCCACCGCCGGCGGCTCCTGCGCCCGCGGCACGGGCACCGGCGGACGCGACGGCGGAGCTCGAGCGGCTCGCCAAGCTCCACGAATCGGGTGCGTTGAACGACGACGAGTTCGCGGCGGCGAAATCGAAGCTCCTCGGGATTTGAGCGTCGTTCGTTCCGCACGACAGGAGGCGTGATGGGATCCAGTGCCGATCGAGCTGCGGTATTGGTGCAAGCGATCGAGGCGTCGGTGAGCGGCGACAGTCGAGTCGTGCGCGAGCTGTACGCCGACGACGTGCAGGGTTGGTCGCCGGTGATGACGGTCTCGTCGGCGGCCGAGCTGGCCGTCGAGCTCGAGGACCGGCAGGAGGCGTTCTCCGACATCGACCTCGAGGTGACACCGCTCGACGTGGGCGCCGACCAGGCGTGCGCGGAGTGGATCGCGACCGCGACCCACTCCGGTCCGCTCGTGGTCGACGAGGACGTCGTGATCGAGCCCACCGGCGGTCGCTTCACACTGCGGGGCGTCACAGTGGCCGACTTCGAGGGCGACCGCATTCGGGCGTTCCGCCAGTATTGGGACGAAGTCTCGCTGCTCGAGCAGCTCGAGCTCATCCCGACCGACTAGCAGCGCCAAGAGTTCACTGTCGGCGTGACTTCTGGCCTTTGCTTGGCGCCCTCCAACCCGTCACGCTGTTCGCAGTGGCAGGTCCAAATACGAAGGCTGCGTCGAGAAGCGGCGTTTCCAAGGAAGGGCTCCTCGAAGGGGTCCTGCGCTTCGTCCCGAGCGCGATCAAGCTGCGCCGACCCGAGCTGCACTCCGGGGTCGTTCCGCGCCCGGAGCTGACCACGCGTCTCGCGGACACCGACGCGACGATCGGGCTCGTGGTCGCGCCCCCCGGCTACGGCAAAACCATGCTCGTGAGGCAGATGACGGCGGCGGCCGGACGGCCGTACGCCTGGCTGACGATCACCGCCGAGGACAACGACCCGTCCGCGTTCCTCGTGTACCTCGCACTCGCGCTCGATTCGGTCGAGCCGCTCGATCCGCAGACGTTCGCCGCGCTCGCGATGTCGGAGGCGGATCTCGTGAGCATCCGCCTCCCCCGACTCGGCAACGTTCTCGCCAACCGGGCGCAGCCCTTCGTGCTCGTGCTGGACGATGTGCACCTCCTCCACGAGGCGGGATCGGTCGCCGTGCTCGAGCGGCTTGCCGCTGACATGCCGCGCGGGTCACAGCTCGTGCTCGCCGGGCGCAGCGCCCCGCCCCTCGCGCTCCCACGCATGAACGTCAAGGGAGATCTGCTTCGCATCGGAGCCGAGAGCCTGGCGATGAACGAGCGAGAAGGGCGGACGCTCCTTGCCGAGGCGGGCGTGCAGCTCGGCCCCGGGGCGCTCGAGTCCCTCGTGTCCCGGATCGAAGGCTGGCCGGCGGGCCTGTACCTGGCGGCGATCACGCTGCGTGATTCCCATGATCCCAGTGCCGCCGCGGCACGCTTCGCGGGCGACGACCGCCTGGTCGCGGACTACCTCCGCGACGAAGCGCTGCGCGCGTTCCCCGACGAGCTACGCGACTTCCTCGTGCGGTCCTCGGTGCTCGACAGGGTGTCGGCGCGGGTGTGCGACGACGTGCTCGAACGCGACGACTCCGCTCGAATGCTTGCCGCCATCGAGGCGTCGAACCTCTTCCTTGTCCCGCTCGATCGACACGGCGAGTGGTACCGGTACCACCACCTGTTTCGCGACATGCTCGATGACGAGCTGAATCAACTCGACCCGTCGGTCCGGGCGAAGTTGCACGCGCGCGCCAGTGAATGGTGGGAGCGGCACGGCGACATCGACGGCGCGCTCGGTCACGCCCGCGCCGCCTATGACATCGACCGTATGGCCGAGCTGATCTGGCTCCACGCTCCTGCGTACCTCAGCCGCGGCCGGACCGCGACCGTCACCCGCTGGCTCGAGCCCTTCACGCCCGACGAGGTCGCGACGCACGCGCCGTTGGCGCTGGCGGCCGCGTGGTGGTCACTCACTGCGGGCGACACCGGAAGCGTCGGCTATTGGGCATCCCTCGCCGAACGTGCCGAGGGCGAGATCCTGCCTGGAGGCATGCCCGTTCGCGCCGCCGTGCTGCTCCTGCGCGCCCTCGGCGGCACACAGGG
Source organism: Acidimicrobiia bacterium (assembly GCA_035316025.1). Lineage (GTDB taxonomy): Bacteria > Actinomycetota > Acidimicrobiia > IMCC26256 > JACDBD01 > JALZAA01. Next base: position 49,065 of record DATFXL010000054.1, read on the forward strand.
GTTGACCCGTGCGCGCGATGACGCTGCGCTCGCCTTCGGGCTGGATCGTCCGGACAGCCCGTTCCGTCCGATCGCGCGCTTCATCGAGGGCAGCGCCCATCGACTTCTCGGGGACCGAGAACTTGCGCGCGACTGCCTCGAGGACGGCGCGCGCTTGTCGGGCGTTCTTCATCCGTCGGTTTACGTCCATTGCTTGTCGGACCTCGCCCTCCTGGCGATCGACGCCGGCGCGCCGGCCGAGGGCGCCGCGTTGATCGACCAAGCCATGCGGGAGGTAGACCGCTACGTGCTCGGCGAACGGCCGGCGATGGCGCTCGTGTACGCCACCGCCGCGTTGTCGCACGCTCGGCAGGGCGAGACGGCCGCCGCCCGGAGCGCCTCGAAGCACGGTTTGTGGCTGCTCGAGAAGCTCACGGGCTTCGGCGCGGGGTTGGTCGCCGATGCCGCGCTGGCGCTCGCGCGCGCGACCCTGCTTCTCGGGGACGTCAGCACGTCACGAATGCTCGTGCGAGAGGCTCATCGCATCCTCGCGAGATGCCCCGATGCCGGGGTGCTGCCGACGCGTCTCGAGGAGGTCGAGCGCATGACGGACGCGTCGACGGTGCCCGTCGGGCTGGCGGCCACTCCCCTGACCCCGGCCGAGATGCGGGTGCTCCGCTACTTGCCGACGCACCTGAGCTTCGAGGCCATCGCCGAGGAGCTCATCGTCTCGCGGAACACCGTGAAGACACAGGCGATCGCGGCCTACCGCAAGCTCGGCGTCAGCTCGAGGGCGGAAGCCGTCGCCCAGGCGCGCGAGCTCGGCTTGTTGGAGGA
>DATFXL010000055.1:0-2777 GCA_035316025.1 Acidimicrobiia bacterium
AACGGCTTCGCCGCGCTCAGCCCGATCGCGCCCGGCTGAGTTACCGAGCGTTGTGGAAGATGATGCCGAGGGTCGTGCGCTGGCCCGAATGCACCGTGCTCACGCCGTGGCGCATCACGACGCGCTTCGGCCGCAGCTTCCCGGGCACCGGACGATCGCGCGTCGGGAAGATCAGCGCCTCGCCCCGTCGAGGGCTGGCGACGACGGGGCGTGACTGAGCGCGGGGTCGCTGCTCCACGAGGACGTTCTCGCCGCCGGTGAAGTCCTCGCCCGGCGCGCTGAGCATGATCGTGACCTGGAGCGGGAACGCGACGTCGCCGTAGATGTCCTGGTGCAGGCAGTTGTACCCGTCCGCCCAGTAGCGCAGGAGAAGGGGCGTGGGCCGGTGCTGTCCTGCCGCCGCGCAGACCTCGAGGAGTGCGTCGAGCGTGTCGGGGAACTCGGGTGTGCCGAGCTGCGCCGCCCAGGCGTTGGCGATCTGCATCAGCGGTCCATACATGTCGACCCGGAGCTGCTGCACGATCGGAGGTAGCGGATCGGTGAAGTACCGGTAGGTGCCCTCCCCGAATGCGTGCCGTGACATCACGATCGTGCTGCGGAAGGCCTCGTCGACGTCGAACAGGTCGATCAGCTCACGGCACTCGCCGGCGTCGATCAGCGGAGGAGTGACGGCGAAGCCCCACCGGTCGAGGTCCTCGCCGATCGCTGTCCAGTCGAGCTCGGCGACTTGAACGGTCCCGAGATCCGTCATGTCGATCCTCGTACGTACGGGCAGCGGGTCAGGTGAGAGAGGACGACGTACGACACCGACAACGTCTTCCGCGTGAACCGAAACATTCCGCCGGCTCAGCGGCCCGTCGCCTTGTCGTCGCGGGCGCGGCGCTTCCGGTGCCAGCGGATGCCGCCCTCGATGGCGGCAAGAAGCGTGTCATTGTCGCGCGAGAGCCGCTTGTGCACGTAGCGCTCGAGGCCGAGGCGCCGCATCCACGGATTGAACGTCTCGTATCGCTCGGTGAAGTGGATACGGGTGCGGCCGTCGCCGAGATCCTCCAGGCGCTGGAAGCCCTCGGCACGTGACCACAGCGGCTTGCCGATGGCGTCGTAGCGCCACGACTCGTGGAGCGTCACCTCGGTCAGCCACTCCCACGACTGACCCACGCCGCCCGAGAGCAGGAACCGCGGCACCGGGAACGTGCAGTGGCGGACGAGCCCGTTCCCGACCTCGTCCCCGGGGTGGAGGATGTCGATCCTCCCGATCTTGTTCTTCGGTCGGTCATCCCCGCGATACCAGAAGACCTCCCACACCTCTTCGGGCGGCGCGTCGACGACGATCGAGAACGAGTGCTCCTGCAAGGGAATCGAGAATACGACGGCGCGGGCTACGGTCGCGGGCGATGAGCGGCGAGATGGACGTGGCGGACTCGGTCCTCGAGCTCATCGGTGACACGCCGCTCGTCCGGCTCCCGCGCATCGGGCGCGGCCTGACGTGCGATCTCATCGCCAAGATGGAGACCACGAACCCGGGCGGTTCGGTGAAGGATCGCCCTGCAGTCGCCATGGTCGACGCCGCCGAGCGCGACGGGCTCCTGAAACCCGGCGGCACGATCGTCGAACCCACCTCGGGCAATACCGGTGTCGGCCTCGCGATCATCGCGGCCCAGCGCGGGTACCGCTGCATCTTCGTGATGAGCGACAAGATGAGCGAGGAGAAGGTCGCGCTGTTGCGCGCCTACGGCGCCGAGGTCGTCGTGTGTCCGACGGCGGTCCCGCCCGAGCATCCCGACTCGTACTACTCGACGGCGGAGCGGCTCGTGCGCGAGACGCCGGACTCGTTCCGGCCCGACCAGTACTCGAACCCGGCCAACCCGGCCGAGCACGAGCGATCGACCGGCCCCGAGGTGTGGCGCCAGACCGCCGGGCGCGTCACCCACTTCGTCGCCGGCATCGGCACCGGTGGCAGCATCACCGGCGTCGGCCGCTACCTCAAGGCCCGGAACGCCGACGTCCAGGTCATCGGCGCCGATCCCGAGGGCTCCGTCTACTCCGGCGGCGCCGGTCGCCCGTACCTGGTCGAAGGCGTGGGCGAGGACTTCTGGCCCTCGACGTACGACCCGTCGGTCATCGACCGCGTGATCGAGGTGAGCGACGCGGAGTCGTTCGCGATGGCTCGGCGCGTGACCCGCGAGGAAGGGCTCCTCATCGGCGGGTCCTGCGGCACGGCGGTCCACGCCGCGCTCGTCGTGGCCCAGGAGCTCGTTTCCGACGAAGTGGTCGTGGTCCTCGTGCCCGACTCGGGCCGCAACTACCTGTCCAAGATCTTCGACGATCAATGGATGATCGACTTCGGGTTCCTGCGCTGCGGCGACGGCCCGTGCGCGGGCGACGTCCTTGCCGCCAAGGACCGCCGCGTCCCCGACCTCGTCCTGATCACCCCCGACCAGCCGGCGCGCCACGCCATCGGCATGATGCGCGAGCTCGGCATCTCGCAGCTGGTCGTGAGCGTGACCACCGAGCAACCGCTGGCGGCGAAGGAGGTGAGCGGCGTCGTCAACGAGCTCGAGCTCATGGATCGCGCCTTTGGCGACGGTTCGGCGCTCGACCGGCCCGTGAAGGAGATCATGAGCCCGAGCATGCCGATGGTCGGCATCGGCGAGCCCGTCTCGACGCTCGTCGCCCAGCTCGATCGGGCGCCATCGGTGCTGGTGCTCGAAGGCGGACATCCCGTCGGCGTGCTCACCCGCTCGGACGTGCTGTCGTTCCTCGCGTCCCGCTCACCC
>DATFXL010000056.1:0-4935 GCA_035316025.1 Acidimicrobiia bacterium
CCGGCGGTTGGGGGTTCGAGTCCCTCCTGCCCTGCTCGCACAATCGATCGCCCGGCACCGAGGCGGTGACGTGAACCGACAGACCAAACGACTCATGCAGCGCCAGAAGTCGGACCGGCCGCGCGCGCCCGAGCGCCGGCCCCGTCCGCAGGCAGCCCCTCAACGCGAGCGCGTCGGGCCCCGCCAATACCTCAGCGAGGTCCGGGGCGAGCTGCGGAAGGTCGCGTGGCCAACCCGTCACGAGGTCGTGAACTCCACGATCATCGTGCTCATCGCGGTCACGTTCATGACCGCGCTCATCTTCGGCTACGACTACCTGTCGGCCAAGCTCGTGCTCTTCCTGTTCGACTGACGATGACGACCTTTCCCCCCGACGACGAGCGGCCCGGCCGCGACGACGAGACTCCGGCCGAGGAGCGCGCGGCCGACGAGGTGACGTCGCCCGACGAGCCGATCCCCGAAACCCCGGCCGAGGACCCGGTGCTCCCCGACGCGCGCCTCGCCGACGAGACCCCCGACGACGCCGACACGACCCCCCTCGAGGAGGCCCGCACCGAGGAGGCCGAGGAGGAGGCGGCCGAGGAGGAGGGCGAGGAGCGGGGCGACCTGGCGAGCGCGTCGGAGAGCGACATCGTGGCCGAGGCGGAGGCGATCCTGTCCGTCGGCCCGCGCGACGAGAGCCAGGAGGCCGACGCCGACGCTGCCGACCCGGTGTCGATCCTCGAGTCGCCGGGCGAGCCGGCCGAGGAGATCGTCGAGGTCACGCCCGAGCCGTCCTTGGAGGACGCCGAGCTCGTCGACGTGACCGAAGCCGAGGACGAAGAGGCAGCACCGCCCGCCGAGCCCAGTCCGTTCGATCGGCCCGGCAACTGGTTCGTCGTCCACACCTACGCCGGCTACGAGAACAAGGTGAAACAGAACCTGGCGAGCCGCGTCCGGTCGATGAACGTCGAGGACCGCATCTACGAGGTCGTCATCCCGATGGAGGACGTCATCGAATTCAAGGGGGGCCGCAAGGTCGTCGTGCAGAAGAAGGTGTTCCCCGGCTACCTGCTCGTGCGCCAGGAGCTCGACGACGACTCGTGGTACGTCGTGCGCAACACCCCCGGCGTGACCGGCTTCGTGGGCAGCGGCGCCAAGCCCACACCGCTGTCACAACGCGAGGTCGAGGACATCCTGGGTACCGGCCAGGCCGAGGGCCCCGAGGTGGCGCAGAAGAAGGCACGGCCGCGGCTCGAGTTCGAGATCGGCGAGCAGGTGCGGGTCATCGCCGGGCCCTTCGCCGACTTCAACGGCGCCATCAGCGAGATCGACGTCGACCGCTCGAAGCTCAAGGTGCTGGTCAACATCTTCGGGCGCGAGACCCCGGTCGAGCTCGAGTTCGGCCAGGTCTCGAAGCTATAGACGACACGGAAGCGGAGCACGACGGTGGCAAAGAAGCGGTTGGCCGCGGTGGTCAAGATCCAGATCCCGGCCGGGCAGGCGACGCCCGCCCCGCCGGTGGGTACCGCTCTCGGCCCGCACGGCATCAACATCATGGACTTCTGCAAGGCGTACAACGCCCAGACGGAGTCGCAGCGCGGGATGATCATCCCCGCCGAGATCTCGATCTTCGAGGACCGCTCGTTCACGTTCATCACAAAGACGCCGCCGACCACGTTCCTCTTGAAGCAGGCCGCCGGGCTCGAGAAGGGGTCACCGAACGCCCGCATGGAGAAGGTGGGCTCGGTCACCCGGGAGCAGGTCCGAGAGATCGCCGAGACCAAGATGCCCGACCTCAACGCGATCGATCCCGAGGGCGCGATGAAGCAGGTCGAGGGCACGGCCCGCTCCGCCGGCATCGAAGTGAGGGACTCGTGAGCCGTAACGGCAAGAAGTACGTCGACGCCACGCGCAAGTTCGACCGCGAGCGTCTGTACACGCCGGAGGAGGCGTTCGACCTTGTGAAGTCGCTGGCGAAGCGCAACTTCGACGAGACAGTCGAGACCACGTTCAGGCTCGGCATCGATCCCCGCAAGGCCGACCAGATGGTCCGGGGGACCGTCTCGCTGCCGCACGGCACGGGCAAGCCCGTCCGGGTCGCCGTCTTCGCCGCCGGCGACGCCGCCCGCGAGGCCCAGGAGGCAGGCGCCGACGTCGTGGGCGCCGACGATCTCGTCGCGCGAGTGCAAGAGGGCTTCCTCGAGTTCGACGTCGCAATCGCCACGCCCGATCTCATGTCCCAGGTCGGCCGGCTCGGCCGCACGCTGGGCCCGCGGGGCGTGATGCCCAACCCCAAGACGGGCACGGTCACCACCGACGTCGGGAAGACCGTCGCCGAGTTCAAGGCGGGCAAGGTGGAGTACCGCACCGACCGGCACGGGAACGTGCACGTCCCGATCGGCAAGGTGAGCTTCGAGCGCGCCGCGCTCCTCGCCAACTTCCAGGCGGTCCTCGACGAGCTCCTGCGCAACAAGCCGGCGGCGGCCAAGGGCCGCTACATCAAGTCGACGTCCGTCTCCTCGACGATGGGCCCCGGCATCCGCATCGACCCTGTAGCGGCCGTCGAGGCCACCCGCGCCAGCGCCGCCTAGTAGAGTTTCTTCACAACTTCATCGTGTTCATCGCGCCACAGACCTCCGGTCGCAGCCGCGGTAATGGGCCCAGCAACAGCGAGCACGGGATGGGCCCGCCGGACGAGGCGATTCCCGCCGACGGGACGTCCTCGCGTGTCTGGGCGTCCCGTTTTGTCGTTCACGGAGCACCATGCCGAGACCCGAGAAAGCCGCCGTCGTCGAGGAGATCCGCACGAAGCTCGACGGCGCCGACGCCGCCGTGCTCACCGAGTACCGCGGCCTCAGCGTGCGCGCGCTGGCGGACCTGCGCGGTTCACTCCGGCCCGCGCACACCGAGTACAAGGTGTTCAAGAACCGGCTGGCGCGCCGGGCGGCGGAGGAGGCCGGGCTCACCGACCTGCTGCCGATGCTCGAGGGCCCGGTCGCGATCGCGTTCGTCCACGGCGACGCCGTGCCCGCGGCCAAGGCGCTGCGCGACTTCGGCCGGACGAATCCGGCGCTCGTCGTCAAGGGCGGCCTGCTCGATGCCAAGCTGATCACGGCGGCCGAGCTCTCGGCCCTCGCCGACATCCCGCCGCGCGAACAGCTGCTCGGGATGCTCGCCGGCGGCTTTCAGGCGCCGCTCACGAAGGCGGCCGGGCTGTTCCAGGCGTTCACCCGCAACCTCGCGTACGGCCTGCAGGCCCTGATCGAGCAACGGTCGGCGAACGAGCCGTCCGCACCCGCCGAGACCCCACAGACCGAGCCTTCCGAACCACCCGAGTCCCCTTCCGAGTCCCCTTCCGAGTCCGAGGAGTAGCAACCGTGGCAACCAAGCTCAGCACCGACGAGCTGCTGGACGTCTTCAAGAACATGAGCGTCCTCGAGCTGAACGAGTTCCTGAAGGCCTTCGAGGAGGAGTTCGGCGTGACCGCCGCCGCGCCGGTCGCGGTCGCCGCCGGGCCCGCCGTCGCCGGCGCCCCCGCCGGTGAGGCCGCCGCCGAGGAGCAGGACGAGTTCGACGTCGTCCTCGCCCAGGCCGGGAACGAGAAGATCAAGGTCATCAAGGAGGTCCGCAGCCTCACGAGCCTCGGGCTCAAGGAGGCGAAGGAGCTCGTCGAGTCGGCCCCGAAATCCGTCCTCGAGCACGTCTCCAAGGAGGACGCCGACAAGGCCAAGGAGCAGCTCGAAGGCGCCGGCGCCAAGGTCGAGCTCAAGTAGCCCCCGGGCTTCAGGACGGCGCCCAGGGGATCGCCTCCTCCTTCGCTTGACAGAGGCGTCGTCGGCGACCCTGGGCACCGTCCCGCACCGTCCCCACAAATCGCTTCGGGTGCGATCCCTCGGGTCACGCCCTGAGAGGCCGCCGCAGACCCCTGAAGGCCGTCCGGTTCGCGGCATTCGCTCCCAGTGACTCTTGACCCCCCTCAGGGGTCGTCGTATCCTGCCGAGCACAGCGTCGCTCGGGCGGCGTACTTCGTGTACGCTTGTTGCAGCGGAGCCTTGCCGCGCGTTAAGATGCATCAAGCCGTGTCTGTCCGCTGGTGCTCCTGCTGACCATTTTGGTGCTGGTCCGCGCGCGCCCTTCCTCCTGAGGAGTGACGTTGGCTCGTCTCGCGTCCCGTGACCGCCTCTCATTCTCCAAGCTCCCCGAGGTCCTGCAGCTGCCCGACCTCATCGCCGTCCAGCGGGAGTCGTTCCAGTGGTTCCTCGACGAGGGGGTCGCCGAGGTCCTGCGGGACATCTCGCCGATCGAGGACTTCACCGGGCAGCTCAAGCTCGAGCTCGCCGACCACGTCTTCGACCCGCCCAAGCATTCCGAGCAGGAGTGTCGCGAGCGCGACATGACGTTCGCGCGCCCGCTGTTCGTCACCGCCCGCTTCATGAACGCCGCCACCGGTGAGATCAAGGAGCAGACGGTCTTCATGGGCGACTTCCCGATGATGACCGACCGGGGTACCTTCATCATCAACGGCACCGAGCGGATCGTCGTGTCGCAGCTCGTCCGCTCGCCCGGCGTCTACTTCGGCATCAGCCCCGACAAGACGGCGCCCGAGAAGGACCTCGTCGACGCCAAGATCATCCCCGGCCGTGGCGCGTGGCTCGAGTTCGAGGTCGACAAGAAGGACGTCGTGTACGTCCGCATCGACCGCAAGCGCAAGCAGCCCGTCACGGTCCTCCTCAAGGCGCTCGGCTTCGGCGAGACCCCCGAGGAGCTGCTGAACCTCATCCTCGACCGCCAGGGCAACCCGTACGAGTCGATCCGCAACACGCTCGAGAAGGACCACACCGAGAACGCGGAGGCGGCGTTCATCGACATCTACCGCAAGCTGCGTCCGGGCGAGCCGCCGACGCCCGACTCGGCGCGCGGTCTCCTCGAGAACCTCTTCTTCAATCCGAAGCG
>DATFXL010000057.1:0-14373 GCA_035316025.1 Acidimicrobiia bacterium
CAGGACATAGGACCCCGCGTTCACCGCCCCGTCGGCGCCGCCCGGCCCCGAAATCGGCGTCGGTCCCGCCGCCGACAACGAGAAGTCCGTCGCCGCCGCCGTCCCCCCGTTGTCGTTCACGACCCGCTTCACCAACGTCAACCGCGCCGGCTGATCATCATTGGTGATCGTGCACGTCGCGTGCCCCCCAGCTGCGATCGATCCCGAACAGGCCGAGGAGGAGCTCCGCGCGTAGCCAGGGGGCCCGCTCTCGGACACCGAGTAGGACCCCGGCTGGAGAACGACGTCGGTTCCTGATTCCGTGCCGGAGAATGACGCCGGATTCGGGTTCGTGCCGGTCACGCTCATCGTGAAATCCGACGCCTGCGCCGTGCCGCCGTTGTCGTTGACCACATGCTTGATCACCGTCAACGTCGCCGTGTTGATGATGATCTGATTTGCAGGGACCGGCACCTTCTGCGCCCCGCTCTGTTGGACGTCTCCACCCGCCGGGTTGAGGCGACTGTGCTGGGACGAGCCGCTGCATTGGCCCGCTTCGTTCGAGAGTTTCAGCGTGTAGTTGACGCGGGCGCTGTTGGCCTCGTTGTCGAAAGCGGCCGGATAGGCGATGTGGAGGCGTTGTACCCATTCTCCGCTCGACGTGCCGAAGTCGACCGGGGTTGGTGAGCCATCGACCGTGACCGTGGGCTGAGGTCCGCCGAGGTCTTCGACCAACCCGAGGGCGAAGCTGCCGTCGAAGAACAAGCAGCTGCCGTCGTTGCCCGTGAAGCGGACCTCGAGATCGCCCTCGGCGGGCCCCTGCGTGGCATCGAGGTCGAACCGGAAGTTGATCGAGTCACCCTCGGCGTACTGGGTGATGTTGCCGCTCGTGTAGGTACCGTCGCTCCTCTGGCCTTCGTGCTGCTTCGCGGAAATGCGTGGCGGACTGTCGGTGAACGTGGTTGTGGCGAGGACCACGTCGTCGCGCCCGAGGACGTCGACGGTGTAGGTCCCCGCGATTCCGTCCAGCTGGTAGTGGTACAGGAACTTGCCGGCATCGTCGGTGGTGACGGTGTCGCTGCCGGGCTGGAAGGTGCCGTCACCGACGACGATCGAGCCGTCCGGTCGCGTCACTCGGATCAGGAGGTCACAGAGCGCCCGGTAGCCGGCGCCCGTGACCTCGACGTTCTCGCCCGGCGAATAGTCCCTTCTGTCGGTGCGCACCGTTTCCACACCAGTGGCCTGGCACCGCTCGATGGAGGGGACGCTCGCAATCTGGGGGGTTGTCGTCGCGGGCGGCGCGGTCGGGGTCGACGCGGTCCGGGTCGGCGGTGTCTGTGCTGCGGGCGTACCTGCGGTGGGCGCCCGCGATGTCTGCGTGGGTTGGGGAGTGGGCGAGTTCGTGTCAGGAACGATCGGCCCCCCAGGAGCGGTGCTGGTCGTCGTGGGATCTGCGCCCTGTGTGAGGGTCGTGCCGCCAGGGTCGGATTCGGCGCGTGCGCGGATGCTTCCGGCCATCGCGAGGCCGCCGACGATGCCGGCCACGACCGCGGTGGTCAGGAGGAGCCGGCCCCGGTTCATGCCGCCACCCTCGCCGGTGCGGAGTCGGACGCGGCCCGCTCTTCGGCTCTGCGGAGCCGTCGCCGTCGGCCCAGCACCACGATCGAGCGGTTCAACGCGCCGAAGGCGGCGGCGCCGAGTGCACCCACGACCACGAACGTGACCAGGGACGGTTCGGAGGAGCCCAGGGCCCAGGCCCCGAGAACCGTCGCGAATCCCGCGGCGGCGCCGAGGAAGGCCATCGTGACGTACGCCGATCGGCGGGTGTAGCCGCGCCGCAACGGCTGCGTGATCGCGAGGCCGTAGGCGATCACGAACAGCGCCAGGAGGATGGCCGAGACGCCGGTCGCCGACAGGAAGAACGGCTGATCGGGGTCGACCGCGATCTCCTCGCGGAGGAGGATGCGCTTGTTCTCGTCGAGGAGCCGGAACTCGCCCGTCAGTTCGCCGCTGGACAGAATGCGCACGCGCTCGGCGTCGACGGACGCGGTGAACGCACCATTGCCACTCGGTTCGAGCGGCGCCGACCGCGACGACCCGAGGCCGATCCCGACCGCCGAGAACCCGATCTGAGCGAAGCGCGCGCGGCGGGCGCTGCTCGGGAGCTCCTGGATGCGCACCGGAATCGGAGCGCCGAGGTCGGCATGGACCGTGTCGCTCGATCCGATGTCGGTCCCGGCGACGGTGATGACGCCTGCCCGCACCGTGTCGGAGTGGCCGCGGCTGCCGACCGCGAAGATCGCGCAGATGAGTGCGGCGATCGCGAGCACCGCCGCCGCCGCGAGAGAGATCACCGGCCGCTTGGGCGGCGAGATGAGGTCGTCGACGCGGACGAGGTCCTCCGGCTGGAGGTCGGCGAGCGCCTCCCCAACGGCGTGGTGCGCCGCCGTCGCCCGCACCTTGACGACAGCCTCGCTGCCCGGCGCGCTCCCGGTGACCACGGTGCCCGTGCCGGCGCGACCCGCGATCGCGGTCGTGGTCTCGCCGTCACCACCGGAGGTGGCCGTCGCCGTGCGCGTCGCGGGCCCGGCGGCGGCGGCGATGGAGCCGGTCGCTCGCAGGGTGACGTCGGCGCGCCCCAGCCACCCCTCTCCGAACGCCGCGGTCGCTGCGCGTCCCACTGCGACCCCGAAGTCCTCGGCGCGTGGGTAGCGCTCGGCGGGATCGCGTCGGATTGCCCGCATCGTGACCTCGGTGAGCGGCTCGGGTACGCCGGGCGCGGCTTCCGAGAGCGGGGTCGGCTCTTCGTTCACACGAGACTCGAGCACTGCGAGCGGATCACCGTCGGCGGAGAACGGAAGGGTCCCCGACAGCAATTCGTAGAGGACGGTTCCGGCCGCATACACGTCCGCCGCCGGCCCCAGGTTGAGTCCCTCTGCCTGCTCGGGCGCCATGTAGGCCGGCGTGCCGATCACGGTGCCGCGGACGGTGGTGACCGTCTCCTCGCCACCGAAGACCTGGGCAATGCCGAAGTCGGTGACCTTGAGCGTCCGGTCGGCCGCGAACATGAGGTTCTCGGGCTTGATGTCGCGATGCAGCACTCCGTGCGCGTGGGCGGAGTCGAGTCCCGCGCACGTCGCGAGGATCGCAGCGCAGGCCGAGGGCATCGTGAGCCCATCGGTCGTGAACAGATGCCACAGGGTGCCGCCCGGAAGCGACTCCATCACGAGTACGCAGAGGCCCTCACGCTCGACGTAGTCGTACACGGGCACGATGTGCGGATGGCTGAGGGCGGCGAGCGTCTTGGCCTCGCTGCCGAAGCGGCGGCGAACGTCGGGGTCGACGGCAAACGTCGGCGGAAGCTGCTTGATCGCGACCGCTCGCTCGAGCTGTCGGTGGGTGGCAGCGAGCACGACCCCCATGGCGCCGCGGCCGAGCTCGTCGCCGACCTCGTAGCTCGGAAGTGCCTCCGCGATCTGAGTAGTCACAGCCCTGCCCACCCCTTGGCAGCGATTGGAGACTCGACGCTCGCTCGGGGTGCCATCGAGCGAGGCATATCCTAGGGCGACGATGGGCTTCGCTCTGCTCGAGGTGCGCCAGCCGGGCCGTAGGCCGCTCGTGCTCGCCGTCGAGCACGAAGTCGAGTTCGGGCGTGACTGCGATGGTCTGCTGCTGGTCGATCCCGAGGTTTCGCGCCGGCACGCCGTGGTACGGCTCGAAGGCGACACGCTCGTGCTCGAGGACCTCGGGAGCACCAACGGCACCACGTTGAACGGCGAGCGCCTGCACGGGCGGGCGCCAATGAACGCCACCGACGTCGCCCGGCTGGGTGGGACGGAGCTACGCCTCGTCCAGGAGCAAGTCCTGGCGGCGAGGCCGGCCGCCACCACGGGGGCGCGCGAGACTCGCATTGCCGGCTCCGGAGACGCCGAAGTCGTGCGGGCGCGTCCTGGAGGCGGCGCCGGCGGGCGCGAGACGTCCATCGACGCCGTAGCGTCGGTGGCGCAACGCGAGACCTTCGACGCCTCCCGGCTCCAGGCCGAGGGTGGCACCGTCACGATCGTGTTCTCGGACATCGAGTCCTCGACCGAGCTGGCCGTGAGGCTCGGCGACACCGCCTGGTTCAGGGTGCTCGGCGTGCACAACCAGATCGTGCGAGACCTCGTTCGCAAGCACCACGGGAAAGAGATCAAGTCCCAGGGCGACGGGTTCATGCTCTCTTTCCCCAGCGCTCGAACGGCGCTGCGATGCATGATCGAGGTGCAGCGCCAGCTCGCCGCCCGTGCCGATGAAGCGGATGGCAACCAGATCCGCGTTCGTATCGGCATCCACACGGGTGAGGCGATCGCAGATGCCGGCGGCGACCTGTTCGGTCGCCACATCATCCTGGCTTCGAGGATCGCCAACCTGGCCGAGGGAGGTCAGATCCTCGTGTCGGGCATCACGAAGGAGATCGCCACCACGGGGGACTTCAAGTTCGGCGAGCCTCGCCAAGTCGGCCTGAAGGGCATCGGGGGCGACTACACCGTCCACGAGGTCCTCTGGCAAGAAGCTTGAGCCGCTGTCCCCGAGATCACGACGACATGTGTTCATTCCATGCTTCGGTGGCATCGGTCGCGTGCTGAGAAGCGCGCCAGGGAACCTCGGCTGCATATAATCTCGAAAGTCGCGAGCGAATCCCCCGCAGGAGCAACGTGCGCTAACCCGCCGCCTCGGGGCTCATCGGCATCGTCTTGAGGCCCGCGGGGAAGCACAGGAATGGCTTACCCGGCGCGCCGAAGACCGGCTTGAACTTGCCGTTCACGACCTTCACCCACGTGTAGCACGGGGATGCCTGTTGATGCGCGGTGGTCCAGTCGATTCCGGCGAGGATCCCTCCGGCCTTGTAGTCCTTCATCTGGTTGATGGCATCGACGACCTTCTGCCGCGTGAAGTCGGGACCGGCCGCTTTCAGACCGGTGACGAAGAGATTCGCGTTCACCCACCCCACCAGCGAGTTGAGGTCCCTGGCGCCGCCCGTCCGGTTGATCCACTTCTCGTAGAGCTTCAGGCCTTCGGGCTTTTGCTTCGTCTCCAACGGCGTGACGTCGGACACCATGTAGCTTCCGTCCAGGAACGGGGCGTTCTTCTCGACGACGTCGGGGACGTACGCGCTCTGCAGCAGCTTCGTCGCGTCCAGGCCCTGCTTCTTCATCTCGCGGCCGAGGCTCACGGCGCCATTGATGTCGAGGCACGCGATCACGAGGTTGACCTTGTTCTCGGCCATCCGAGCAACCTGGGCGCTGTAGTCCTGGATTCCGAACGGCTGGCTCGTGTCCATGAACACGACCTTGCCGGTATCGAACCCCTTGATCGTGTCCGCTTGGGCCCGGCACACATCCGCCGCCTGGGGAACGTTGTACGCGATGACACCGACGCGCTTCAGTCCGAGCTTCTTGGGCAGCCAGGCCTGTGGGTAGTTGTTGGGACCCGGGGTCTTGAAGTTGATGAACGAACCGCCCTGCCCGAACAAGTTGGGTGCGCCAGGATTCTGGTCCTCGGACCCCCACTCCGCGTTGACGTTCCAACCGAAGGTCGGGACGCCCGACTGCGCGAGGAGGTCGGCCCCCGTGAACAGCGCCGTCGCGACGGGCAACACCGCGAACACGTTGTCCTCGCTGAGGAGCCCCTGCACTTCCTGCCGGTTGTTGGCGACCTGATCGTCACGCTTCGCGGCGAGCTCGAGCTTGCGCCCGAAGACGCCGCCCTCGGTGTGGTTGATGAAATCGAAGTACGCGGCGACGCCGTCGAAAGACGACTTCCACGTGAGACCGGTCGGGTCGTTCGACTCGGTGGCGACGCCCCCGACGCGGATCGTCTTGTCGGTCACGCCGGGCTGGTCGACCGGCGGATTCTGCTGCGCGCCCACCTCCGTGGCGCCGAGCACCGTCACTCCGACCGCCACCACAACGAACGCCGCCGTGCAACGCCTTGCTCCACGGTCTCGCACCTGCGTCCTCGACATCGCCCCCCGTGACGACCCTCTGGCCGATACGCCCGTTTTGCGGCTGGCGCAACCTAACGTTTGTGTCGGCTGGCCGCAAGCGCTCCTCATGCTCGAAGCCGGCGTAGCCGTCAGGCCGAACGTGACCTCGTGGAAGTGTCAGCCCTTCTTCGGCGCGCAACGGCCGTCGTCGGCCGGCGGGACGTTCGGCCGCCCCGACTGGCCCGACGGCCAGCCGGACCAGATGCCCGCGAAGTAGGGACCGGGTTGCCCCGCCTTCTCGTAGAGCCCCTGCGGGTCGTAGACCTTCGCCTCGGGGAACGGCCAGGGACAGGCAACCGACGTCGCGGAGCCGGTTGCACGCATGACCGCGAAGGTGCCGCCGTAGACGAGATAGGCGACGTTCAGGATGGCGAACATCACGAGGAACGTGCCGAGCGCGGGTCGCGTCCGGAATACGCGTACTCGCTGAGCGAGCTTCTCCGCTTGCGAGCGACCCGTGTCGTCGCGGTACAGCAGCACCCCCGCCGGGATCATCACCAGCGTGACGAGCGCCGACTCCCAGAGCAGCGGGAACTGGTACCACTCCCCCGCCCACAACGACCCGAACGGGATGACCTGCGAGTAGATGTAGAGACCGGTCCGGACGCAGACGATCTCGAGAATGGCGTCGTACACGAAGCCGATCACGAGGATCATCGCCGAGAGGACGATGAGCGGGTGCCGCCAGACGAGCGAATCGGCGGACCGGCGCGCCTGCATGCGGCGCAGGACCCAAAGCGCCGGGAAGAACGGCGCCACGTAGAACGTGGCGTAGCCCAACACGACGAACGGCTCCACCGTCGGCGACAGCGAGACGAGCGGCCACGTCTCCGGCCAGTGCGTGAGCTGCGGGTTGTAGACCGCATACGGAGCCCAGTTCATGACCGGATCGATCCAGACGAGCCCGGTCGCCGCGATCGCCATCAGCAGGACCGGATGCCTCGGGTATCGCTGCCAGAACACCGCGGCGATCGCGACCAGACTCATCATCAGGAGGACGAGCCCGACCTCCTGCATCACGATCCAGTCGGACTTCCCGAACAGGAAGTCCACCGGCCGGGGAACACCGACCACGCCCGGGCTCGCGATCCGCTCGGCGACCGCGCCGCGGCGAATGTTGTACAAGACGCCGAGGAGCGCGACCTGCAGCACGATGCCGAGTGGCAGCAGCAGCCACAGTGGCGGCCGGGGCCGGGGCGTGCGCATCGACGCGGAGACGTCGGGGCGCTCGTCCACGGTGAGGGTCATGTGTGCTCAGCCTTGGCCGAAGCGGTCGACGAGGTGCGTGTGCACGCCATCGGGGTCGAGCTGCCGCGCAACGAGGTAGCCGGCGCCCATCCATCCCCGGCGCGTCCACTTCCCGAACGAGATGCGAGTGCCGCTCGATCCCGCCGCCGCCGGGAGCATCTTGACCCTCTCGAGGGACTCTTTCACCCCCCTTGGGCTCAGCGGATGGGCATCGGCGAACGCGTGCAGCAACACGGTGGCGAAGTCGTGGTTCATCAGCGGAACGACCCACTCGGGACGTCGCCCGTAGCTGGACTCGTACCGGTCGAGAAAGTCCTGCCCGACGGCGTTTCCCTCGTCGTACTGATCGACGCCCGTCCATCCGAGCATCGCCTTCCAGAGCGCATCGTGGAACCAAGCGTTCTGGAACGCGGTCCCCATGAAACGGGGCGGGTCCCAGTCGAGCGCCTGCAGCGTCGGGTTGACGTAGAGGACACCGAGGCCGAAGCCGCAGTGCACGAACGCCGTCGCCTTCGCCTCTTGCAGGGTGCGGAGCGCAGTCTCGACGTCCTGTGCGGTCTGCGCAATCCACTCCTCGGCGACGATGCGGATCCCGTTCGCGCGGCACGCTCGGCGGAAATTGCGGAGATACGTGTCACCGACGAGCGACCCCTCGATCAGCGCGCCCACCTCGGTGTGCCCACCTTTGGCGAGCAGCTCCGCCCAGAAGATCGGCTCGTCCGTGAGCGATCCCTGCGGGAGCGAGAACGTCCACTCACCCAGCCAGTCGTCGGTGCCCGTCATGCTCATCGCGGGAACCTTGAATCGCTCCTCGATCGCTTCGCGGGTGGGCACGCAGTTCTCGGTGATGCCGGGCCCGAACACCGCGAGGCACCCTTCGTCCACGAGATCCCCGTAGGCGTCGATGACCGCCTTCACGGAGCCCTTGGGCAGGCCCCAGGTTTCACGCACCACGAGCTCCACCGGCCGGTCGACGACACCCTGCTCGAGCCCCTCCCGGAACACGAGCTCGAACGGTAGGAAGAAGTCGTCCAACAACTCGTGCGGGTGGTCGTCCGGGACCTTCCAGTCCATGAGGACGCCGAGCTTGATCGCTTCGGCATGACTCTCGAAGGACACGTCGCCTCCGTTCCATCGCTCGCCTCGCCGGAGCGGCGACTGTAACCTGACGTTTGTTCCGCCCACAACCGTGGTCGCCGGCGAACCGCGACCACTCAGACCGGTTCGTCGTCCAGGTACGCGTCGATCATCTCGACGAGGCCGGCGCTCACGACAGGGTCATCGGTCAGCGCGCCGGCGATGGCGCCTCGTGCCGCATCCCGGACCGGTAGCCCTTCTCCGACCAACCGACCGGCGGCGACGAGCACGCGCGTCGACGCGACCTCGCGGAGGGCCGCCCCCTCGAGACGACGGATCGCCTGGCCGAGCCGCACGAGCCGCTGCGCCATCTCGTGATCGACCCCCGCCTCGTGCGCGACAACCTTCTCCTCGACATCGACGGGCGGGAAGTCGAGCTCGATCGCGACCATCCGCTGACGCGTCGAGTCCTTGAGGTCCTTCAAGACGCTCTGGTACCCGGGGTTGTAGGACACGACCAGGCAGAATCCCGGCGCGGCGTCGAGTGTGACGCCGAGGCGATCGATGGGGAGCTGGCGGCGATGGTCCGACAGCGGATGCAGCACAACGGTCGTGTCCTGCCTGGCTTCAACGACCTCGTCGAGGTAGCAGATCGCTCCTTCACGCACTGCCGTGGTCAGGGGCCCGTCGACCCACGCGGTCTCGTTGCCCTTGAGCAGGAACCGTCCGACGAGATCCGCCGTGGTGAGGTCGTCGTGACAGGCAACCGTCACCAGCTGCCGCCCGAGGTCGTGAGCCATCGCCTCGACGAAGCGGGTCTTGCCACAGCCGGTCGGGCCCTTGAGCAGCACGGACAAGCCCTGCCGGTACGCGGCGCCGAACACCTGCTCCTCGTTGCCGACCGGCACGTAATACGGCCGTGTCCCCGGCGTCACGCCGTTCTCCTCTCGACCCGCAACCGCTCCCGCGTGCGGTGCGTGCGCTGCCACGCCCGGCGCCGCAGCTCCACCGACCGCAGCGCCGATCGGAACAGCGGACCCACCACTCCGGGGAGCTGGTCCTCCCGCGAGATCCGGGCGTGGGCAGCAGTGCCGAAGACCCGTCGCAGTGCGTCGGGGTCGGTGGCCGCCGCGATGCTGAGACAAAGGCAGGCGGTGCCCCGGCGGCGCGCCTCGGCGAGCGCGCGGCGGGCGTCGGCCTCGCCGTACTCGCCCTCATAGCCGTGGTCGTACGCGAAACCGTCGGAGAAGACGACGAGCATGCGCCGCGAAGTTCCGCCGTTGGCCTCGAGAACCGCCGCGCCATGCCGGATCGCAGCGCCGAGCCGCGTGTACGCGCGGGGAACGACGCCATCCAGGCGCCGCAGCGCCGCCGTATCGAACGCGTCGTCGAAGTATTTGATCGGTAACACCTCGACCGCCGTCCGTCCCTGAGAGCGGAAGGCGTGAAGGGCGACTCGGTCACCGAGATCACGCAAGGCGGCGACGAGCCCGGCCGCGGCCTCTCGCTGATGCTCGTGCACCGTCCCGCCCGCCGCGGCCGGCTCGCCGGCCGAACCCGAGACGTCGAGCAGTACCAGAACCGACAGGTCGCGCCGCGAGCGAACGGTATCCACGTACAGCGCTTCGTCGGGTGCGGATCCGGCGGCGTTCTCGACGTAGGCCTCGACGGCGGCGTCGAGGTCGATGTCGTGACCCTGCGGTTGCCGGCGACGCCGCTCGAGCTCCACGCCAAGACGCGCGAGGGCGTGACGTAGCGCGTCCGCACGAGGCGCACCGACCGCCGACTCGGGCGCCGGCTCCACCGCACGCTCGACCACGGTGCACCAGTTGCGGCGATAACGGCGTCGGAACACGTCCCATTCCGGATAGACGGCGCTCGTACCCACGACGAGCTCGGCGTCGTCCGGGATCGAGGCGGCCCCGATCGTGAGGGCGGAGGGTCGTGCTACCCGGGTGGAGCGGCGCGATCGGTACGTCGGCACGTCGGCGCCGGGTGCATCGCTCCCACCCGGGCGCATCTCGCCCAGCAGGCGCTTCAACAACCGGCCGATGGGTCCACCGCCGCCGACGGGGCTCGAGAGGAAGTCGAGAGCGGGCGTGTCGTCGTCGCTCTCGTCCCGGTCGAGGCTCTGCCGGGTGCCTTCGTTGCGCCACGGAAGGTGCCGGGCGAACGGTGCGTCGCCGGTGGGGTCGACCGGCGTGCGGACGCGTTTCGGACGGATCGCGCCGAAAACCTCGGGCGGATCGGGGACCCCGGCCCGACCGGTCGCCAGCTCGAGCGACTGTTCCGCCGACTCGCTGCGTGATGCGGTCTCCCGGTCGACGAGGCATCGCACGGAAGCGGGGAGAAGGTCCTGCATCGCCGCAAGCGCCCGGTGCCCCTCGAGGGCGAGGTACCGCCGAGTAGGCGTCGGTCTCCGGGCGAGCTTGTCCATGAGCGCGGGCGCGAGGCTCCCCGACGCGACCAGGGTGGCCTGGACCGCAAGGCTGTGCAGCGCATCGCGTTCATCCGCGTCGACAAAGATCGTCGTCCCATCGGTCCAGGCCAACTCACCGGGCTCGCCGGCGGCCACGTCCATCGGCTTCCCGGCGATCGCCGACACGAGCAACCGGAAGCGGCCGACGTCGACGTCCGGCACCACACCTCCTCGGCATCAGGCGAACGCGTGCGTAACCTAATGGTTGGTTCACCGTAGGATGCGTTTTCGCGTCCGGTCAATCGACGCGTCACGTCGCGAGGGGGAACCGGACAGGCATGATCGACTTCAGCGGACAGGTGGTCGTCGTAACCGGAGCGGGCCGCGGTCTCGGGCGCTCGTACGCCAAGGAGCTCGCGCGACGAGGTGCGTCCGTCGTCGTAAACGACATCGGCGCCACGATGCACGGCGAGGGTTCGGACCCCGGCGTTGCGGACCGCGTCGTCGAGGAGATCGACCGCGCGGGTGGCCGTGCCGTGGCATCTCACGACTCGGTTGCGAGCCCGGAGGGCGGAGAGGCAATCGTGCGTGCGGCAGTCGACAGGTTTGGTGGTCTCGATGCGGTCGTGAGTAACGCCGGCATCTTTCAGACGGTGGGTTTCGAGGAGCTCTCGACCAGCGACTGGCACCGCATGCTCGATGTGCACCTCGATGGCGGCTTCCACGTGAGCCAGCCGGCATTCCGGGTGATGAGGTCGCAGGGTTACGGCCGGTTCGTCTTCGTGGTCTCCTCGGCGGGGCTCTTCGGGCAACCCGAAGTCGCGCACTATGCGGCCGCCAAAGCCGGGCTCGTCGGGTTGGCAAACGTGATCGCGATCGAAGGCGCACAACACGGGATCCTCGCCAATACGGTGCTCCCGTTCGGATATTCGCGAATGGTCACCGAGACGGTCGGTGACCGTGAGCAGCTTCCCGACGAATCATCGTTCCTCCGCGCCATCGATCCCGAGCTCGTCGTGCCCATTGTGGTCTTCCTTGCCAGCCGAGCCTGTCAGCTCACGCACCAGAACTACTCGGCTTGTGCCGGCCTCTACGCCCGTGTCTTCATCGGCCTCGGCGACGGCTGGCTCGCGGAATCCGGCGGCGAGCCGACCGCCGATGACGTCGCGTCACACGTGGACGAGATCTCCGCCACCGAGCCCTTCACCGTGCCGTCCTCGATCTTCGACGAGGTCGCGGACGTGTGCGAGCGGCTCGGGATCGCGGGCTGACCTCACAGGATCAGGAGCGCTTCGCCGCACCCCGCAGCACCGTGTCGCGCGCGAGCGCGTGCGCGGGGCCGACTCCCGCCTCCTGCACGATGCTCGGCGGCGTCCAGACGAGCTCCATCATCGAGAAGACGCGGGCGTCGGCGGACGCGCCCTCGATGCGCATCTCGCCGGCGCGAGTGCCGTTCGCGAGCAGCTCCTTCATCTGACGCCGCTGCTTCGCGAAGGTCCGGCCGAGGTTCAGCGAGGTCGGTGGTGTCTGCCGCAGCAAGGCGAGCTGGATCTTGAACTCTTCGCTGAACCGGTCGAGAAGGTTCGTGTTCATCCACATCAACGCGTCGAGCCGCTCGAGTGCCGAAGCATCGGACTCCAGCACCGCATCCCAGCCGCGTGTCACATTGTCCACGAACGAATGCATGATCGACGCGAGCAGCTCCTCCTTGGACCCGAACATCCGGTACACGGACGCGGTGCTGAGGCTTGCTGCGGCAGAGATGTCGCGCATCGTCGTCGCTTCATAGCCGCGACGCCCGAATTCGGCACGGGCGACCGCACGGAGCTGGGCGACGCGTTCGTCTTCTTCCGCGAATTCATTCCACGCCGCGATGACCTCACGGGCTGCTCGCA
The DNA here is from genome assembly GCA_035316025.1 of Acidimicrobiia bacterium. GTDB lineage: Bacteria > Actinomycetota > Acidimicrobiia > IMCC26256 > JACDBD01 > JALZAA01. The sequence continues at coordinate 12,644 of DATFXL010000057.1, forward strand.
TGGCCGGCGATCGATCGAGCGCCGCCTTCGACGGTAGCTGCACCGCCACGCCGTACAGGAAGATGCGGCACTTCTGCGCCGGAATGCCCTTTGCCCGCGCGCTGCTATGGAACGCTCCGACTCCGACGTGAAGCATGCTTTGGCACACGCGCTCGGCGAGCACCTCCAGGTCGATACCGGATCGGATCGCACTCGCCGTCGCGCCGGCTCGCAAGATCTCGAGCATGGCGCCGTCGATCGCGGTCGGTGTCTCGCGTGACAGCTCGACCAGCTCGTCACCGGTGACCTTCGGCGGGTCGTAGAGCGTCAGGATCAAGGCCGCCCGATGGCGCACCGCGCACGCGGCGATTGCTTCGCCGAACTCGATGATGCACTCCTCGACCGGCGCCGGTTCGAGGGAGTGCAGCGAGTCCGAGGCCTCCTTGGCGACTCGGTCGAGGTCGTCGCGGTAGCGCTCGACGAGCTCGACGATGATCGCCTCCTTCGAGTCGAAGTGGTGGTACAGGCTGCCCGGCAGGATCCCGGACGCATCCGCGATCTCTCTGAGCGATGTGCGCAGGCCCGACGATGCGAAGAGGGCGGCGGCCGTCTCGAGGATCTCGTCCCGGCGCGCCCCATCGGTCACCATCGGACCAAACAGTAGTGACCCCCGGTGCCTCCCCGGTGCGACCAAACGTTCGTTTCGGCACACCGGCTAGTGTCCGGCGCATGTCTGACACGGACGACCGCCCCGGCGCACCACTCGCGGCGGACCCCGCCCTCGCCCGCAATCCCCAACCGACCTATCGATCGCTGGTCGAGTCCACGCCCGCGTTCCGCATGGACGGGGTGGGGGTGGTGGCGGCGTCTCGGGCGGCGGCCGACGGGGTCCTCCGACATCCCGACATCTTCTCGTCGAACATGTCTGCGATCGATCTGAAGACCCGCCGGCCGCTGATCCCGATGTCGATCGACCCGCCGGCCCACCGCAAGTACAGGAAGCTCCTCGACCCCTTGTTCGCGCCCCAGCGCATGAACCTCCTCGAGGACCCGGTCACCCGGCTCGCAAACGAGCTCATCGACGGATTCATCGAAGACGACGCGGTCGACTTCGCTGCCCGGTTCTCGGTGCCGCTGCCGTCGCAGGTCTTCCTCACCATGCTGGGGCTGCCACTCGGCGAGCTGCCGCGCTTTCTCGAGATGAAGGACGGGATCATCCGTCCGCAGGTCGTCGTCGGCCAGCCGCTGGGCCACCCCGACACCGACCGGCATCAGCAGGCGATGGCCGACTCGATCTACGCCTATTTCGAGAAGCTCCTCGACGAACGCGCCGACATCCGGCGCGACGACCTCCTGGGTCATTTCCTCGACGCCGAAGTCGAAGGCGAGCGACTCACCCGCGACGAGATCGTCGACATTGGCTTTCAGTTGTTGATCGCCGGGCTCGACACCGTGACAGCCGCGCTCGACTGCAGCTTCGGCTATCTCGCTCACCATCCCGACGATCGTCGGCAGGTCGTCGAGCACCCCGAATCGATCCCGAGCGTCGTCGAGGAGCTGCTCCGCTGGGAGACGCCGGTCATGGCCGTCGTCCGTGTTGCAACGCGCGAGGGTGAGCTCGGGGATTGCCCGATTCATGCCGGCGACCAGGTCCTCGCGCTCATCGGAGCCGCGAACCTCGACGATGACGATTGCCCCGATGCGGACGAGCTGCGATGGGACCGCGAGGCGAACCGCCACCTCGCCTTCGG
>DATFXL010000058.1:0-19704 GCA_035316025.1 Acidimicrobiia bacterium
TCCCGCTCGTGTTCCTGCACGACGTGCCCGGCTTCATCGTCGGATCCGCGGTCGAGAAGCAGGGGATCATCCGGCACGGCGCCAAGATGCTCTTCGCCGTGTCCGAGGCGACGGTGCCGAAGATCAGCATCGTCATGCGCAAGAGCTACGGCGCCGGCTATTTCGTGATGAACGGGACCGCGTACGAGGCCGACTTCATCGTGGCGTGGCCGACGGCCGAGATCGCGGTGATGGGACCCGACGGGGCCGTCAACATCATCCACCGCAGGACCATCGACGCCGTCCCCGAGGAGGAGCGAACGCAGAAGCGGCTCGAGCTCGCCGAGGAGATCCGGCTGAACATCGACCCGTACATCGCCGCCGGCCACGCCCAGCTCGACGACGTCATCGACCCCGCCGACACCCGCCGAGCGATCTGGCGCGGCTTGGTGGTGTCGCGCGCCAAGCGCGTCGACCGGCCCTGGCGCAAGCACGGCGTGCTCCCGGTCTGATGCGTGCGCGGCGTTCGCCGAGCAGGCTCGCTGCTCGCATCTAAGCTGCCCCGCCTATGGCTGAGATCCGGGCCGAGATCACGGCGAACGTATGGCAGGTCGTGGCCGAAGAGGGGCAGATGGTCGCGGAGGGGGACGAGATCGTCATCCTCGAGTCGATGAAGATGGAGATCCCCGTCGTCACCGAGATCCCCGGCGTCGTGCGTGAGTTGCATGTCGAGCCCGAGCAGGTCGTGCAAGAGGGCGATCTGATCGCCATCATCGACGAGTCGTAGATCGTGATCCGTTGGGAGGTCCGCGATCGCGTCGGCGTCGCGACGATCGACCGCCCCGAGCGCAGGAACGCGCTCAACGCCGAGCTGTGCGTGCAGCTCCTCGGACATCTCGGGTCCGCGCCCGATCTGCGCGCCATCGTGATCACCGGGGCGGGCGACAAGGCTTTCTCCGCCGGCGCTGATCTCGCCGTCCGCGCCGCGGACACGGCCGAGCCGGGCGGCGCCGACACGTTCCGGCCCGCGTTCGACCGTCTCCTCGACGCCATCGTCGACCGCCCGGCGCCGGTGCTCGCGGCCGTCAACGGGCCGGCGATCGGGGCCGGGATGCAGCTGGCCGTCGCGTGCGACCTGCGCGTGGCGGCGTTCGGCGCCACGTTCTCTATCCCCGCCGCGCGCCTCGGCGTCCTCCTGAGCCCGCCGAACGTGCAGCGACTCGCCGCCGTCGTCGGTCAGGGCGCCGCGCGTGACCTGCTGCTCACGGCGCGCACACTCGACGCCGACGAAGCGGCGGCGGTCGGGCTCGTGCAACGGCGCGTGCCGGACGCGTTGGAGGCGGCCCTGGCCCTGGCGGAGGAGGTCGCCGAGCTGGCACCGCTGACCGTCCAGGGGCACAAGCAGGCGCTCAACCTCGTGCTCGGTGGTGTCGACTCGGCCGCGATGGACGAGATGCGCGCGCTCGAAGACCGTGCGTTCGCCAGCGAGGACCTGCAGGAGGGGCTGGCGGCGTTCGCGGAGAAGCGCACGCCCCGCTTCGAGGGTCGCTAGCGGCGCTCGAGCTGCCAGATCAGCGCGCCGGGCAGCCCGGTGAAGGCCGCGCGCGTCGCTTCCGGGATGAACTGCGCCGCCATCGCCTGCATGTCCGCTTCGTCAGGCCCGTAGCGAGGCTCGACGCACCGCACGACCTCGAGACCCGAAGCGGCGAACGCGTCGAGGTAGTCGCCGTGCAGATGCAGGTGCTCGCGCACGAACGCCAAGCTGCCGTCGGCCGCCGTGAACAGCGCCTGCCCGCCGGTCACCGACAAACCGGGATGGAGATCGGAGAGGACGATCTGCCCTCCGGGTCGCACGGTACGGGCCAGCTCGGAGACCGGTCGGACCAGATCGTCGCCGTGCCCGAGCGCCAGTGCGCAGACCGCGGCGTCCATCTCTCCGTCTTCGACCGGCAGGGCGCCGAGATCGCCGGGGAGGAAGCGTGCCGTCGGGACGTGGGCGCGCGCGATCTCGAGCATCTCGGGGGATCCGTCCACGCCGGTCACCTCGTGCCCGAGCTCGGCCAGCCGGGCGGAGTGGCGGCCCGTTCCGCAGGCGGCGTCCAGGGCGCGCCCGATGGGCAACGCGTCGAGCAACGCCCAGACCGCGGGCTCCTCCACGCTGATCAGCGGGTTCCCGGGGCGGTCGTACGTCGCCGCCCAACGGGCGTAACCGGCGCGGGGATCGAGCTCGGGGATGTCGCTCCCCAGCCCGTACGTCGACTCGTCGCCGCTGTCCACGATGCGCCGGACCTCGTCGATGCGTGCCGCCGCCGTCGCGTCCTCGCCTTCGAGCAGGTGACGTATCAGTGCCAGACCCTCGACGCCGACGAGGAACTCCCGGAGCCGGACGTGTCGGGGCATCGCCCGACCGTACCGAGGCGACCGGGGCCGCCCGCCGTGTTTCCGGGCCTTGGCCCGTTTTGGACTAACCATCGCTGGTAATAATCCGAGGCGATGCCCGCATACGCCGTCGACCGGTCGTTGAGCGCCGTCGGCGTCCTCGACGAGCCGACCCGCCGCCGGCTCTACCTCTTCGTGCGGGCGGCCGGCCACCCGGTGACCCGTGACGAGGGCTCCGCGCACGCCGGCATCAGCCGGAAGCTGGCGGCATTCCACCTCGACCGCCTCGTCGACGCCGGTCTGCTCGTTCCGGGTCCCGGTCCGAGGTCCCACGAACGCCGCCGCGGCCGGGCCCGGAAGACCTACGAGCCGTCAGGTCTCGAGCTCGACGTGTCGATCCCGCCCCGCCACTACGACCTCGCCGGCGAGCTGCTGGCCACGGCGATCCAATCGTGTCGCGCCGACGAGCGGCCCGCCGACGCCGCCCTCCGCGTCGCGTTCGAACGCGGCCGCCGGATCGGCAATGCGGCTCGTCGCACCGCGCCCGCGACGCGGCGTCTTGCGAATCGCGAGCTGGCGATGCTCACCGAGCAGGGCTACGAACCGGTTCGCGAGGCTGATCGCATCGTGCTGCGGAGCTGTCCCTTCGCTGCCGTCGCCCGGACGGCGCCCGATCTCGTCTGTGGCATGAACCGGGCGCTGCTCGAGGGCGCGTTGAGGGGCGTCGGCGATGTGGCCACCGATGCGATCCTCGAGCCCGTGCCCGGTCGTTGCTGCGTCGAGCTCCGCGCGAAGCGATGAGCCTGCCGGCCGAGTCGCTCCCAGTGCCGTTCCCACTAGCCACCTTCGACAACAACGCAGGCTACGAGGAGCTCGTCGTCGTGAGCGACGTGGCGTTCACCGCCCGCTGCGCGTGTCACGGTCGTGCGTACTCCGGCCTCGCGACACTTGGGTACCTCCCCGGCGCCCGCATCGTCGGCCTCTCGAAGCTCGCACGCCTCGTCGAGCACTGCGCCAGCGAGGGCGCGGAGCCGATCCGCCTCGCGAACGTCGTCGCCGACGGCCTCGAGCGGGCATCGGGCGCGCCTGGCGTCGGAGTGGTCGTCGAGACCAGCGCGACATGCGGGCACGCCGACGTCGACGGTGCCCACCAGATCACGACGGCGACGCGTGGCAGGCTGCGCGAGCCTTCGATCGTCCGAACCGAGTTCCTGGTCCGCGCCCGTCCGAAGAGGAGGCCGACATGAACCGCAAGTTCTCGATCCGCCCGGGAGTGACCTTCAAAGGGAGGCAGTTCAAGGGCCTGCGAGGATGGGCGGGCAAGCCGTTCCACCCCGCACTCACCGACGTCCCGGTGGGCGCCTACGTGCTCGTCGCCGTCTTCGACGTCATCTCTCGGATCGCAGGCAACGACTCGTCGGTCGGGCGCGACTTCTTCATCTCGGGCACGCACGTGATCATCGCAGGCGCGATCGTCTCGCTCGCGGCCGCCCTCACCGGGTTCTGGGACTGGTTGAGGTCGACGTCGCCAGGCAACCAGGCCCGCCGGACGGCCAACTGGCATATGACGGTCATGTTGACGGTGACTGGGTTCGTCATCCTCGACATCATCATCCGGCTCGTGCAGTGGAGTGACAACGAGGCGACTTCGACGCTCGTCATGATCCTGTCGATCATCGTCGGCGGGCTGACCACCTTCGGCGCGACGTATGGCGGGTCGCTCACCTACGACTACGGCTTCAACGTCGAGACGTCGGGAGACCATCCGGTCTGGCACGAGTCGGAGGTCGACGTCTTCCCGGGCCAGCACTAGCGAGTCGCACAGCCGCCCAGGCTGCGGCACCGGTCCACACCACGGCGAGCACGGTCAACGTGGAGGTCGTGTAGTCGAGCGGCTGGACAGACGGGTTGTCGGGCACCTGGTCGTGGCCGTAGCCACGCAACGCGGGAAAGACGACGATGAGCAGGACGCCGGTGACGAGTAGCGCAGCTTGCACTGGCGCCCTGCACCATCGGGGGAGCAGTCGTGCGGCGACGGCGCCGATCAGGCACGCGATCGGCGCCAGGACGAAGTCGTGGGCGACATCGGCGGCGACGAGCCAGGCGCCGACATCCAGGCTCGTGGAGATGCCCTTGTCGCCGACGAGGCCGATGAGGCCGAACGTCATGATGGCGCCGCCGAGCGGGAGCGCGATCCAGTATGCGCGCCCGTACGCCGTCCCGCTCATTTGACGACGATCCGGGTGACCCACTTCGTCTGCTGGACGCCGGGTCGGTTGGGGCCGATGAGCCGCAGCGGGTAGCCGTGGTCGATGTCGAGCGCCTCGCCGTTGACCTCGAGAGCGAGCAACGTGTCGGGGTCGTGGGCCTGCCAGCGGTTGAGGTCCGAGAACCGGTACAGGCGACGCCGCTGCAAGGAATGGACCCTTACCTCGGCCTCGGAAGCGGCGCCGGCGCGTTCGATGAGGTCGCGCACTCGGACGCCGCGCCAGCGCTGGCTCGTGCTCCAACCCTCGACGCACGCGATCGGGAGGGTGGCTTCGTGCTGCGGCAGGGCGCGGAGCTCGTCCCGGGTGAACGCCAGCGAGCGACGCACCTTGCCCTCGACGCGGAGGCGGTAGTCGGGACTGCGAGCCGCGCCGACCACGCCGGCGGTCGCCGCCGTCCGGTTCACGGGGAATCCCTGGGGGCCGGTATCGGGACGCCGTGCCGCGAGCAAGGCGAGCTTGCGCAGCGGGGCGACCGTTTGTCCAACGGTGAAGATCGTGACCGCGCCGGCGGCGGCCGCGATTGTGAGGAGGAACGTCCTCCGGTCGAACGCGCTCGCCGATGCAGATGATTCGACGGCCGGCGCCGACGGGTCGAACAGCGACGACCGGGTGGTAGCCCACTTGGCGCCGAGGTGCACGACGAGGGCGCCGGTGGTGATCCAGGCGACCCAGTAGTGCGCCGAGCGGAAGGCGAACGGCCACGGGTACCACAGGTGCGTGTCCGCCAGCCCGCTGAACAGCTCGAACACACCACCGGCGACGAGCGGGAAGATGGCCAGGCGCTCGACGAGATGCGCGACGGACCGGAAGGGCGGCCAGGCGAACAGCTTCGGGAAGACCACCCAGAGCTTGGCGAGCAGGAGGGGGATCGAGGCCAGACCGGTCGCGACGTGCACGCCTTGCGTGACTCGGTACAGGCCGGCGGGGCGCGACGGCCACTGGAACCAGCTGGGCGGGTCCTGGATCAGGTGCGAGAGCACGCCGGTGACGAAGCACACCGTGAAGGTGACGCCCAACGTCACGCCGAGCAGGGCGGCGTTGTGTTCGTCGTGGAGCTCGCTGGTGAAGACACGGGGCGTGGTTTGCTCAGCCACAGCGCAGGGTGCCGAACCACCGGTCGCGCACGGCCCAGACGGCTTCGACGAGGAGCCCAGCGGCGGCGGCGGGCGCTTCGAGCTCGTCGACGCCGACGGCCGTCCATGGGAACCACGGCCCGCCGATGCCGCCGATGTCGAGTTGGACCACCTCTTCGCGCGGAGCCGTCCCGGGCCGCTCGACCTCGACGAGCACGACGCCCCGGGGCTCGAGCAATGCTCCGACCCGCTCGAGCAGCGCTGCCGGGTCCGCACCGATACCGACGTTGCCGTCCAGAAGCAGGACGCTCGCCCACCGGCCCGCGCCAGGAACCCGATCGAACACCGAACGGGCGAGCACCGACGCGCCGCGCCGGTGGGCGAGGTCGATGGCGGCGGGCGTGATGTCGATGCCGAGAGCGATCACGCCGCGTTCTGCCAGCGCGAGCACGTGACGGCCGGGCCCGCAGCCGACGTCGAGCACCGGCGGAACGGCGCGGGCAAGAACCATCTCGTCCTCCGGCGCAGGGGCGGCCAGCCAGCGATCGGCCGGCACGGGGAGCGCGCGGCCGTCGGTCGCCTTGAGGTAGGCGGTCACGATGTCGCCAGCACAGCGTCTTCAAGGGCGAACGACGGCAGCATCGGGCCCAACGTGGCGGCGAACACACCGGTCGGTGCGGTGTGAGCGACGGCGAGGGCGTCGTCGAAGTCGTCGACGTCCCGCAGCTCAGGCAGCCGCGCGACTCGCAGGCCGAGCGAACGGAGTCGAGCGTGTTGCGCGGCACCGGTCCGGCTCGTGCTCATGGGGACGCCCACGAATACGGCGGCGTCGGGGGCGCGCAATCCGATCGACCACCAACCGCCGTCGGCTGCCGGACCGAGGACGGCGTCGACGCGCGGCGTCTCGAGCGCGCGCAGCGACGCGGCCAGGCGTGCCGGAGTCACCTGGGGCGTGTCCATGCCGATGAGCAGGCCGCCGGTGCCGACGTCGTCGAAGGCATGGCCGAGTCGTTCGTCGAGCCCGTCGCCGCGTTGGGGGAGTACCTGGAAGCCCGGCGGCAACCACGGACCGGGAGCACCGTCGAGAACGATGACCCGACGAGTGCACGGCGTTGCCGCCACCGCATGCAATGTGTCGACGAGGGCCGCTTCGGCGAGGACGGCCGCCTGCTCGGGATCGCACGGTGGGCAGAGCCGCGTCTTCACACGTCCCGGTACCGGAGCCTTCGCCAGGACGATGAGGTTCATCGCATCACTCGCGCCATGTCTAGGAGGGCACGGGCGGTGCCGCGCACGGTGCCGGTCACCTTCGAACGGCCGATGCGGGGTTCGTACGAGACCGGGACCTCGACGATCCGCCAGCCGGCATTCGCGGCTCGGAGGAGCATCTCGAGCGGCCAGCCGAAGCGCCGGTCGACCATTCCGAGCTCGAGGAGCGGTTCCCGGCGAGCGGCCCGCATGGGCCCGAGATCGTGCAGGCGACCGCCGACGCGCCCGGCGATGAGTCGCGTCAGTGCCTGGTTCGCGACCCGAGCGTGGACCGGCCATGCGCCGGGGCGGGTCGCGTGACGCGTGCCAAGGACAAGGTCGGCGTCGGAGGCCGCGACGGGCGCGGCGACCAGCGGCAGGTCGGCGGGGTCGAGCGACCCGTCGCAGTCCATGAAGCACACGACGTCGCTTGTCGCGGCGCGCAAGCCGGTGAAACAGGCGGCGCCGAAGCCGCGTGACGGCTCGATCACGACCCGGGCACCGAGGTTCAGCGCGATGGTCGGGGAGCCATCGGTCGACCCGTTGTCGACGACGATCGGCTCGTAATCGCCGGGGAGCCGCGCGAGCACGCGGGGTATCGCGTCCGCCTCGTCGAGTACCGGCAGCACGACGTCGGGCATCGGTCGGAAAGGTACCCACCCGTTGCGAGGGCGCGACGTGCATACCGGTTACGATTCTCGAAACTCGCGGCCGTCACACGCAAACACGCAATTCGCGTCGGTACAGTCCGATCGTGGCCGCCAGCGCCGTGGACACCGCCCTCGTGGCACGCCCGGAAACTGCAACTGCGACGCGCTCGGCGCGCACGACCGGGGTGGTCCTCAGTGCGTGGGCAGGTGTGATCGTCGCCGCCCACGTGCTGCTCGAGCGGCTCCAGGCCATGGGCGCGAACATCCGGATCCAGGCCGCGCCCCTCGTCGGAACGTTCGATCTCCGCGTGAGCGGACGAGTTGTGGTCGCCGTCGTGCTCGGCGTGGTGATAGCCCTCGCCGGGCCGCGGCTGGCTGATTTGTGCGGGTGGCGCGCGTTGCTGCTGTCGTCGGCCGTCGGCGCCGCGCTGTGGGCGATCTCGCTCGCGCTCGTCGACGGCGTGCAGGGACTGACGAGCCCGCTCGAGGCTCGGACCGAGTACCTCGCCGATGTAGCCAAGGTCGGATCGCCGCTGACGTTCCTCTCGACGTTCGTGGACCGCATCGCCGATTACCACGTACACGTGCAAGGCCATCCGCCCGGCATGGTGCTGTTGCTCTCGGCAATGGAGCGTGTCGGGCTGGGGGGCTCCGCCTGGGCAGCGGCGCTCTGTATCGCCGGCGGCGTGGCCGCCGTGCCCGCGGTGCTGGCCGCGGTGCGCGACGTCGCGGGCGAGGAGATGGCACGGCGGGCGGCCCCGTTCCTCGTGCTGACGCCGGCGGCGATCTGGATCGCGACGAGTGCGGACGCGTTCTTCCTAGGAGTGGGCGCGTGGGCGGTCGCGCTGGTAGTGCTCGCGACGGGCCGGACGGACCCGAGTGCCGACGCGTATGCCCTTGCCGGCGGGGTGCTGTTCGGCGTGGCCGCCTTCCTGTCGTACGGACTGGTGCTGTTGGCCATCGTCCCGGCGGTGGTCGCGTGGCGACGCCGGCGACCCCGGCCCATCGCGCTGGCCGCCATGGGCGCCGCGCCCGTGTTCCTCGCCTTCGTCGCCGCCGGCTTCTCGTGGGTCGCCGGGCTGCTCGCCACCCGCGAGCGCTACTACGTAGGTGTCGGCGGGCGTCGCCCGTATCTCGACTTCCTCGTTGCCGACGTCGCTTGCCTTGCGATCGCGATCGGCCCCGCAGTCGTCGTCGCGCTTGCGCGCCTCCGCGACCGCTGGATGTGGCTCCTCGCGGGCGGCACGCTGATGGCCGTGGCAGCGGCGATGATCAGCGGGATGTCCAAGGGCGAGGTCGAGCGTATCTGGCTGCCGTTCGCGATCTGGCTCTTCCCCGCGGGCGCGGTGCTGGGTGTGGGCCGGCGACGCGGCGCGAGCGCGTGGCTCGGACTGCAAGCGGCGACCGCGATCGCAGTCGCGACGATCGTGAAGACGTCGTGGTGACCGATGCACCGACACGCGTCTTGGTCGTAGAGGACGACCGTACGGTCGCCGAGGTGGTCACGCGCTACCTCGAACGCGAGGGCTTCGCGGTGGATGTCGTCGGCGACGGACGGGAAGCGCTCGTCCGCGCTGATGCCCGGCTGCCCGACATCGTCGTGCTCGACATCATGCTCCCAGGCGTCGACGGCCTCGAGGTGTGCCGGCGGCTGCGATCGCGCGCACCCATCCCGGTGGTGATGCTGACCGCCCGCGGGAGTGAGGAGGATCGCGTGCTCGGCCTCGATCTCGGTGCCGACGACTACGTCGCCAAGCCGTTCTCGCCGCGCGAGCTCACTGCCCGTGTAAAAGCGGTGCTGCGCCGGGCGAGGGCACCGCTGGGCGATGTCGAGCGCGCAACCGTGGTGGAGTACGACGGGTTACACCTCGACCTCGGAGCCCGGGAGGCGCGTGTGCACGGGGAGCTCGCGACGCTCACCGCGCGTGAGTTCGAGCTGCTCGCATTCCTCGCCTGTCATCCCCGGCGGGTCTTTGGGCGTGACGAGCTACTCGAGCACGTGTGGGGTTACACATACGGCGACAGCTCGACGGTAACCGTCCACATTCGCCGCTTGCGCGAGAAGATCGAAGACGACCCGTCGGCGCCCCGGCGCATCGCCACCGTCTGGGGCGTCGGTTACCGGTTCGACCCATGAACGACATGCGATGAACGACACGGTCGAGCTCGCGCTCCTGGCCGCGGGGACGGCAGCCGTCGCCGGCGTCGCCGGCGCGCTGGTGCTGCGCGCCCTCCGGGGGCGGAGCCTCGGTGCGCAGGTAGCAGCGGTCGCAGTCGTGGCCGTGGTCGGCGTCGCCGTGGGCGCGTGGGCGGGAGCCCGCGCGATGTTCCTCTCCGACCACGACCTGTGGGCCCTCGGTGTGATCCTGGTCGCGGCGGGCACGGTGGCGGTCGTAAGCGCGCTGTTCCTCGGGCGGCGCGTCGGCGCCGCGAGCGAAGCTCTCGTCGGCGTGGCGCGAAGACTGGGCGACGCCGACGCTCCACCGGCGGGACCGGGCCCGACCGCGCCGCAGGAGCTGGCCCGACTGCACCGCGAGCTCGAGCTCACATCGCACCGACTCGAGCAGGCACGCGCACGTGAGCAGGCACTCGACAGCTCGCGACGCGAGCTCGTCGCGTGGGTTTCGCACGACCTACGCACCCCGCTTGCCGGCATCCGCGCCATCGTCGAAGCGCTCGAGGACGGACTCGTCGATGACCCCGCGACGGTCACGCGCTACTACGCGACGCTTCGACGCGAGGGCGATCGGCTGGCCGAGCTCGTGGATGACCTGTTCGAGCTGAGCCGCGCCCAGGCGGGCGTGCTCCAGCTCCAACTGGAGCGGGTCTCGCTGGGTGACCTCGTCTCCGACGCGCTGGCGGCCGCGTCGCCGATCGCGGCGGCAAAGGGTGTGCACCTGGAAGGGCGGCTCGACGGCCCGGGCGCCGAGCTCGAACTGTCGACGTCCGAAGTGCTCAGGGCGCTGCGCAACATCCTCGAGAACGCGATCCGCCACACGCCGAGCGACAGATCGGTCTCAGTCGTGGCCGGCCGCGACGTCGGGGGCGCGTATGTCTCGGTCAACGACACCGGAGGTGGCATCCCCGAGCGCGACCTGCCTCGCGTCTTCGACGTTGCCTTCCGCGGCGACTCCGCCCGTACGCCGGGCGACGCCGGCGCCGGCCTTGGCCTCGCGATCGCCCGTGGGTTCGTGGAGGCCCACCGGGGCGACATCACCGTGCGCAACGAGAACGGCGGGTGCCGATTCACCGTGCATTTCCCCCTGCCGAGGAGGGAGTAGATGCGGGTCCTCGTCACCGGCGGTGCAGGGTTCATCGGGTCGCACGTCGTCGAAGCGCTGGTCGGCGCCGGCCACGAGGTAAGGGTTCTCGACGCGTCCCCCTACCGGCACGGCAACGTCGTCGACGCGCACCGAGCCGACGTCCGAGACGCCGACGCCGTGCGCCTCGCCACCGCCGGTGTGGACGCCGTGTGCCACCAGGCCGCCATGGTCGGCCTCGGCGTCGACTTCGCCGACGCTCCTGCCTACGTCGCTCACAACGACGCCGGGATGGCGGTGTTGCTTGCCGTGCTCCACGAGCAAGGATTCCGGGGCCGGCTCGTCCTGGCGAGCAGCATGGTCGTGTACGGCGAAGGGCGGTACCGGTGCGGAGTGCACGGCGACGTCCGGCCGGGCCCGCGCGATCCCGTCCGGCTGGACGCGGGAGCCTGGGATCCCTGCTGCCCGGCGTGTGGCGGTCCGCTTGTGCCGGAACCGGTGCCCGAAAGCGCTCCGGCCGACCCCCGCAGCGTTTACGCGGCGACGAAGCTCCACCAGGAGCACCTGTGCTTCGCCTTCGGGCGTGAGCACCGGACAGCCGTCACCGCGCTGCGGTACCACAACGTGTACGGACCTCGAATGCCGCGCGACACGCCGTACGCGGGTGTTGCCGCAGTCTTTCGCAGCGCGGTCGAGTCCGGTCGCGCACCTGAGGTGCACGAAGACGGACAGCAGCGCCGCGATTTCGTGCACGTGCGCGATGTGGCGCGTGCAAACGCGCTCGCGCTCACCGCCGATCCTGTCCCCACCGGCCCGCTCAACATCGCCAGCGGCGCCACGCACACGGTGCTCGAACTGGCGCACGCACTCACTGCGGCCGCCCCGCCCGGGGCGCCGGCACCGGCCGTCGTCGGCGGCTACCGAGTCGGCGACGTCCGCCACGTGTTCGCCGATCCGCAGCGCGCTCGGGACCGACTCGGGTTCGTCGCGACGGTCCCGTTCGACGCGGGCATGCGGGAGTTCTCATCGGCGCGGCTACGCGCCGCCGCGCCTCAATAGTTGTTGGGCAGGACGCGCTCCAGATACGTGTAGAAGACGAACAGCGCGACGAGGAACGGGATCACACCCGCGACCCAGGTGATCCAGCGCGGGTAACGGTGGAACAAGTACCACCAAGCACCGCCGACCAGCGCCAGGATCACGCCGGCGATGTACACCGGCGCTCGCGGTTCCGAGCCGCCCGAAAGGCCGGCGATGATGCGCGTCTGGCTGGTGCCCGGCAGCGGCGTTTGCTGATCCGTCAACCGGGCCTTCACGACGAGTCGCTCGGTGGCCTGGTACTTGGGATTGCACGTCGTCAGGGTGAGCGTCGCCAGCTGCTGACCGGTGGTCGGATCCGTCGTGGGATCGAGCACCTCGGTCTGGTTCGGCTTCACCGCGAACGGGTCGTCGATGAGTACGTACATCCAGGTGCCGGTCAGTGTCCGCACCGAGATCCTGTCCCCCCGCGCGAGCTGGTCGAGATCGCCGAAGGGCGCGCCGTACGTCGTGCGATGCCCGGCGATCGCCGCGTTCCCGATTTGGCCGGGCATCGGCGAGCCCGTGTAGTGCCCGGGCCCTTTGCGCAGGTCGGGGACCGTGGTGCCCTCGACCACCACCTGGTCCACGCCGATCTTGTCGATCTTGATCACGCCGACTGGATCACCCTCGGCCGGCACCGGCGGGAGGTCCAGCGGCGCCGTGGTTGCGGTCGGCGCGGTCGTGCTCGTCGGCGCGCCCACCGCCGAGGACGGCGTGCTCGTCGTGGTGCGGCGCCCGGCGAGCTCGCGATTGAACTGGTTCTGGAGGTCCGACTGCGCCCGCGCCTGGTAGATACCGGTTCCCCACAGCTGATAGGCCACGAACAGGAGGATCAGCACGCCGGCCGTGACGAGGACCCGGCCGACGGCGCCGATCACGGTGCGCACGGGCCGAGAGGCTAGCGGCGGGGTTCCTCAGCCTTTCCGCGGCCGCAACGGTTCGCCCTGGTCAGAGGGAACTTCGTACACGCATCGTGCTCTGAAGCGCCTACCGGGGTGAAGCCCGTGGAGACGAGCTCCCCGTAGCCAGTCAGCTGGGCTCGTCGTCCGGCACCGTCTGGGCTGCGTCATCTCCGCCGATCGACACGCCCATCGCCCGCGCCCACGCGTGGAGCTGGTACCGCATCAGAGCGAGGAGCACGACAAGCCCGAACAGGGACCCAGACACGAGCGCGGCCGCGGGTGCGTCGAACGCCGTCGCGACCGCCAGGCCCACCTCGGAGCCCGCCAGGATCGCGGTGATCACGCCCACCATGCCGGCGACGGTTCGGAACCCCTGCATGTAATAGCCGCGACCGAGCCCCTTAGCTAGGAGGCGCTGCTCCGGTAGGAGGCGCTGCTCCGGGCGGAGCAGGTACGGAGCAAGCTCCGGCGCTTTGTCGAAGTAGTAGGCGCGCAGGCGTGCGATGCGACGTGCGTATCCCAGGTCTTCGATGCCTGACTGCAATGCTCGCTCGAACGTTACGAGCCCGACGAACGCCAGTGTCGGCAACAGCACGAGCCCGAACGCGAAGAACGCGCCGCCCACCTTGGTCGCGGTCGCCACGAGCCCGAAGGCGATCAACCCGCCAGAAACGGACGTCAAGAACATGCTGGCGCGGCCGGTCGACTCCGCGATCGTCGCTGAACGGGCACCCTGCAATGTGAAGTGCTCGGTCGTGATGAACGAAACAGCCGAGGCGCTCGGTTCGCTCGCAACGTCACCCGAATCCTGGTCGGCCCCCATTGCAATCACCCCCCGGCGGTCGTCACGACCGCAGGTAGCTGGCCATTGGGCGGGCAGTTCCGGCTCGTCGTTGCGACCGAGATAGAGCCGGCGGCCATTCTCGCTCGAAGGGGTGCCGGTCGGCGAGGGTTGCGATGCGGTCAGGGTCGGCCATCGCTCGCCCCCGTTGACGAGCGCCTCGCCGTACGAGTCGCCAGGCTCGTCGTCTGCATCTCGGTAGGCCAGCCCGATCGGGCCGTCTATATCCTTTACCGGCGGCCCAAAGGACCTATTGGTGTTCTGGAAAGCCCTTGGAGGCTTGCGTGCCCGTCGTCGTCCGCCTGCGTTCCGCCGTGTGCCTGCTGGGTCGGTTCCCTGCCCTGGCCGGCGTCGACCTGGACGTCGAGGCGGGTGAGGTCGTTCTCCTCTCGGGCGCGAACGGCTCGGGCAAGACGACGCTGCTGCGCCTCCTCGCCGGGCTGCACCGTTTGCACTCGGGGACGGCGGACGTGCTCGGCTACGACCTTGCGGTCGACCGGCGCGGCGCCCGCCGTGCCATCGGCCTGCTCGGGCACGAGACCGGCTGCTACGACGACCTCACCGTCCGAGAGAACCTCCGGTTCGCGGCCCGCGCCGCCGGCGCCGACGCCGACGCGTCCGACGCCGCGATGGAGCGCGTCGGGCTCGGCGCCCAGGCCGAGGTCACGCACGGCCGGCTCTCGGCGGGGCAGCGTCGCCGGCTCGCGCTCGCCGTCATGCTCTCGCGCGACCCCAGCCTGCTGCTCCTCGACGAGCCGCACGCCGGCCTCGACGCAACGGGGCGCGCCGTGCTCGACACCGTCGTCGCCTCCGCCGCCGACGAGGACCGCACGGTGATCATCGCCTCGCACGAGCTCGATCGCACCCGCGCTCTCGCCGGTCGGGAGGTCGTGCTCGCCGGCGGTGTCGCGCGCGACGGCGTGGTCGCGGGGAACGAGGATGAAGAAGGGGAAGAAGAGGAGGAGGATGTTCGCGTCGCGGCACCGGACATCGAGCGAACCAGCGACGCCAAGACCCCGGCGCGGGGAGGCGTCGGCGCATGAACCTCTGGCGCGAGGCGGCGCTCGTCGCGGGGAAGGATCTGCGCATCGAGGCCCGGTCGCGCGTGACCTTGTACCAGGTGTTGCCCTTCGGGCTCATCGTCGTGCTGCTCTTCGCGTTCGCGCTCGATCCGAGCCGTGGCGTGCTCTCGCGGGTGGCGCCCGGTCTCTTCTGGGTCGCGGTGCTGCTGGCGGCGCTGCTGGCGGTCGCGCGGTCGTTCGCCGTCGAGAGCGAGAACGCCGCCCGTGACGCCCTCCGGCTCTCGGGGCTGGACCCAGCCGCGGTCTTCCTCGGGAAGGCGGGCGCGATCGCGGCCCAGCTCGCGGTGCTCGAGGTCGCCCTCGGCGTCGGCGTCGCCCTGCTGTACGACGTCGAGCTACGGTCGCTCGGGCTGCTCGTCGCCGCGGCTGCGACCGCGACCGCCGGCATCGCGGCCACCGGTACCCTCTACGGCGTCCTGGCTGCAGGGCTGCGCGTGCGCGAGACGCTCGTCCCGCTGCTGCTGCTGCCGGTGGTGGCGCCGGTGATGCTGGGGGCGACCCGGGCCTGGGAGGCGGGACTCGGGAGCGCCACCTCCGACGGTTGGCCGTGGGTCGCGCTGCTGGCGTTGTTCGCGACCCTGTACACATCGATCGGGATGCTGGCCTTCGGGCCGCTCCTGGAGGAAGCATGAACGACGCGCTGCTGCACCGCCGGCTCGCAACCGTTATCGGATGGTCGGCCCTCGCGTCGCTGGCGGTGCTCGCGGTTCTCGGGCTGTGGGTCGCGCCGCCCGACGCCGTGCAGCGCGACGCACAGCGCCTCATGTACCTCCACGTCCCGGCGGCGTGGCTCGCGTACCTCGCGTTCGGCGTCACTGCGCTCGCGTCGGCGCTGTACCTGTGGCGGCGCACCCGCTCCGCGGTCTGGGACCGCATCGCGGGCGCGTCGGCCGAGATCGGCGTCGTCTTCACCGCGCTCACCCTGGTGCTCGGCTCCCTGTGGGGCCGACCGGTGTGGGGGATCTGGTGGGCCTGGGACGCCCGCCTTGTCACGACCGCCGTCCTCTTCTTTCTCTACGTGGGCTACCTCGCCCTGCGCCGCATTCCCGGGCCCGGCCGCGCCACCCGATGCGCCATCGCGGCCCTGATCGCGTTCGTCGACGTGCCGATCGTGCACTTCTCGGTCGACTGGTGGCGCACGCTCCACCAGGAGGGGACCGTCTTCAACGACGAGCTCAAGGCGCAGATCCACGGCACCATGGCGTTCACGCTGTTCTGGGGCGTCGTCGCGTTCACGCTCGTGTACGTGTACCTGCTCGACCGGCGGTACCGCCTCGAGGTGCTCGAGGAAGGCCGCGACGAGCGGGAGCTCGAGCAGGCGATCGCCGAACGCGTCGCGTCGGGCGATGCGGGCGCCGCCGGCGAGCTCGTCGAATCCGGGGCGCCCCGATGACCGACGCCGGTTACGTCGTCACCGGCTGGGTGCTCACTGCCGTCGTGCTGGCGGGCTACTGGGCATCGATCGCACGCCGGACCCGTCGGGCCCGGCGCAGCCTCCCGCCGGAGGAGAGCCCGCGCCCGTGACCGTCACCGAGACGGCGACGCCACCGTCGCCGCGTGCGACACCAGTCCGCTCCCGGCGCAAGCGTCGGGCGATCATCGCCGGCGCCGTGTGCGTCGCCGCGATCGTGGCCATCGTCGTGCTCGCGGTCGCGCTCTCCGAGAACGTCGTGTTCTTCCGCACCGTCTCGGAGGCGGTGCAGCACCGCAAGAGCGAGCAGGGCGATCGCCTGCGCGTCGCCGGCGCCGTGGTCCCCGGCACGATCGCCGAGACCGCGAAGGGCGTGCAGTTCGAGATCACCGACGGCAAGGCGACCATTCCGATCGTCCAGACCGGGGACGCGCCCAGCTTGTTCAAGGAGGGCGCGCCCGTTGTCTGCGAGGGGCGGTGGAGCCGCGGCGCCGCGTTCGACTCGGACCGGATCCTCATCAAGCACGGCAACGAGTACAAGCCACCGAAGGTCGAGACCACCGGGCCGAGATCGTGAAGGCGACGCTCGGGGTGCTCGCGCTGGCGCTCGGCGCCAGCGGCGCGC
Organism: Acidimicrobiia bacterium; assembly: GCA_035316025.1. GTDB lineage: Bacteria > Actinomycetota > Acidimicrobiia > IMCC26256 > JACDBD01 > JALZAA01. The sequence goes on from DATFXL010000058.1 coordinate 16,801, forward strand.
TCTTGGGCATCGGCACGATCGGTGTCGGCCTGGCCCGACAGGACGACCGCCTTCTCCGGGCCGGGCGCCGCTATGTGTTCGTCGTGCTGGCGGCGGCGGTGCTCGCGGCCGGCGTCATGGAGTGGGCGCTCCTCACGCACGACTTCTCCCTGAAGTACGTCGCTGAGAACAACGCCCGGGCGACGCCGCTCTTGTACACGATCACCGGGCTGTGGGCTGCGCTCGAGGGGTCGATCCTGCTGTGGGGTCTGGTGCTCGGCGGCTATCTCGCGTTCACCGCCCACAAGTTCCGGGACCGCGCCACCGACCCGCTCGTCGCCTGGGCGCTCCTGGTCGGACTCGTCGTCGCGTTGTTCTTCTTCGGGCTGATGCTCGGACCGGCGAACCCGTTCAAGACCTTCGGCAGTGCGCCCGCCGACGGGCAGGGCCCGAACCCGATCCTCCAGAACCACCCGCTGATGGCGTTCCACCCGCCGATGTTGTATCTCGGCTACGTCGGGTTCACCGTGCCGTTCTCGTTCGCGATCGCCTCCCTCGTGACCGGACGCTTCGGCGAAGGATGGCTGTCCGAGACGCGCCGGGCGACGCTCGTGGCCTGGGGGTTCCTCACCGTCGGCATCGTGCTCGGCGCGTGGTGGAGCTACGAGGTGCTCGGGTGGGGCGGATACTGGGCGTGGGACCCGGTCGAGAACGCCTCGCTCCTGCCGTGGCTCACCGCGACCGCGTTCATCCACTCCGTGATGGTTCAGGAACGGCGCGGCATGCTGCGCGTCTGGAACCTTTCTCTGGTCATCGCGACGTTCTGTCTGACGATCCTCGGCACGTTCCTGACCCGGTCCGGCATCCTCAATTCGGTCCACTCGTTCACGCAATCGGCCATCGGCCCGACGCTGCTCGTGTTCTTGGGGATCGTCGCCGCCACCGGCATCGCGCTCATCGCGTGGCGCGGTGACCAGCTCCGCGCCCCCGGGCGCATCGACTCGCCGGTGTCGCGCGAGTCGGCGTTTCTCGCCAACAACCTTCTGTTTGCCGCGCTCGCGTTCGTGGTGCTGCTCGGCACGGTGTATCCCCTCATCGCCGAGGCGCTGCAGGACAAGCAGCTGTCGGTGGGCGAGCCGTACTTCGACCGGATGACGACGCCGCTCGGCCTCGCGCTGCTCTTCCTGATGGCGGCGGCGCCGGCGCTGCCGTGGCGCCGGACCAGTCAGGAGGTGCTCCGCGACCGCTTGCTCGTACCCGCGTGGGCGGGGGCGCTCACCATGGTCGCCGCCGTCGCGCTCGGCGTCCGCGAGCTGGCGCAGGTGCTCGCGTTCGGGCTGGGCGCGTTCGCCATCGCAGGGATCGTGCGTCAGTACGTCGTGGGCGTCCGTGGCCGGCGGCGATCGACGGGGGAGGGGTGGCCGCGCGCTCTGGTGCGCGCGGTGCGGGGCAACCCGCGCCTGTACGGCGGCCTCATCGTGCATGTCGGCGTGGTGATCGCCGCCGTCGCCATCGCCACGTCGTCGGCGTACTCGACGAAGCGCGAGGTGCGGCTCGCCGAGGGTCAGTCGGCGACCGTCCGCGGGTACACGCTCACGTACACCGGCTCGCACGAGAAGCGCAGCGGGCAGAAGAACACCGTGGCCGCCGACGTCCGCGTCCGCCGCGGCGGCGACGACCTCGGAACCTACGCTCCCGCCATCTCGACGTTCCCCAATGCCTCTCAGGGGATCGGCACTCCATCGGTACGCACCGGCCTGCGCGAGGACGTGTACCTCACGTTGGTGTCGTCGCCGAACCAGCAGGGCCGCGTCACGATCGGCGTGGCGGTGAATCCGATGGTGCTGTGGTTGTGGGTCGGTGGCGGCGTCATCGCGGCGGGCACGCTCCTCGCCCTGTCACCGTCGCTGCGGCGGCGCCCTCGGCGGGTCGAGGAACCGGTACCGGTCGCGCCGCCGATGCCCGAGCCGGAGAGGGTGCCGGTGTGAAGCATCGGGCCCGGTGGATCGCGCTCGCGGCCGGCGCGGGTGTCGTCGTCCTCGCGATCGTGCTCGCCACCCAGGTGGGAACCGACCCGCGCGCCGACGCCAACAAGAGCCATCTCCTCGGGCAGCAGGCGCCCGCCTACGACCTCCCCGCTCTCGACGGCACCCATGTCCGATCGAGTGACCTCACGGGCAAGGTCGTGATCGTGAACTTCTGGAACTCGTGGTGCATCCCGTGCCAGCAAGAGCACCCAGCGCTGGTCGAGTTCTTCCGGCGCCATGCCGCCGACCCCGGCTTCGCCATGGTCGGCATCGTGCGCGACGACACCGAGGACGCGGTCCGCGGTTACGTCGCCGACGAAGGCGTCCCGTACCCCGTCGCGCTCGATCCGGGGGCGCAGGCGGCGCTCGACTTCGGCACGCGTGGCCAGCCCGAGACGTACGCGATCTCGCCCGACGGCGTGATCGCAGGCACGCAGTTCGGCCCGTCGACCGTCACGAACCTCGAGCAGATGTACGCGGCGGCGCGGAGTCAACGGTGAACCGCAGCACCCTCGCGTGGATCGCGCTGGCGGCGGTCGTCGTGGTCACGCTGGCGATCGTCGTGTGGCCGAGCGGGGGCAAGCCTTCCGCGGCCGAGCGGGCCCGGTCGATCGGGTCCGAGCTGCGCTGCCCCGACTGCGAGAGCCAGTCGATCGCGCAGAGCTCGACAGAAACGGCGCGCGCCGCACGGACAGACATCCGCCGGCGAATCGCGGCGGGCGAGAGCGACGCCGACATCCGCCAGGCGTACATCGACAAGTTCGGCGACTCCATCCTGCTCAAGCCCGAGAGCGGCGGGCTCGGGATCCTCGTCTGGGGGCTCCCGGCGGCCGCGCTCGTGCTCGGCGTCGGCGGGCTGGTCCTGGCGCTGCGGCGGTGGCGGCGGGAACCGCATCTG
>DATFXL010000059.1:0-6202 GCA_035316025.1 Acidimicrobiia bacterium
CCGCGGAAGAAGTGCTCGAGCGGGCCCGGGAGCGTCTCCCCGAGGTGAGCTTGGCGACGGTGTACAACACGCTCAACGAGCTGGTGTCGATGGGCGAGGTCCAGCAGGTGGATGCGGGAGACGGGCCGACGCGGTACGACCCCAACACACAAGACGGCCATCACCACCTCGTGTGCCTCAAATGCGGGGACCTGCGCGATGTGCATCCGCAGGGACTAGACGCGCTCGAGTTGCCACGATCGCAGCGCTTCGGTTACCGGATCGTCAACCGGGAAGTGCTCTTCCAGGGCTACTGCAGCGACTGCGGCGGGCCTTAGACACCGCACGCGCCGGCAGGTACGGCACCGGTGAGGACGCCCTGGCGGTAAGTGACGAGCGGATCGTCCAGAAAGTCCGGCGACCCCTCGGCTCTAGCAGGCCACGCTCGACTCCAGTGGGGCGGCGGGAGTGGACGAGCTGGTGTTCAGATACCAGTTCTCGGCCGTCTCGACCGCCCGGGCGTCGCACGCGGTGATCGTTGTGCTACCGCCGGTGAGCGTCGGCGACATCATGAACCCGGGGGCGTTGGCATGGTCGGCCCCCAGGGCGTGACCGAACTCGTGCGTGGTGATCTGCTGCACCTCCGCCGGCGTGTTCGGGGCGCCGAACGCCTTGGCAGAGATCCGAATGCTCACCGAGTCGATGAAGCCGGCGCCGTCGGCGCTTCGCCGGGTCGAACCCTGCACGTTCCCGCCGCTGGGCTTGAAGCTGATCGTCACCTCCGCCCCTTGATTCGGATCGACCCGGGTGAGCTGAAGCGAGCGGCTCTCGCCCACCACGACCGAACCCTGACCGCTCACCCACGCCTGCACGCCACGGTCGATCGCGTTCAAAAGGCTGGTGTCAGTCGTTCCCACGATCGAGTACGTAATGCCGTCGGCGATCTTGGTGTCCCAGGCGCAACACACCGCAATATCGGGCGCGGACGAGGGCGGTGGCGGTCGCTTGGCGCCGGCGGGCGCACCGGTCCATCCCAAGACTCCCAGCGCCAGCATGAGCCCAACCAAGCCAGCGCCGACCCGCCTCCGCACCGTCGCAACCACCGGATCCTCCAGTTGACGTTTCGCCGGCCTCGACGAACGCGGCGCCACCCGACCGCATCTGTCCAACAACAACCTGCCCGCGCGCCCTCCCAGCCACAAGCGTCTCTCATCGGCGAGCATACGCGGCGTCAGGTCGTGATTGGGCGCGGTGAGCCGCTCACGTTCCATGCGTGGGTTCGGTGCGCGGAGGCCGAGCGCAGATCGACAGTTCGGCGCTCGTTGCCCGCCGCCGAGTTGAGTCATGATCATTACCGTGTCGCAGGTTCGACGGTGAGGAGCGCGCCGATGCGCGTCGGTCGTTTCGTCTCGACGCTCGGGGTCGTGCTCGCAGCGATGTTGGCGGCCGGGGTGTCCAACGCGGGCGCATTGAAGCAGTCGGACGACAGCGCCAAGATCGACCCGGGCGATTTCACCAGCCAGATCACGAACCCCTACTTCCCACTTTCTCCGGGGACGACCTTCGTCTACGAGGGGACCTCCGAAGGCAAGGCGGAACTCAACACGGTGAAGGTCACCTCCGAGACGAGGCACATCCTCGGCGTGGACTCCCTCATCGTGCACGACGTGGTCGAGCAGACGGGAGTCGTGGTCGAGGACACCTTCGACTGGTACGCCCAAGACCGAGACGGCAACGTCTGGTACTTCGGGGAAGACACCCGCGAGCTCGACGCCCGGGGCCGGGTAAAGACCACCGAGGGGTCGTGGGAGGCCGGCCAACACCGAGCGGCGCCCGGCATCGTGATGCCGGCGCACCCCGCGGTCGGCGCCTCGTACCGCCAGGAGTACCGAAGAGGCGTGGCCGAGGACCGCGGCCGCATCATCCAGGTGGGCGAGACGCGTACAACACCCATGGGGGGCTACGACAACGTCGTTGTGGTCGCCGAACGCACCAGGCTCGAGCCCAAGATCCTCGAGCACAAGGAGTACGCCCCCGGCGTCGGACTGATCACCGAGGACGTCGTCAAGGGCGCCCACGAGACGTCGCACCTCGTCCGCATCGAACGCGCCTGAACAAGAACGCCGAATCATCAGACCCGACGACAAGCGCCCCTCCTACGGCAACGGCCGGACGAGGATCAGCTCGTCGCGCATCGGAATCCCGTACCGGCCGAAGAGCGGGATCGTGGGTTTCAGCTCTCGCGCTCGGTCAGTCGCCCGAGCGTGAAGATCGGACAGATGGAACCCGCGGCGCTGATACAGGCGCAGAGCGTCGACATTGTCGTTGGTCGTAACGAGCCACAGCTCGCGTCCACCCTTCGCGGCGACTGTCGAGGCGACCGCTTCGATCAATGCGCTCCCGATTCCGGCGAAGCGGTGGTCGACGGATACCGCGATTGCCGCCAGCTCGGCCCGATCCCCCCGAAGAGCGTAGGTGGCGACGCCGTGGATGCGATCCCCGAGCCAGGCGCAAAAGCCGGGTCGTGCCAGGACATCGTGCATCTCACCAAGACGCGCCTGCTCCCGACCGCCGAGTTCAGCGTCGAGAAGTCGTTCCAGCGTCACCTCGTCAGCAGGCGCCGACTCCCGGATTGCAACCTCGCGCATGCGACCAGGCTGCCCGCTCGGTCGGCGCGATCGCACGCCATGTGCGGCTACTTCGCTCGCTTTGTCCTTGCCTCGCTGCCGGAAGTGTTGAGTGCGACCGCGGCACGGACCAGCGCCTTGAACGCGCCGGCGTCGACCTTCTCCCCCTCATGGATGTCGATCGCGCGCCTTGTGTTCCCGCCGAGGCTCGAGTTGAAGAGCTTGGCCGGATCCTTCAACGACGCGCCCTTGGCGAAGGTCAGCTTCACGACCGACTTGTACGTCTCGCCGGTGCAGATGATTCCGTCGTGTGACCATGTCGGGGTGCCCGGACTCGTCGCCTTGACCCACTTCACCTCCTCCACGACGGCCGGGTCTGCCTGTTTGATGAGCTTGCGCATCCGGCTCAGGGTCTCCCCGCGCCAGCCCCCGGTCTCCGCGATTCCTTTGTCGATCAGCTCAGATGCCGACTGGTCCTCGGTCGTACTCGACTTCTTCATGTTCTCCTCCACACGTCCAGACTCTTCGAGAATAAACACGCTGGTGGCGCGTGGTTCACCGGCGACGGGCGAAGCGGTAGACGGCGAGGCTCGCGAACACGACGAAGATGCCCGCGCACCACACGAGGCTGAGGATGATCCAGTAGGCGGTGGTGTGACCGACGCCGGCGGCGTGGGTGCCGCCGAGGGTCAGGCTGCGGACGGCGTTGCTGATGACGGTGAAGGGCTGGTTGTCGGCGAAGGGCTGCATCCAGCCCGGCAGCGAGTGAGCCGGCACGTAGGCGCTCGATACGAAGGCGAGTGGGATGACGAGCAGCGTGGCCGTGCCCTGGGCGGCTTGGGCGCTGCCCGAGAAGAGGCCGAGGCTGATGAAGACCCACATGAAGCTATAGGTCGCGACCAGCGTCAGAGCCAGCGCAAGCAGGACGGCGCCAGGGTCGGCGTCGAACCTGAATCCCACCGCGAAGGCCACGCCGATGGCGACGATCATGCCCCAGCCGGTAAGCGCGGTGTCGGCGAGGGAACGCCCGAACACCACGGCGGCGCGGGGGATGGGCAACGAGCGGAGCCGGTCGTGAACTCCGGACGAGGCGTCCTCGGCTACTCCGGCTGGTGAGGCCATCCCGATCCACAGGATCATGGTCACGAGGAATCCCGGCACGAGGAAGGCGACATAGTCGACGCCGCCGCCGGGGTTGATCGCGCCGCCGAAGATGTAGCGGAACATGAACAAGAACAGCGCGCCCTGGACAGTGCCCAACAGGAGCAGCTGCGGAGTGCGGAAGAACTGGAGGATCGTTCGGCGCGCGCTCTGGGCGGTGGCCGTCACGAACCCCGTGCCCGAGCCAGCTGAGGCGCTCGGCGCGGTCGCGACGTCGGGGGCGGGTGCGGTGATCGTGGTCATCTCGGCTCCAAGGAATCAGGCGGCGTCGGCCGTCTCGTTCTGGTGGTCGGTGTCGCTGGCTTCGAGGGGCTGGCCCGTAAGGGTCAGGAACACCTCGTCCAGGGTCGGGCGTCGGAGGCCGACGTCGTCGACGGCGATGTGCTGCTCGTCGAGCCTGCGCACGACGACGGTGAGGTGGTCGGCGCCGCCGTCCACCGCGGCCCAGACGCGTTGGGTGTCGACATCGGAGCGGGGCGTCTCGGCGCCCACCGTGGCCAGCGTCTCTTCGACGGCCGGGAGGTCGCCGGCGGCCTGGGGGCGGACTTCGATCACGGCGCGCCCGGCACGCTCCTTGAGCTCGTCGGGGGTCCCCGCCGCGATGACATGGCCGCGATCGACGATCACGACGTCCCGGGCGAGCTGATCGGCCTCCTCGAGGTACTGGGTCGTCAACAGGATGTCGGTGCCGTCAGCGACGAGGTTGCGAATGGCCTCCCACAGGTCCACCCGGCCCCGGGGGTCGAGCCCGGTGGTCGGCTCGTCGAGCAAGAGGAGCTGGGGCCGCCCGACGAGGCTCGCGCCCAGGTCCAGGCGGCGGCGCATTCCTCCCGAGTACGTGCGAACCAGCCGCTTGCCGGCGTCGGCGAGCCCGAGTCGCTCGAGCACGGCGGCGGCTGCGGTCCGTGCCTCTCGCCGTCCCAGACCGAACAGGCGGGCGATCATGTCGAGGTTCTCGGTGCCGGTCATCGCCGGCTCGACCGATGCGAACTGGCCCGCGAGCCCGATGAGCCGGCGGACGCGCCGCGGCTCGGCAACCGCATCGACTCCCGCCACGCGCACCTCGCCCGCATCCGGCCTCAGCAACGTCGCCACCGCGTTGATGAAGGTGGTCTTGCCGGCTCCGTTGGGTCCGAGGAGCGCGGTGACGTGTCCTGCCTCGGCGACGACGTCCAAGCCGTCGAGGGCGTGGACGTCACCGAAGCGCTTGGTCAGGCCGTGCGCCTCGATGATCGGCGTCATGGCTCCTCCTCCTCGAATCTCGATCACTGTTCGATAGCCGAACACTGTTCTATGCTGGTACGGTGATCGAGTCAAGGGGGAACGGGCCGATGGCGACGGACGTCACATCCGACCAGCTCGAGCCGCCGTGGTGGCGTCCACCCAAGCAGCGGGCCCGGCGACGGGCGCCGCTCTCGCGTGACGCCATCGTCGACGCCGCCCTGGGGATCCTCGACGCCGACGGGGTCGACGCCCTCACGATCCGCCGTCTCGGCCAGGAGCTCGGCACCGGCGCCGCCAGCCTGTACTGGCACATCGCCGGGAAGGACGAACTCGGTGAGCTCGTCTACGACCGGATCATGGGCGAGATCCAGCTTCCCGAGCCCGACCCCGCACGCTGGGACGACCAGCTCAAGGAACTCGCCCGATGCTCGTATCGAGCGATGCTCGCCCACAACGACGCCGTCCGGCTCTCCATCGGCCGGCCGCCCGCGGGGCCGAACACGCTGCGCATCGTCGAATGGATGCTCACCCTGATGCGCAGCGCCGGCATCCCCGACCAGCCGGCCGCCTATTTCGGCAACACGCTCGGCCGCTTCCTCGACGCCTCGGTCCTCGAGGCATCAACCGCGCCGCCCGCCGAGGACGACGCCGAGTCAGTCGAGGACGGCGGGGACATGATGCGCGAATACTGGGCCAGCCTCCCCGGCGATCGCTTTCCGAACCTCACCGCGCTCGCAGACACGACCTTCGACGTCGACGCCGACGACCTCTTCGAGTTCGGGCTCGATCTGCTCATGCGCGGACTCGCGGCGTACAAGGTGCCGTGACAGGTTTCTTCGTCTCGACGCCCATCCACGAAGTGCATCGGCTGCGAACTCCCGGCAACAAGCGCGTACTCGTTTCGTCGTTCCCAAAGGAGCTCGTGATGTCGATCGTCAAGCTGTTGCCCGCCTGGTTCCACGCCGCCGCCGACTACGGCGTCGGAGCACTGCTCATCATCGTCGCCCTCGCCGTCGGGGGAAGCGCCGGCGCCGTCGCCACCGGCGTCGCCGTCGGCGCCGTCGTCCTGGCCGTCAGCATGCTGACCCGCTACCCCCTCGGCGTCTTGAAGGTGCTGCCCTTCCCCGTGCACTCCGCCGGCGACTACCTCGCCGCCGCCCTGTTGATCGCCGCGCCCTTCGCGCTCAACTTCACCACCAGCGACCCCGGCC
>DATFXL010000060.1:0-7113 GCA_035316025.1 Acidimicrobiia bacterium
GATCGGCCCGATCCACTCGGGCGGGTTGAGCGTCATCGCCGGCCACACCCAGGGGGTCATGGCCGTCGAGCACACGTCGATCCCGGCACGCAGGAACGCAGTGATATCGCGGATGTTGTCGACGGGATGCGCTGCCGTGGGTCCGTAGTGGACCAGCGCGTCGGGGGCGAGGGCGACGAGGGCGTCGAGGTCGTCGCTGGCTGCGAGGCCGATGGGGCCGATGTCGCAGATCTCGCCGACGTCGCGTCCGACTTTCGCGGGATTGCTGACGCCGACGCCCACGAGCTCGAACTCCGGGTGGGGAAGGATCTCCGGGATCACCATCCTGCCGACGAAGCCGGTGCCCCAGACCACCACGCGCTTGCCCATCGGTTCCCCTCTCTCGATCAGGCGGGAGCGACCTCGACGGGGATGCCGTTGACGACAGCGTTGCCGGACACGACGTCGACCAGCGTGCCCGGCGCAAGCACGTTGTTGTTCACCCCGGCGTGCTCCTGCGCGACCGACAGACGCGTGCCGGGACGCGAGTGACCCCATCCGTGGGGCAGGGAGACGACGCCGGGCATCATCTCGTCGCTCACCTCGGCGAGCACTTCGACCTCGCCGGCCTCGGACGACACCCGAGCCAGCTTGCCGTCCTCGATACCCGAACGCGCCGCGTCGGACGGATGGATCAGCAGCGTGCAGCGATCCTTGCCTTTCACGAGCACCGGCACATTGTGCATCCACGAGTTGTTGGACCGGAGATGGCGTCGCGAGACGAGCACGAGCCCGCCGTCTTCACGGTCGAGCCGCTGCCAAAGCCGGTCGAGATCGGCGGTGATATACCCGGGCGCGAGCTCGATGCTCCCGGACGCGGTTGTGACGACCTCCCGGGTCCGCGGCACCATCGGCCCGAGATCGATGCCGTGCGGCGCGTTCTTGAAGGATTCCAGCGTGAGGCCACCCTCGACTTCGCCGTAGCGATCGCCCCACGGACCGGTCCGAATGGTGAGGTCGAGCACCCGCTCGGGCCCGCCGTGGTCATCGTGCGAGAGGACCCGGTCGGGATCGACGCCCTTCATCTCGCACAGCGCGGAGAGAAAGGCGTCGTCGAGCGCGCGCACATCGATATCGGCGTCGGGCATTCCCATGCACATCGCGCCCACGCGCACGAGAATGTCGAACTCGTCGGGGCGGCCGTCTTCGGGCGGGAAGATCGCGTCGGACCAGTTCCCGGCGGAGCCGACGGCAAAGCCCCAGATGAGGTCGTCGAAGTGCGGCTGCTCGAGCGGTGACAGGCCCGGGAGGATCACGTCGGCGTGGCGCGTGGTCTCGTTGAGCCAGTTGTCGATGCTGATCATCCCGTCGAGCTGAGGGAGCGCAGCATCGAGGCGGGCCGAGTCGGGAGCGGAGATGACGGGGTTGCCGGCCACCGTGACGAGCAACTTGATCTGCCCATCGCCCGGGGTATCGATCTCCTCGGCCAGGCACGAGACGGGGTACTGGCCGAGCACCTCGGGCGAGCCGCGCACTCGGCTCCGCCAGCGTCCGAACTCGTAGCCGTTCGGGAAGCTGGGATCGGGGAGCGACGACATCGTCCAAACGACTGGCTTCGACCACATCATCCCGCCGGGCGAGTCGAACCCGCCGGCGAGGATGTTGACGACGTCGACCAGCCACGAAGCGAGCGTGCCGAACTCCTGGTTGCACAAGCCAATGCGGCCGTACAGCGCGCCCGGGTCGGCGGCGGCGAACTCACGAGCCAAGCGGCGGATGTCGCTCGCCGCGATCTTGCAGGTGCTCGCGACGGCGTCGGGCGTGAAGGGCGCCGCGAGCCGCCGCACGTCGTCGACGCCGCTCACCACGCCGTCGACGGCGCCGAGGTCGACCGACCCGTCGGCGAACAACGTGTTGACCATCGCCAGCAGGAGGAGCGCGTCGGTGCCGGGCACGATCGGCACCCATTCGTCGGCGTGATCCACGGTCCCCGTCCGACGGGGGTCGATGACCGTGACCTTGCCGCCTCGGGCCCGGATCGCGTCGAGCTCGCCCAGCACGTCCGGGCACCCGAGGAGACTGCCCTGGGACGCGTGCGGGTTCCCGCCCATGATCACGACGTGCGTCGCCCGCCGGAGGTCGATCGTCGGGATCGACCACATGTTCCCGTACATCAACGCGGAAGACACGTTCTTCGGCCACTGATCGACGGTGCCGGCGGAGTAGAGCGTGGGGAAGCCGGCCATCCCGATGAACACGCCGACGCCACGTGCCAAGCCGAAATTGTGGGCGACGGGGTTTCCGATGTAGGTGGTCATGGCCTCTGTGCCGTGCCGTTCCAGGACGCCGACGATCAGCTCCTCGCAGCGGGCGAACGCGTCGTCCCAGCTCACTTCCCGCCACGTCTCGCCGTCGCGGATCATGGGTCGGCGGAGACGATCGGGGTCCTCGTGGACGTGACCGAGGGTCGTGCCCTTCGGGCACAGGTATCCCTTCGACCACACGTCTTCCTTGTCGGCGCGGATCACGCCCACCCGGCCGTCCGTCACCTTGATCTGCAGGCCGCACATGGCCTCACACAATGGGCACGTCCGGAGGTGGATCGTCTCGGCCATCGCAACACCCCTTGCGGCCCCGATCGCGGCCGCGGCGCGACAGTAGAACAGGTTCTCGTTTCGCGCCTGCGTTACGACGCCACTTGCACGACGACCCGGCCCACGGTCTTCCGGTCGGCCAGCGCCTGCAGGGCGCCGGGGAGCTCGCCGAACGGGGCGTGTGTGCCGACGATCGGGCGGACCCGCCCGTCTCGGACCAGGTCGAGGATGCGGGCGTGGACGCGTTCGCCATCGGCGTGGGACGGGAAGTTGTATCCCGCCGCCTGTTTGAGCGCGCGGGGATCGTCGACGTACGCGTGGCACACCCCGCACAGCGAGAAGTTGCCGAACAGCACCGGCCGCGGGACGATGCCAGCGTCCTCGGCCTCGATGCCGGACGCGAACCCGACGAGCAGGTGCCGGCCGTTGAACGCCATGCACCGGAAGGTTCGAGTCGTGATCTCGCCGCCGATGGTGTCGAACGCGACGTCGACCCCGCTGCCGTCCGTGGCCTGAAGCACGGAATCGACAAAGTCGACGCGGCGGTAGTCGATCGCCACGTCGGCGCCCAGCGATCGGCACAGCTCGACCTTCTCGGGCGCCCCCGCAGTCGCGATGACCCGCGCGCCAGCGACGCGCGCCAGCTGTACCGCCGCCGATCCCACGCCCCCGGCCGCGGCGTGGACGAGCACGGTCTCTCCGTTCTGGATGCGTGCCCGTTCGTGCAGCGCCAGCCACGACAAGTGGAACGGGAAATAGAGCGCGGCCGCCGGTGTGTTCGGAAGCTCGGACTCCGGCGGCATCTCGAAAGCCATCGCCGCCGGCCCGGTGATCATCTCTGCGTAGCCGCCGAACGCGCCCGACGGGATCGCGACGACTCGTCTGCCGACCCAGCTGTCGGCGCCCCGGCCGGCGGCTTCGACGCGGCCGAGTACCTCCATCCCCGGTGTGAAGGGAAGGGGCGGACGGACTGTGCGGTAGCGGCCGCGCACACCGTCGACGTCGTTGAAGTTGAGCGTCGCGGCGGCTACCCGGACCAGGAGCTCGTCGGGTCCGGCGACCGGTTCGGGCACGTCATCGAGCTGCAGTGCCTGCTCCGGTTCTCCGTACTCGTGGACGCGCCAAGCCCTCACGGCCGACACTGTGGCACGGATGCGGCCGCCCGCCGTGCGATCAGGAGGACAACGCGCGTCCGGGGAACCCACGCACCGAGTGCGTCTCGCACTCGAAAATGCCGGCTCGAACACCGGGGTGTCGTCCATGACGCGGACGACCTCTTCGAGCGATGCGCTGAAGATGTTGAGTACCGTCGTCTGCGATGAGCGATCTTGCGCCCGACCCGGCCGCGTTGGGTCCCTTGGCGCCTCTGATCGGCGACTGGCAGGGCGATCAAGGCTCGGACGACTCCTATGTCTACGCCAGGGGTCGGGATGAATCTGCTCGGTTCCGTGAGCTCAGCACGTTCAGGCCGGCGGGGCCGGCGCACAATGGCGCGCAGTCGATGTACCGCCTCGACTACACCACCACCGCGTGGCGCATCAGAGAGGAGGTGCCCTTCCATACCGAGATCGGCTACTGGTTCTGGGACGCCGAGCACGAACTCGTGATGCGCGGTCTCGTAACACCCCGAGGCATCGTCGTGCTCGCCGGCGGCTCGGCCCGCCCCGATGACACGGAACTGACGGTCTCCGCCGATGCGGCGGACGATGCTTTCGGAATCCTGTCGAACCCGCATCTGGCCACCACCGCCCGCACGACCCGATTCGAAATGACGGTCGACCTCTCCAAGCCGGACGAGTTCTCTTACGACCAGCAGACGTTCATGTATCAGCCCCACCGGGACGATCTGTACTGCCATCGCGACCGCAACACGCTCGTGCGCAGATGACGTTCTGTCAGTGATCTCGCGGTTCAGGCGCCGGGACCGGGAGGTCGTCGGGTTGCAACGCCCATGCCGGGATGGGCAGGGGCGCCGAGAGGTGACCGACGTCGACAGCAGGGAATCCGTCGATCTCGACGGCTGCACCGAAGACGGACCGCTGCTTCACGACCGCACCCGCATGAACCAGGCATCCGGCACCGACGACACTCCCGTCGCACACGATGGCGCCCGGTTCGACGACTGAGCCGGCACCGATCTGACATCCGTGGATCATGGCGCCGGGACCGACGATCGCACCGTCCTCGATGACGAGCTCGTTGTCGGGGAGCAGGTGCAGGACGGTGTTCTCGAGGATCTGAACGTCGCGGCCGATCCGGACGGGTCCGTGGGAGTCGCCGATGATCTTGACGCCCGCCCCGATGATGGTGCGCTCGCCGACGACGACGTCGCCGGTGATCTCGGCGGTGGGGAACAGGACCGCCGAGGGTGCGATGGTCGGCAGGATGCCCCGGTACGCGTACAGCTGCTCCATGGCCCTTCGCTCCTGGAGTTCTTCGACGGTGATCGCGGTCGGCGGGGGGAGTGACAGGTCGCCGTCGCGCAGCACAGAGAGACGACGAAGGTCGTCGTCGGAGGCCGCTCGGACGATGCGCGCCGGCCGTCCGACGGCGACCACACTGTTCGGCAGGTCCATCTCGGGCGTCACCAGCGTGCCTTCACCGAGGAACACGCGGTCACCGACGCGGGCTCCCGGCATGAGAATCGAGGCGTTCCCGATCTCGCAGAGGTCGCCGACGTGGGCGCCGATCACCTTGCAGCGATGGCCGAACGTCGTTCGACGCCCGATCGTCGTCGGCATGGCCGGAGTGCCGGCCACGACCGAGTTCTCCAGCACGGCCGAGCCGGTCCCGATCTCGACGCCCGATCCGTAAGCGCGGATGACGCCGCCTTGGGCGAGGAGCGCACCCTCACCGAGCCGTGCTGAGCCGAGCACTACTGCGGAGTCGGCGATCCGCAGCGAATCGGTCTCAGGTGCGCTCAGCGCACTCCCGGGGCCGGCGCTCATCGGCGTCTCACGCTTCGTGGTCGGCGAGGGTCGTGATGTGGACGATACTGGCGGCACGACCGCGGGGAGGAGCGCACGTGACGAACGGTGACGTGATCGATCCGACCGTCCCGCCCAGCGGTTCGGGATGCGTGGAGTGCCTGGCGACCGACGGGTGGTGGCTCCATCTCCGTCGCTGTGCCCGATGCGGTCATGTCGGTTGCTGTGATTCGTCACCCTCACAGCACGCTCAAGCGCACGCCGCGAGCTCGGGCCACCCCGTCGTCCGCAGCTTCGAGCCCGGCGAGGACTGGTTCTGGAACTACGCCACGTCCGAGTTCGTAATGGGACCGCCGCTCCAAGCCCCCGAGCACCATCCGCTCGACCAGCCGGTTCCCGGTCCACGGGGCCGCGTGCCGGGCGACTGGCAGGTGTACCTGCACTAGCAGCCTGACGCGGTCGGTCCTCGGCGTTGACGTGGGTACCGTGGATGTCGATGGGCATCGTCCAATGCGAGAATTGCGGGAAGAAGAACCGGGTCCCCGCCGCCGTCCGTGGTACCCCCCGCTGCGCGCACTGCCATCGGCCGCTCCCCTGGATG
Source organism: Acidimicrobiia bacterium (assembly GCA_035316025.1). Classification (GTDB taxonomy): domain Bacteria; phylum Actinomycetota; class Acidimicrobiia; order IMCC26256; family JACDBD01; genus JALZAA01. The sequence goes on from DATFXL010000060.1 coordinate 6,102, forward strand.
ACCGACGCCGGTGACGACGACTTCGCCGAGATCGCAGAGCAGCCCACGATCCCCGTGCTGGTCGACCTCTGGGCGCCGTGGTGCGGACCTTGCCGGATGGTCAGCCCTGCCCTCGAACGGCTCGCGCGCGGGATGGCGGGTCGCATCAAGCTCGTGAAGGTGAACGTCGATACCGCGCCGCTCATCGGTCAACGGTTCGCCGTGCAGGGCATCCCGACGCTGTTGCTGCTCGACCGTGGGCGCGTGGTTGCGCGCCAGACCGGCGCTGCGCCGGAACCGGCGCTGCGCACCTGGATCGAGCAGAGCCTCCGCAACCGGGACGCCGATGCGGGCGTCGGGACCCCCGGACCCGGATAGACGGGAGGTCTGGATGACTGACCGGGACGCACCGCCGCGGGCGAATTGGCGCGAGTTCTTCGACCAGGTCACCCAGGATCACGAGGGCGATGCCGTGACCGTCGAGGTCATCGGCGTCGACTACGGAGACCAGCTCGAGACGGAGCCGTTGCCGTTCGCCTACATCGAGTACGACGTCAAGGACGAGGCCGTCGCGGTCGGCATCGGCGGCAAGGACGGCCGTTTCCCCGTGGTGCTCCGCCACGTCATCGAACTTCCACAGACGATCCTGGCGGATTCGCCCGCGCCTGGGGCCGCCCGTGCGTTCGACATCGTGGCTCAGGACGGCACGAGCACGATCGTGACCCTCCGCCCACGGGATGCCCTTCCGCCACCCGGCTGATCGATCGTGATCGGTCCGGAGGACGTCGATCGTCCGGTGGGCGTCCGATCGCAGCGCCGTTACCTGGGACGCTCGCGGACGACCTGCCGGGGACGCTTGTCCCGTCGTAAGCCCGTGAACCGGGGATGACGCAGGCGCCCGTCGCCCGTCCACTCCGTGAAGCCCACCTCGCACACGATCTGTGGCTTCACCCAGTGCACCTTGCGCGCCGGCGCCGTCTCGGCGAACGGTGAATCCGGGCGCTCGAGCCGACGAAGCCGCGTGCCGAGATCG
>DATFXL010000061.1:0-2112 GCA_035316025.1 Acidimicrobiia bacterium
CACCCCCGCAACGAGGATGCGTATCGACTGGAGTCCGTGGCCGACGCCATCGTCGCAGTCGTCTGTGACGGGGTATCGACGTCGACCGCGCCCGAGCTGGCATCACAGCGAGCGGTCGACGCCGCCGCCCGCGTCCTCGTCGTCGAGACCGAGGGCGAGTACGAGAGCGAGCCGGCGGTCACCACGAGGGCAATCCGGGCCGCGACCGAGTCGGTGCGCGCACTCCCATGGTCGCCCGCAACCGGCATGGGTCCACCGTCGTGCACGCTCATCTCGGCCATCTGCTCCGGCGAGACGATCACGATCGGCGCCGTGGGTGACAGTCGCGCTTACTGGCTCGACGAGCAGGCGGCGCACATGCTGACCGTCGACGATTCGTGGGCCCAGGAACAGATTGCGGCCGGCGCGATGACCGCCGAGCAGGCTTTGCATGATCCGCGTGCACACTCGATCACGCGTTGGATCGGTCGCGACGCCCCTCCGGGACCGCCCGAGGTCGTGTCCTGGAAGCCGGAAGTACGGGGCCGCTTGATCTTGTGCTCAGACGGTCTTTGGAATTACGCGTCGTCTCCCGAGGAGCTCGGCGCGCTGGCCCGAGGGAGCGACGACGGGTCCCCGCTCCACCTTGCACGCCGGCTCACGGAATACGCGCTCGAAGCGGGCGGTCACGACAACATCACCGTCGTGGTCATCGACGTCGTTCCAGATCGGTAGGGAGAAGACCATGACCACGTTCAGCCTCGGGGTTTCACAGAACGAGTATCTGCCAGCGAGCGGAACGGACGTGAACGCGATCGTCACGGTCGAGGCGAGTGGCGGTTCAGGGGCTGCCGCCCCGGAAGCAGCTGAGATCGTGATCATCGACGTATCCGGCTCGATGGGGTACCCGAGACGATCGAAGATCGAGGCCGCACGCGACGCCACCGTCAAGGCGATCGAGTGCATTCGAGACGGCGTTTGGTTCGCGGTCATCGCAGGCACCGACCAGGCCCGCGAGGTGTATCCGGGTGGCGGTCAGATGGTCAAGGCGGCGACCGAGTCGCGCGCAAAGGCGGCGCGTGCCGTCACGACGCTGGACGCAGAGGGCGGCACCGCGATTGGAGCCTGGCTCCGCCTCGCGAACCAGATCTTCGCCACGCACAAGGCTCCGATCTCCCACGCGATCCTGCTCACCGACGGACAAGACGAGGACGAGACGCCGGCGCAACTCGACGCGATCGTGGAGATTTGCGAGGGCAACTTCCAGTGCGACTGTCGTGGCGTCGGGACCGACTGGGAGGTCAGCGAGCTCCGCAGGATCTCGTCCGCATTGCTCGGCACCGTCGACATCCTGCCGACGCCGGCGGACATCCCCCGCGACTTCCAGGCGCTGATGCAACATGCGATGTCGAAGGCGACGGCCGACGTCGCACTGAGGCTGTGGACGCCACGCGGCGCGGAGATCGAGCTCGTCAAACAAGTGGCGCCCGTCATCGAGGACCTGTCCGCCAAGCGAATGACTCTCGATGAGCTCACCGTGGACTATCCGACCGGCGCGTGGGGGAACGAGGCTCGTGACTATCACCTCTGCATCAGGGTCTCACCGGGAAACGTCGGCGAAGAGATGCTCGCCGGGCGGGTCGGGTTGGTCGTCGGTGGGGTCGTTGCCGAGGAACACCAGGGCCTGATCCGGGCGATCTGGACCGACGACGTCGAGCTCTCGACGCGCATTAGTCCCGAGGTCGCGCACTACACCGGTCAGGAGGAGCTCGCCGACGCTGTTCGGGAGGGCATCGATGCTCGACAAGCCGGCGACGACGCGACTGCGACGCAGCGGCTCGGTCGCGCGGTTCAGCTCGCCGCCGAGAGCGGCAACGACGCGACCTTGCAGCTGCTCGAACAGGTCGTCGATATCGAGGACCACGACACGGGGACGGTGCGGCTCAAGCCTCACATCGAGGAGGTCGACGAGATGGCCCTCGACACCCGATCGACGAAGTCGGCTCCGGTGCGCAGGCCGGCACCATGACGTCTCCTTGCCCGGCCGGTCACCCGTCGGAGTCGGTCGACTACTGCGACCAATGCGGCCGCAAGATGCCCGAGCCGCCGACAGTTGACACAGGGTCGGCGGAC
>DATFXL010000062.1:0-12325 GCA_035316025.1 Acidimicrobiia bacterium
GTGGGTGGCGGCGCCGAGCGCACCCCGGTCGACCTCCGGAAGCCCGAAGGTCGCGTCCGTCGTCGCGAGGATCATGTCGGCGTTGCCGGCGAGGCCGACGCCACCCCCGAGGCAGTAGCCCTGCACTGCCGCGATGACGGGGACGGCGCACTCGTAGACGGCGGCGAACGCGGCGAAGCAGCCACGGTTGGCGCCGACGAGGGCGTGGAACCCCTCGGTGCGCTGCATCTCCTTGATGTCGACGCCGGCGTTGAAGCCCTTCCCCTCGGCTCGGAGGATCACCACGCGCACGCGCGGGTCCTCACCGAGTCCCCGAACGACGTCGGCGAGTTCGAACCATCCGGCGACGGTGAGCGCGTTGACCGGCGGGTTTTCCATCACGACCTCGGCGATGCCGTCGCCGTCGACCGCGTGCGTGAGGCCCATCGCGTCCTTGCTCTGATGGCGGTGCTGCCTGATCTGATGGTGCGTCAGATTCGACGGCTACCTTATCCGCATGGCGGATCCGCTCGACCTTTCGGGCCGCGTCGTCATCGTCACCGGAGGATGTCGCGGCGTCGGGCGCGGGATCGCGCACCGCTTCCTGGACGCGGGCGCGGACGTCGTCGTCTGCTGCCGTCACGAGCCCGAGGCGCTCCCGAGTTCCGGTCGACGCGACGCGGTGTTCGTCGCCGCCGACATACGCGAGCCCGACGAGATCGACAAGGTCGTCGGATTCACGGCCAACCAGTTCGGGCGCATCGACGTGCTCGTGAACAACGCCGGTGGATCACCGCCGGCGGACTCCGCCACCGCGTCGCCGAAGTTCTCGGCCGCGATCATCACGCTGAACCTCCTCGCTCCGCTCGTGTTCGCACAGAAGGCGAACGCGGTGATGCAGCAGCAACCCGAGGGTGGCGTCGTCATCAACATTGCGAGTGTGAGCGGGCTGCGGCCGTCGCCCGGCACCGCCGCCTACGGCGCGGCCAAGGCGGGCCTCCTCAACCTCACTCAGACCCTGGCGATGGATTACGCCCCGAAGGTTCGCGTAAATGCGGTGACGGCGGGGTTGGTGAGGACCGAGCAGTCACACCTCTTCTATGGGGACGACGAGGGGATCGCTGCCGTCGGGGCGACCGTCCCGCTCGGCCGGATGGCGGAGCCGTCCGACGTCGGCGATGTGTGCCTGTTCCTCGCCTCGCCGCTCGCCCGCTACGTCAGCGGCGAGAGCATCGTCGTCCACGGCGGCGGTGAGCGCCCCGCCTATCTGGACGCAGCGAGGAACACGAGCTCCTAGGGCGCCGTAAGGCCGCGTTGTCACGAAGACTCGGCTTGTGGCGTGTTCCGTGACAACGCGGCGAGCGGGTCAAGGGTGCTGGCTGCTGACGGAAACGACCTCGCCGGTCATGTACGCCGAGTAGTCGCTGGCGAGGAAGACGATCACGTTGGCGACCTCCCATGGCTGTGCCGAGCGACCGAACGCCTCGCGGGTGACGAGCTCGTCGATCGTTTCCTGCGGCATCACCTTGGTGAGGTGCTCGTGCACGGCGAGGCTTGGGGCCACAGCGTTCACGCGCACGTTGGCAGGGCCGGCCTCGATCGCGGCGCAGCGGGTGAGGGCCATCACGCCGGCCTTGGCCGCCGCGTAATGCGCCTGCCCTTCTTGAGCGCGCCAACCGAGCACCGACGCGTTGTTCACGACGGCGCCCGCTCCACGCGGCAGCATGTGCTGCAAGGCGGCGCGCGTGCAGCGGAACGTGCCGTTCAGCGTGACATCCAGCACCTGTGACCACTCGTCGTCGGTCATGTCGACGAGGTGCGCGGTTCCGCCGAGACCGGCGTTGTTGACGACCACGTCGAGGCCGCCCGTCGCCGCGATCGCCTCGGCGAACATGGCGTCGACCTGCTGTTGATCGGTGACGTCGCACACCGCCGTCGCCGGCCGCGTGCCCGCGATGTGCTCGAGTTGCTCGGCGGCATCCCCGAGACGTCGCTCGTGCCGATCGCTCAGCACCACCGTCGCGCCCTCTTCTGCGCAGCGCTTGGCGGTCGCGAAACCGATGCCCGTACCCGCGGCCGCCGTGACGAGCACCGACTTGCCCGCGAGGAGCGCGTGACCGGTCGGGGCCGGCGGCGCCGCCTCGCTCACTCGCTCACCTTCGGCTCGGCCGGGAGGCCGAGGGCGCGTTCGCCGATGATGTTGCGCTGGATCTGGTTCGATCCGCCGTAGATCGTGTCGGCGCGCGTGTACAGGAACAACCGCTGCGCCGGGCTCAACTCGTACGGTGCCGACGGCGCAACCGCAGCGTCCGGCCCGAGCACCTCCACGGCGAGCTCGCCCAGCTCACGGTGGAACGTCGCCCAGTACAGCTTGTGGATGGCGGTCTGCGGTGTGATCTCGCCGCTCGCCATCGACGTGAGGCTCCGCAACGCGTTGTACCGCATGATTCGCAGTCCGATCCACGCCCGGGCGAGTCGCTGACGCAGGACCGGGTCTGTCGAGCGTCCGCCCTTCCGGGCTGTCTCGGTGATCTCGACGAGCTCGTTCTCGAACGCCAGCTGCTGACCCAGCGTCGACGCGCCCCGCTCGAACGCCAGCGTGCCCATCGCCACCTTCCAGCCGCCGTTGACCTCGCCGACGACGTCGGCGACCGCCGTGCGGGCACCGTCGAAGAAGACCTCGTTGAACTCCGAGGTGCCGGTCAGCTGGACGATGGGCCGGATCTCGATGCCCGCCTGGTGCATCGGGACCAGCAGGTACGAGATGCCGCGATGGCGCGCTGCGTCCCGGTCGGTGCGGCACAGCACGAAGCACCAATTCGCCCAGTGCGCCAGCGACGTCCAGATCTTCTGCCCCGTGATCACCCATTCGTCGCCGTCACGCTCGGCGCGCGTCTGGACGTTGGCGAGGTCGGAGCCGGCGTCGGGCTCCGAGTACCCCTGACACCAGATGTCCTCACCCGTGGCGATGCGGGGCAGGAACCGGCGCTTCTGCTCGTCGGTCCCGAAGTGCAGGATCGTCGGGCCGATCAAGCCCTCGCCGACGATGCCCACTCGTCCCGGCCCGCCCGCTCGCGCGTATTCCTCGTAGAAGATCACCTGCTGGAGTAGCGAGGCGTCGCGGCCGCCGTACTCGTGTGGGAACGACAGGCACGTCCAGCGGTCGGCCCCGAGCGCGCGCTCCCAGGCGAGCCGCTCGTCGAACAATGCGTGCTCGTCGCCCGGGCCGCCCCGACCCCGCACCATCGCGAACTCGCCCGTGAGGCGATCCGTGAGCCATTCCCTCGCCTCGGCCCGAAACGCGTCGTCCTCGCGCGAAGAACGCAGGTCCACGCGGAGAACCTACCGTCCGGAACGTCGAAGACGCCCCGCCCTCGCGCCGCGTCCCGCCGAGGAACGAGTCAGTCGAGCGCGCCGTCCGCCTCGAGACGCTTGCACTCCTCCGGCGAGAGCCCGAGCAGGTCGCCGAGCACCCAGTCGTTGTCCTGGCCGAGCGTCGGTCCCGACCGGTCGTATCCGTGGGGCAGGTTCCCGAGGCGCGAGCCGGTGCGCTCGTACAGCCCATCGCCCATGTACGGGTGCGTGAGGGGGACGAAGTGCTCGCGGTGACGGACCTGGGGGTCGTCGTGAACATCAGCGAAGTCCTGCACCGGCACCGCCTCGATGTGGGCGGCCTGCAGAAGGTCGGCGACCTCCTCGCGGGGCCGGGTCGAGGTCCAGGCCTCGACCGCGGCCTCGACCTCGTCGATCCGGTCGAGGCGCGCGTCGAGCGTCGCCAGTGACAGATCGTCGAAGCCGAGGATGCCGCTCAGGCGCGCCCATTCGTCGTCGGTCCAGCACGCGATGGCGACCCACCGATCCTCACCCTCGCACGCGAACGCACCGTGCGGCACCGCACGCGTGGAGCGGTTTCCCATGCGACTGCCGATGATGCCGTCGAGCTCGTAGTCGAGCAGCCATGGGCTCAGGGAGTAGCTGCCTGCCTCGACCTGCGCGAGATCGAAGTACACGCCCCTTCCCGTGCGCCGTCGATAGAGCAGGCCGGAAGCGAGCGCGGACGCCACGAACCTGGGCGCGAGCGAGTCGGTGATCGTGCCGTACGGCCCGACCGGCTCGCGATCCGGCCACCCTGTCAGCCAGTTGAAACCCGACAGCGCCGCGCCCTGGCCGCCGAAGCCGGGGTAGTCGCGATGCGGCCCGGTCTGGCCCTGCAGGCAGGAGCTCACCATCACGAGCTCAGGCTTGATCGCGGCGAGCGTCGCGTAGTCGAGGCCGAAGCTCCGCATCGCGCGCGGCGCGAAGTTCTCCACGACCGCGTCGGCCCAGTCGCCCACGATCCGCTTCGCGATGTCGACGCCTTCGGGGTGCTTGAGGTTGAGAGTCACGCTCCGCTTCGCGACGTTGAGGCCGTCGAACATCGGCGCGCCTTCGAGACCGTGCGGATTGTCGGGCGCGAGCGCGTATACGCGCAGAAAGTCGGGACGGCTCCTCGACTCGACGCGCAGGACGGTCGCGCCGTGCTCGACGAAGTACCGCGTGGCGATCGGACCGGCAGCGCCCGACCCGAACTCCACGATGTTCGTGCCTTCCCACGCCGCCTCCCCGCCGCGTCGGGTCGCAAGGCCGGCGTCCGGCGCCCGTTTCCGAGCCTGCGGGGCAACAGAAGTGGTGCCCAGGTCGGGCGCGGGGGCGCGGGCTCCGGCCGGAGCGGCCTCGCCGTCCCGGCTGGAAAGGATGACGAACGAGCGTGGGAACCGGGCGACGTCTCCGATTGGTCCGAAGAAGTTGCGAGCCGCGAGCTGGGTGCTGGCGTAGATCTCGCGCGGCGAGTTGCACGGCGCGAGCATGAGGTTTGTCTCGCACGCGATCTCGTACAGCTCCCGCATCGTGTGCCGGGCGAAGTACTCGGCCACGGGCTGCTCGATCGCCTTGAGGTCGTCGTCGGTAGCGGTGTTCTGCGAGAACTCCGCCCAATCGCGGCCGATGAGCGCGTGCGCGTCGATGTCACCTTCTGCGGTGACGAGGCGGGTGAGGGTGGTCAGGCTCGGGACGCGAGCCTTGCCGCCGCGTAGCCCGAACGAGACCCAGCCGTCCTTGCACGGCCAGATTTCGCGCGTGCGGCCGATGTTGGCGCCGCGCCGCGCACCCCGATGGCCCGTCTTCGGGAACGACGCCAGCCCCACCATGTTCGCGACGAAGACGACTTCCTGCATCGAGATGTCGACGCGTTCGGGCGAGCCCGACGCCAGCCCGGTGAGCACGGCGAAGGCGGTCTCGGCGCCGACGTGCGCGTACCCGGACGGCTCGGTGCACCGCACCGGGGGCCGACCGGGATCGCCGGTGGCGTACATGTTCCCGCTCGCCGCCATCACGCCGAGGTCCGACGCCCGCCAGCTCGAGCGCGGGCCGTCGAGGCCGAAGGGCGTGACGCGGGCCCACACCGCGCGCGGCGCCCGCGCCGGGTCGAGGGCGAACGCGCCCGGAAACCCGGGTGTGTCGACGACGGCGTCGGCGGTCGCGAGCACGTCGTCGAGCTTCGGATCGTCGGGCCCGTCGACGACGACGCTCCCCTTGCCCGCGCCCCACGCGAGGAACCGGTGGGGGAGCGCCCGCAGCGGATGCCCGCCGGGCGGCTCGACGAGGATCACATCGGCACCGAGGTCGGCCAGGATCCGGCCCGCCATCGCCGCCGGCTCGCCGGCGAGGTCGACGACACGCGTGCCGGCGAGAAGTGCTTCGCTCATCGACCCTCCCGTCGACCTGACGCTCGTGTCAGGCTAGCCTGAGGCGGCATCGTCCCGAGCCGAGCCCCGCACGGGAGGCCCCCCGAATGACCGAGTACCGCATCGTCGACGCCGACTGTCACATCCTGGAGCCGGCCGACATCTGGCAGAACTGGCTCCCGGAGAAATACCAGGAGAATGCGCCCAAGCTCGTCAAGGACGCCGAGGGCGGCGACGCCTGGCTGACGGCCGTGGGCGGGGACCCGGACCCCATCGGGTTGACCGCCACACCGGGGATGCCGTTCGACAAGTTCCGGTGGCTGGGCGTCACCTACGACGAGGCTCGGCGTGGTTGCTACAACGGCGCCGCCCGGCTCGAGGACATGGACATCGACGGCGTCGACGCCGAGGTGCTGTTCCCGCCCCAGCGCACGATGAGCCACTTCCTCGGCGACGACGACCCGGACTTCGTGCTCGCCGGCGTCGAGGCGTACAACAACTTCCTCTTCGAGGAGTTCTGTGCGCCGGATCCGACCCGGCTGATCGGCATGGCGCAGATCCCGTCGCTGGGCATCGACTCCGCCGTGGACGGGCTGCGCAAGGCGAAGGCACGCGGCGCCAAAGGCGTCGTCATCTCGAACTGGCCGTCGGGTGGCGAGAGCGTGTCCTCCGCCGACGACCCGTTCTGGGCCGCTGCCGTCGACGAGGGCATGCCCGTCACCGTGCACATCAACATCGTCAGTCGCGACCAGCGCAGGCGGCAGCGTCAGGCGGCCGCCAAGTCCGGCAACAAGATGTACGGCGGTGGCAAGGGCGAGGCGGTGAAAGCGAAGGCCGTCGGCAGCCTCAGCCACGTGTTCTCGATGTCGGCCGGCAACATCTCCCAGATGATCTTCACCGGCGTGTTCGACAGGTTCCCCACGCTGCAGCTGCCGTGGATCGAGATCGGCGTCGGGTGGCTGCCGCATTTCATCGAGATGCTCGACGACAAGTTCTGGCGCAACCGTTCATGGGGGGAGTTGCCCATCAGCGAGCCGCCGTCGTTCTACTGGCGGCGCAACAACAGCGCGACCTTCATCACCGACCGGTCCGGGATCGAGCTGCGCGAGCGCGTCGGGGTCGACACGATCATGTGGTCGAGCGACTACCCGCACCACGGGAACGACTGGCCGTACTCGCGCAAGGTCATCGAGGAGACGATGGGCAACATCTCCGCCGATGAGCGAGACCGGATGATCGGCGGGAACGCGGTCCGCATCTTCGGCCTGGACGACTGAGCCTGTGGCGGCAGCCGGGCCCGCCGCCATCGGACATTCCCTCGCAGTTCGTGTAAATGGGTCCCGGGTGGTGGGAACCCCCTGAGCCTCTCGGCCGGCGACCGGACGTCGGCCGAGAGGACCCAAGAGTCTGGAACCCTCGCCAGGGTGTCGACCGAACAGAACGCTCTCGGTGCCGCTTCCGTTACACCGCGTTAGCGATCGTTGTTGCCGTTCCCCTGGCCTTGGGACGGCGAACCCGTAGACGGGTTGCCGTTGTCCTGGCCGTTCGCGTTGGCGCCGGAGGTACCCCGGTGCTGCTTCCCGTGCAGCTCGCCTTGACCGTTTCCACGTGTGTCGGTCTTCCCGCCCTCGCCCGGAGCAGCGTCCACACCCGGCGTGGGGGATGCGGCGCCCGGCGGGGCAGGGCTGACAGAGGCCGGCCCCGCGGGGTCCGACGCGCCCGAGGGTGCCGGTGCGTTGTCAGTCGCAGCGGGAGGATTCTCGACGTTCGCCGGCCCGTCATTGCCCGTCGGCACCGAGATCCCAACCTTGCCGAGCACCGCTGAGGCCGCGTCCTGCGCAGGCGCGGGGAGCGATCCCGCCGACGCGAACCCTCCGGTCACGAACACGGCACTCGCGACGACGACGGCCGCGGCCACGGCTGCGCGTGGCGCCCGCCGCGCGGATCGCCGCGCGCGCCGGACGCGCCGCATGGGGCGCGGGCGTTGCCGAACCACGACCGCGGCTCCGATACGAGCAACCGCTGCCGGCTCATCGGCGAGCTCCCAGCTCTCGGGGACGGTCCGAAGCGCCTCCAGCGTGCGCGCGACGTCTTGGTAGCCCGGAGGCGCATCGCCAACGTCTGCCGCGCCCGTCACGAGGCGCTCGGCCGTGCCGGCGTCCAACGCGAAAGGATCCATCCCGGACGGGTTACCGACGCGGGGGGTCATGGCGTTACAGCCCGACGCTCGGACGAGCCGAGGGAGAGCCGCTCGGCCATTCGCCGGAGGCCTCGGTGCTGGAGTACCCGTACGTTCCCCGGGCGCTTGCCGACGATCGCCGACACCTCGTCCACGTCGAGACCGCCGAGGACGCGGAGCAGGATCACCTCGGCCTGGTCCGGGGGCAGGTATTCGCGCACCAGCGCGATCGCGGCGTTTGCGTTGAGAACGTCGATCACCGTCACCGCGGGATCGTCGTCCGCGGCATGTTCGCCGAGGGCGTCGGTCGGCATCGCGACACTCGGTCGACGCGCTTCGCGGCGCCGCGTGTCGATCAGACGATTTCTCGCGATCGTGAACATCCACGCGCGGAACTGGTGTTCGTCGCCGCGAAACGACCCGAGGTCGCGCGCGGCGACCAGCCATGTGTCGGCTTCGACGTCCTCGGCGACCGCGTGGTCGAGCCCGCGCAGAAAGCGCAGCAGGCTCGGATGGAGCTCCCGCCACAAGACGGCGATCGCCCAGTGCGCACCGTCTTGCGCGGCGGCGAGCACCCTGCCGAACTCGGTCGTCGCCACGTCAGCCGGGGGGTGATGCGGAGTGGTCGCTGGTGAGTGCGTTCATGTCGTTGTGTTCGCGCTCGAACCGGTCGGCTACACCGCCGCTTCGGGGCGGACGTTAGCCACGACGTGTCGTCGGTGCACGTGGGCATTTGCCCAGGAAGGTGGTGTACGCGGCGTTTGCCGGGAACGCGCGTTACTCGGCGCGTATCCAGCGGGGGAGGGTGACGTCCTCCACCTGATGGAACACGACGCGCACCGGATCGCCGATGCAGATCGCCGCCGGGTCGACCTCGTTGATCTGCCCATCGGGGCCGGTGACGAGGTTTCCGACGAACCGGATCGTCGGGTCCTCCTCCAGCGCGACCACGATCACGTTGTAGGGGGCGAGCTCCTGATACGCGGGCAGCAGTGGCGGGTGGGGGACGATGAAAGACCAGATCGCCCCGCGCCCGGACGTCGGCTCCCAGTGGAACTCGAGCGAGCGGCACCGGGGGCACATCGGCCGGGGCGGCATCCGGCGCAGCCCGCAGCTCTTGCACGTCTCGACGAGCAGCTCCCCGCGTGCGCAGCCCGCCCAGAACTCGGCCGCGTCCGGGTCGTCGACGTCGGGCAGCAGGAACTGGGCCTCCACGGCGCTACCTCCGCAGCAGGAGGGCGCTCGTGGGCACGCCCTCACCGCTCGTGACCAGGCACGTCTCCGCCCCGTCAACCTGGCTCGTCGACGTGCCCCGCATCTGGCGCACCCCCTCGAGCACGAGGTTGAAGCCGTGCACGTACGCCTCCGACATTCCCCCGCCCGACGTGTTCGTCGGCAGTCGGCCGTCGGGCCACTCGAGCGCGCCGTCGTCGGTGAAGGCCGCGCCCTCGCCCCGTTCGCAGAAGCCGTAGCCCTCGAGTGATAGCGGGATCAACGGGCTGAACGCGTCGTAGATCTGAGCGACGGGCACGTCGGCCGGCGTCACGTCGGCCTGGGCCCACAACCGTGCCGCACACGCGTACGACGGGCCGAGCAGCGGGTCGTCGGTGAAGTAGTTCGTCATCACTTGGTGCTGCCGCGGGATGCTCTGCGCGAACGCGTGCACGTATGCGGGCCGGTGAGGGAGGTCCTTCGCCCGCTCGGCGGAGACGACCACAGCCGCCAGCGCGCCGTCCGTCTCCAGGCAGTTGTCGAAGAGGCACAGCGGCTCCGAGATCCAGCGGGCATCCATGTACTGGTCGCGCGTGAGCGGCTTGTCGTGCATCGTCGCGTTGGGGTTGCGATTGGCGTGCTTGCGGAACGCCACCGCGACGTTGGCCAGGTGCTCACGGGTCGCGCCGAACTCGTGCATGTACCGGCGCGTGAGGACGGCGATCTCGTCGACGGGGCGCAGCACCCCGAATGGGCGGCTCCACTGCCAATGGCCCGTGATGCGGCGGTTCACCTGCGCCCACGGCCGGCTGCCCTTGGCGGCGCGCTTGCGGGCGCGCCACGCCACGGCGACGTTGCACTGTCCCGTGGCGACCGCCATCGCGGCGTGGCCGACGGTGCCGCATCCCGCGCCGCCGCCGTACCCGACCTCGGAGAAGAACGTGATGTCGCCCAGGCCGACGTTGCGGGCGACGTCGACTTCGCGTCCTTCCTCCATGGAGAACATCGCCAACCCGTCGACCTCGTCCGGCGCGATGGCGGCGTCGTCGAGCGCGGCCGAGATCGCCTGGCACGCGAGCGACAGCTCCGAATCGGGCAGTCCCTTCGCGAACGCGGTCTGCCCGATGCCGACGATCGCGGCTCGATCGGCGAGCGGCCCGGCCATCACCCGGCTCCCGAGACGAGGCTCGTCCGCACCGGACCTACCAGCCCTTGAACTCGGGGGGACGACGCTCGATGAAGCTGGCCCGGCCCTCTTGCATGTCACCGGTGCGGGTCACGAGCTCTTGGGCGTACGCCTCGTCCCAGAACGATCCGGTCCGGTCCGTCTCGAGGGCGCGGTTCGTGAGCCACTTCGTGAACGCGATGGCGCGGGTCGGCATCTTGGCGAGGCGGCCCGCCCACTCTCCCAGGGTCTTCTCGAGCTCGGCGCGTGGGACGATCTTGTTGGCGAGACCGATGCGTTCGGCCTCGACCGCCGGCACGTCGTCGCCGAAGAAGAAGAGCTCCTTCGCTTTCTGGGGGCCGACGAGGCGCGTCAGCAGATACGCGCCACCGGCATCGGGGATGATCGCGCGTCGGATGAACACCTCGATGAAGCGAGCCTCCTCAGCCATGATCACGAGGTCGCTGGCGAGGGCGAGGTGCATGCCGCCACCGGCTGCCGTTCCGTTGACGCCCGCGATGACCGGCTTCTCGCAGTCGAGGACGGTCGCGATCAAGCGCTGGAACCCGCGCTGGATGGTGCGCCCGCCGTCGCCGACGATCATGTCGGGCGCGCCCGGAGGCCGCTCCGGCGGTGTGCGCACCTCGCGCAGATCGGCGCCGGTGCAGAACCCTTTCTCGCCGTTGCCCGTGAGGACGACGGCGCGTACTGAGTAGTCGACGGACGCGTGCTCGAGCCACTCGATGATCTGGTTCCGCATGGCGACAGTCATCGCGTTGCCGGCGTCGGGGCGGTTCAGGGTGATCCACAGCACGCCGTCCTCCAGCCGGCGCTGGACGTCCTCAATCGTCTCGTTCATGTGCGCACCACCAGGGCATCGAGCGCGACCGCGCCACGCGGTCGCACGACTAACGGGTTGATGTCGAGCTCGCGCACGTCGTCGGCGAGGTCCATCGCCAAACGCTGCACGTTCATGATGACATCCACGAGCGCTTCCACATCGGCCGGCTTCTGACCGCGGACACCCTCGAGCAGCGGGAAGGCCTTGAGCTCCCGCACCATGCGCCTGGCCTCGTCGCGCTCGAACGGCGGAACGCGGAACGACACGTCCCGCAGGACCTCGACGAACACGCCTCCGAGCCCGACCATGATCACCGGGCCGAACAACGGGTCGCGCGAGACTCCGACGACCGCCTCCACGCCTCCCTCGACCGTCTCGCTGACGAGGACGCCGTCGACGCGGCCCTGCTTCCCGACCGCCCGCCGCGCCTTGCGCATGAGGTGGTCGTACGCGGCTCGGACCTCGCGCGCGGAGCCGACGCCGAGGCGGACCAGTCCGAGGTCGCTCTTGTGCGTGAGCGTCGGGGACGACACCTTCATCACTACCGGGTAACCGATCCGCTTCGCGGCGTCGACAGCCTCCGCTGCGCTCGCGCAGACAACGTCGCGACTCGATCGCACGCCGTACGCCTTGAGCACTTGCTTCGAGGCGTGCTCGGACAGCGCATCACCCGGGCCGGCTGCGTCAAGAAGGCGCCCCGCCTTGACCGCGGCCGACGACGGTTCCAGAGGCGCGTCGTCGAACGGCGAGCGGTACCGGTCGGCGAACTCCCAGTAGTCGACGTGCGCCCGCACCGCCCTCACGCAGTTGGCGAAGGTGCGGAACACCGGCAGACCGCCGTCGATCAGTCGGAAATAGAAGGTGTCGTCGGTGCCCGGAGGCGCGCCCCACACCACGAAGATCGGCTTGTCCGTCGTCTTCGCCACGTCGACGAGATCGCGCGTGAACGGGTTGCTGAAGATGTCCACGGCGCCGGTGATCGGCACGACGAGCACGTCGACGTTGGGATCGCCGAGGACGAGATCGAGGATGCGCCGGCCGCGCGCATCGGCGACGGGCGGCCCCCCGCAGTCGACCGGATTCGACACGCGCAGGTACTCGGGGATCAGCCCGTCGTGCAGAGCGCGCTGGGTCTCGCGGGTGAGCGGCGGGATCCCGAGCCCGGCCGCCGAGACCATGTCGGCCAGGTGGGCGCCGGTGCCGCCCGAGATCGCGTAGATGCCGAC
>DATFXL010000063.1:0-8457 GCA_035316025.1 Acidimicrobiia bacterium
CGAGGACATCCGGTATTAGCACCGGTTTCCCGGTGTTATCCCGGTCTTCGGGGCAGGTTGCTCACGTGTTACTCACCCGTTCGCCACTTTCCACCCGGGCAAGCCCGGGCTTCTCGTTCGACTTGCATGTGTGAAGCGCGCCGCCAGCGTTCGTCCTGAGCCAGGATCAAACTCTCCATCGAGACCTCGGCCGCGCCCGAAGGCGAGCCGCAGATCCTGGATGGTCGTCGGAGTGCCACTGGCGATCCGACGACCTGGATTTGCTGGAATTGCTAGGTGACGTCCCTGTTCGCATCCCGAAGGACGCGACCACGGACGCCGCACTGGCTTTTGACCATCACTGTTCCGTTTTCAAGGAGCCGCGGCCCGACTCGGCAGCCGACGAAGCCAGCCCGGAATCGGGCGGACACCCACTCCACGTGCCGCGTGGTGGTGCGGCAACGAGCGTCCGTGTCAAGCACTCGAGCCGGACCCGAGAGTCCGGCGAGCGGACCCAACACCTTATGGGCGGATCCGTAGTTAGTCAAACGGCTTCCCGCCCCTCGGCGTTCCGGCTCCGACGAGATTTCTCTTCAGCCGGCCCGGATCCGCCGCCACCGCCGCCGGCCCAGGCGCAGGAAGCGCCCGTCCACGTCCGCCGGGGCCACTTCCACTGACGGGTCCGTCACCCGCTCGTCGCCCAGGTAGACGCCCCCCTCGGTGATCTTGCGCCGCCCCTCGCGGTTCGAACCCACGAGCCCGGCGAGGGCGAGGAGGCGCCCGACCTCGATCCGGCCGTCCCGCAGCTCCGCGGGCGAGAGCACGAACTCCTCGACGTCGCGGGGGGCGGCGTGGTCTCGGTAGACCCGGTCGAACTCGGCCTCGGCCCGGGCGCCGGCGCCGTCGCCGTGGTACAGGTCGACGATGGTCCGGGCGAGGAGCCGCTTGAGTTCCCCGCGATCAGCGCCCTCGGTGGCCTCCAGCTCGCCGAGCGTCTCGGCCACGCGGTCGGGATGCCACCCGGTGGCGAGCTCCACGTACTCGGGCATGGCGTCGTCGGGGATCCGCATGAGCTTGCCGAACTGTGCTTCGGGCGCCTCGGTGACGCCGACGAAGTTGTCGAGGGACTTGGTCATCTTCTGGCTGCCGTCGAGCCCGACGAGGAGCGGCATGGTCAGCACGACTTGCGGCGGCTGGCCCTCGTGCTCCTGCAGGCCGCGGGCGGCGAGCAGGTTGAAGAGCTGATCGGTCCCGCCGAGCTCCACGTCGGCCCGGACCATCACGGAGTCCCAGCCCTGCAGCAACGGGTACAACAGCTCCATCACCGAGATGGGAGTGCCGGCCGCGTACCGCTTAGCGAAGTCGTCGCGCTCGAGCATCCGCGCGACCGTCGATCGCGCCGTGAGGCGCAGCACGTCGTCGATGCCCATCTCGCCCAGCCACTCCGAGTTGTGGCGGATCTCGAGACGGTCGGGTGACAGAATGCGCTGCGCCTGCTCGAAGTAGGTGGCGGCGTTCGTGTCCGCGTCTGCCTTCGACAGCGCGGGGCGCGTCGCCGAGCGGCCGGACGGGTCACCGAGCTGCGCCGTGAAGTCGCCGACGATGAGGACGGCCGTGTGGCCGAGGTCCTGGAACCGGCGCAGCTTGCGGAGCACCACCGCGTGGCCGATGTGGATGTCGGGCCGGCTCGGGTCGAGCCCGAGCTTCACACGGAGCGACCGTCCCGAGGCGAGCCGGCGGCTCAGCTCGTCCTCGGTGATGCAGTCGACGCTGCCTGCGCGCAGGACGCGCAGCTGCTCGTCGACGTCCCTCGCGGCCATGGTTTCGAACGCTACTTCCCGCCCGCCGGGCGGCCGGGGCTGACGTTCGGGTCGTCCCTGACGAACCAGCGCCAGCGATGCTCGTCACCCTGTCCCGGACTCAACCCGACCCGGCTCGAGATGCTCGGGTCGGGCGGCGGCGGCACGCCGTCGTCGAGCACGCGCAGGGGCCCGCGGACGAGGTCGACGCCGTTCTGTGCGCCTGTGATCGCGAGCGATTGCGTCAGCCGCGCCGGCCCTGACGCCAGGTCGCGGTCCCGGCGCGCGACGGACCGGCGGGCTCGCATCACGTCGATGCCCTCGACGGGCGCGCCGCCCCGCAACAGCACCGCGCTCGCCCATCCCCGGTGCCCGCAGACCACGTTGGCGCACCAGTGCATGCCGTACGTGAAGTACACGTACAGATGTCCTGGCGGGCCGAACATCACACGGTTGCGGGGCGTCTCACCTCGGTACGCGTGGCTCCCAGGGTCCTCATCGCCCGCGTACGCCTCGACCTCGACGAGCCGGACCGCGACGCGCGGGAAATCCGGCTGGTCGGCGACGAGCAGCTTGTTCAGCAGGTCGGGCGCGAGGTCGCGCGAGTCGCGCGCGTAGAACGATCGGGGCAGGGACCGCCCCGGGCGCGTCCTGCTCACGCGTGCTCGAGCCAGGTGTGCTGCTCCTCGAGACGGGTGCGGGCGGCCGCCAGCTGATGACGCACGGGCTCGGGCCCCGCCCCGCCCGGTGTGGTCCGCCGGCGGACCGCCTCCCCCGGCTCGAGCAGCGCCAATGCCTCGGGTCCGAGGCGAGGATCGGTCATCACGAGCTCCTCCAGGGCGATGCCGCGCTCGACCGCCTGGCGCACGAGCGAGCCCACGGCCGCGTGCGCGTCGCGGAACGGCACCCCGCCGCGCACGAGCAGCTCCGCGAGGTCCGTGGCGGCGGTGGCGGCGGTGTCGGCGGCGGCCTGCATCCGCGTAGTGTCGAACTCGGCGCTGTCGAGCAGGCCGGTGAGGGCACGCAGCGCGCCGGTGCAAGTGTCGAGCGCGTCGAAGAGCGGTTCTTTGTCGCCTTGGAGGTCGCGGTTGTACGCGAGCGGCAGACCCTTCAACGTCGCGAGCACCCCGGTGAGGTCGCCGATCAGTCTCCCGGCTCCACCGCGGGCCAGCTCGGCGATGTCCGGGTTCTTCTTCTGCGGCAGCATCGACGAACCCGTGCTGTACGCGTCGGCGAGGTGGACGAACCCGAACTCTTGGCTCGACCACAGCACGATCTCCTCGCCCAGACGCGACAGATGCGTCTGGGTCAACGCGGCGACGAACAGCGCTTCGGCGACGAAGTCGCGATCGGACACCGCATCGAGCGAGTTCTCGAACCGACCGGCGAAGCCGAGGTCGCGCGCGACCGAGTCGGGATCGAGGGGGAGGCTCGACCCGGCCAGCGCGCCCGCGCCCAACGGGGACACGTCCGCTCGCTCGAGAGCGTCGTGCCACCGGTCGACGTCGCGCGCGAACGCCCAGAAGTGGGCGAGGAGATGGTGGGCGAGGAGGACGGGCTGGGCTCGCTGGAGGTGCGTGTAGCCGGGAAGGTAGGCCTCGCCGGCTTCCCTCGCCCGGCGGACGAGCACTTCTTGCAGCTCGTGCACGGCCAGCGCCACGGTGTGTCCCCCGCGTCGGAGGAACAGACGGAGGTCGAGCGCGACCTGGTCGTTGCGACTGCGGCCGGTGTGCAGCTTCGCTCCCGCGGCACCGGCGAGCTCCGTGACGCGCCGCTCGACGGCGGTGTGGATGTCCTCGTCGGTCGGGGCGAACATGAACGTGCCTTCGCCGAGCTCCTCGGCAACGGTTTCGAGCGCGGTCGTGACGGCGTCGGCCTCCTCGTCCGTGAGCAAGCCGACCCGGGCGAGCATTGCGACGTGGGCACGGGAGCCGGCGATGTCGTCGGCGGCAAGACGGCGGTCGAACGCCAGGCTGCCCGTGAACGCGAGCAGGTCGTCGGCGGGGCTGTCGGCGAAGCGCCCGTGCCACAACGGCCGGGCGTCGCGTGCGCTCATTCGCCCGTCACTCCTCCGGGCTTCCCTGCTTGCGGGCAACCGTCTCGACGCCGAGGCCCCAGAGGCGCACGAACCCGGCGGCGTCTTCGTGCCGGAACGCGTCGTCGGTCGCGTACGTCGCCAGCTCGTAGTCGTACAGGCCGTGCTCCGCGCGGCGGCCGGCGACGAAGCAGCGACCCGGCTCCAGTCGCAGCCGGACCTCCCCCGTCACCGGCTCCTGCGACGCGGCGACGAAGGCATCGAGCGACCGGCGCAGCGGCGAGTACCAGAGGCCGTCGTACACGAGCTCGGCGTACCGAGGCTCGAGCCGCGCCTTCTCCCGCATGATGTCGCGTTCGAGGGTGATCGACTCGAGATCGGCGTGGGCGAGGATGAGCGCCAGCGAACCGGGACACTCGTAGATCTCGCGGCTCTTGATCCCGACCCGCCGGTTCTCGACCATGTCGATGCGACCCCAGCCGTAAGCGCCCACGGCCGCCGTCACCTGCTCGATCAGCGCCGGCAGCGGCGTGGCGGCGCCGTCCAGGCTCACGGGGATGCCGCGATCGAACCCGACCACCACCTCACGGGGCTCGCGCGCCGCGGCCGTCGACCCGGCCGTGAGGGCGTACACCTCCTCGGGAGGCTCGACCCACGGGTCCTCGAGGACCCCGCACTCGATCGTGCGGCCCCAGAGGTTCTCGTCGACCGAGTACGGGCTGTCCTTGCGAACCCGCACCGGGATGCCGTGCTCGGCCGCGTACTCGATCGAATCCTCACGCGTCAGGCCCCAGACACGCACCGGTGCGAGGACCTCGAGATCGGGGGCGAGGGCGCGGGTCGAGACCTCGAACCGAACCTGGTCGTTCCCCTTGCCCGTGCACCCGTGCGCGACCGCGTCGGCGTGGTGCTCGCGGGCGGCCCGGACGAGATGCCGCACGATCACCGGCCGGGACAGCGCCGACACGAGCGGGTACTTCCCTTCGTACAGGGCGTTGGCGCGCAGCGCCGGCGTGACGAACTGCTCGGCGAACTCGGCGCGTGCGTCGACGACGATCGCCTCGACGGCGCCGGCTGCCCGCGCCCGGTCTCGGATCGTGTCCCAGTCGTCGTCGACGCCCTGCCCGACGTCGACGGCGAGCGCGACGACCTCGGCGCCCCACTCCTCCCCGATCCACTTCACCGCGACCGAGGTGTCGAGGCCACCGGAGTATGCGAGCACGACGCGCTTCGCCATGGGCCGGTTCCCCGTCACAGGCCCGCCAGCTCGGCGAGCTCGGCGGCCACCTTCGTGCCGTCCACGCCCTCGGCGCAGATCACGAGGAGGGTGTCGTCACCGGCAACGGTTCCCAACATGTCGCGGATCCCGGAACGGTCGAGCGCGGAAGCCACCACGTGCGCCGAGCCCGGCGGCGTGCGCAGGACGACGAGGCTGCCGCTGTGCGCGACGTCGACAACGAACTCGCCCATCACTCGACGGAGATGATCGTCGGGCGCGCTTGCCTCCTTCGCATGCTCGGGGATGGCATATGCCATCGTCCCGCCGGGGATCCGCACCTTCACCGCGCCGAGGTCCTCCAGGTCGCGGCTGACCGTCGCCTGCGTGGCGACGACCCCGTTGGCGGCGAGGAGCTCGACGAGCTGCGCCTGGCTCGACACCGCCTGCTCCTCGAGCAGGCGCGAGATTCGGTGCTGGCGCTGGGGCTTGCCGAGGGTCGCCATCACGCTTCCCCCTCGACGAGGTCGGCGAACAAGGCACGGACGGCGTCCATGCGGTTGGCGGCCTGCTCCCAGACCAGGGAGGCGGGACCGTCGATCACGGCGGCGGACACCTCTTCGCCCCGATGCGCGGGCAGGCAGTGCAGGAACACGGCCTGCTCCCCCGCCGCCATCATCAAGTCGGCGTCGACCTTGTACCCGCGGAACGCGGCTCGCCGCGCCGCCGCCTCGTCCTCCTGGCCCATGGATGTCCACACGTCCGTGTACACGGCGTCGGCGCCCTTGACCGCCTCGTACGGATCGATGGCGACGTCCACGGCACCGCCGAGGTTGCGGGCGCGTTCGACGACGTCGTCGTCCAGCTCGTATCCGGGTGGCGAGGCGACGGTCAGCTCGATGCCGCACAGCGCCGAGGCGAAGGCCAGCGAGGCGGCGACGTTGTTGCCGTCGCCGACGAACACGACGCGACGCCCGTCGAGCGAGCCCAGGTGCTCGCGCAGGGTCAGCACGTCGGCGAGCGCCTGACATGGATGCGCGCGGTCCGACAGCAGGTTCACGACGGGCACGTCGACTGCGGCCGCCATCACCTCGAGGGTGGCGTGGTCGAACACGCGAGCGGCCAGGATCGAGCAGTACGCGCCGAGCGTGCGGGTGACGTCCTCGATGCTCTCGCGCACTCCGAGACCGACTTCGTCCGGTCGGATGTAGATCGGATGCCCACCGAGGCCCACGACGGCCATCTCGGTGGAGCTGCGGGTCCGCGCCGAAGGCTTCTCGAACAGGAGCGCGACGCCGCGACCGGCGAGGAGCGCCGGCACGGTGCGGGGCTCGGCCTTCCATCGCTGGGCCCGGTCGAGGAGGGCGGCGAACCGGTCCGGCGTCAGGGCGTCCACCTCGAGAAAGTCGGCGATCACGCGCCACGCCCCGGGCTATCGCGCAACACCGGCCCGACGATGCGAACAGCCGCCGCGATCTCGTCGTCGCCGACGAGAAGCGAGGGCGCGAAGCGCAGTGCACTCGGTGTGACCGCGTTCAGGATCAGGCCGCGTTCGAGGCAAGTTCGAGCGACCGCCCCGGCGTCGATGCCGGGAGCCAGCTCAGCCGCCACGAGCAGTCCCGAACCGCGCACGTGGACCACTTCCGGCAACTCCGACAGCGCCTTCGTGAGCTGCTGTCCCGCCCGCGCCGCCCGGGCGGGGACGTCCTCGGCCTCCATGACGTCGAGCACGGCGAGGGCGGCTCGCGCCGCGAGCGGCTGGCCGCCGAAGGTCGTCGCGTGATCGCCGGGCCGCAACGCCTCGGCGACCTCCGCTCGAGCCCAGCAGGCGCCGATGGGGACGCCGTTGCCGAGCGCCTTCGCCATCGTCACGACGTCCGGTTGCACCTCCGAGTGCTGGTGGCCGAACCACCGACCGGTGCGCCCGAGGCCCGTCTGCACTTCGTCCATCATCAGCAGCGCCTCGCGCTCGTCGCACCACGAGCGGACCGCCTCGAGATAACCGGGCGGCGCCGGGTTCACGCCACCCTCACCCTGCACCGGCTCGAGCAGCACGGCACACACGCGCTCGTCGAGCGCGGCCACGAGCGCGTCGGCGTCCGCGAAGGGCACGAGCCGAAACCCGGACGGGAGCGGCTGGAACGTCTCCTGCTTCTGCGGTTGCCCGGTGGCGGCCAGCGTCGTGAGGGTGCGGCCGTGGAACGACCCGTAGGTGGACACGACGTGATACCGCTCCCTGCCGCCGCGGGTCTGGCCGTGGCGGCGGGCCAGCTTGATCGCGCACTCGTTGGCCTCAGCCCCCGAGTTCGAGAAGAACACGCGCCCGCCACCGCCGAGCAACGCGTCGAGTCGAGCGGCCAACCGCGGCTGCAGGTCGTTGTAATAGAGGTTCGAGACGTGCAGGAGCGTGCGCGCCTGGTCGGCGAGGGCGTCGGCGACCGCCGGGTTCGAGTGGCCGAGCGAGGTGACGGCGAGCCCCGACAGGAAGTCGAGGTACTCGCGGCCTTCGGTGTCCCACATCCGCGTGCCCTCGCCGCGCACGAACGCGACCGGTGACCGCGCGTACGTTCTCATGACGTGCTCCGCATCGAGCGCGACGAGCTCGTCGAAGCGGGTCGTCGGGGTCGTGGTCATGCCTTCACCATCGTGCCGATGCCCTCCCGCGTGAAGAACTCGAGGAGCAGTGCGTGCGGCATGCGCCCGTCGAGGATGTGCGCCCGCGCCACGCCCGACTTCACCGCCTCGACGCACGAACGCGCTTTCGGGATCATGCCTTCCGACAGCCGCCCGTCGTCGACGAGCGCGGTCAGCCGGTCCACGTCGATGCGCGAGATGAGCGACGTCTCGTCATCGAGGTCGCGGTAGAGCCCGGCCACGTTGGTGAGGTACACGAGCTTCTCGGCCCGGAGTGACTCGGCGATCGCCCCCGCGACCGTGTCCGCGTTCACGTTGTACGCCTGGCCGGCGTCGTCGACGCCGACCGTCGCCACGATCGGGATGAGCTCCTCGCGAAGAAGGCGCTCGAGGATCGACGGGTCGATGCGACGGATGTCGCCGACGAACCCGAGCTTGTCGTCGCGCCGGCCGACCGTGATGAGCCCGGCGTCCTCGCCGGACAAGCCGACGGCGTAGGACCCGTGGCGGTTGAGGGACGCCACGATCTCGCGGTTCACCTTGCCGACGAGCGCCATGCGCACGATGTCGACGGTCTCTGCGTCGGTCACGCGCAGGCCGTCGACGAATTCGGGCTCCTTGCCCAGGCGCCGCATGAGGTCGCTGATCTGGGGCCCGCCCCCGTGCACGACGACCGGGTTCATGCCCACCAGGCGCATCAGCACGACGTCCTGGGCGAAGAGGTCGGCGAGGTCCGGATCCTCCATGGCGTTGCCGCCGTACTTGATGACGAAGGTCTTGCCGGAGAACTCACG
>DATFXL010000064.1:0-17210 GCA_035316025.1 Acidimicrobiia bacterium
CCCGCCGGCAGCCGCCTCACCTTCGAGCCCGGTGGGCAGGTCGAGCTGAGCTCCCCGCCGCTGCGCGGCATCGGCCCTGCGTGCGCGTCGATCGCGTCGGACGCCGCCGCGCTCACCGCCGACCTCGCCGAGCGCGGCATCGGTCTCGTCGGGCTCGGGCTCGACCCCCGGCGCAAGCGGGCCCGGTGCATCGACAAGCCGCGCTACGAGGCGATGGAGGCGTACTTCGACGCGCAGGGCGTCAGCGAGCGCGCGGCCGGACGCACGATGATGCGCTCGACGGCGGCGCTGCAGGTGAACGTCGACCTCGGTGCCACCACCGCCGAGGCCGAGCGACGCTGGCATCGCGCACACGACTCCGGGCCGCTCCTCGCCGCCGCCTTCGCGAACTCACCGCTCGCCTGCGGCGCGCCGAGCGGCTGGCGGTCACGCCGCCTGGCGGTCTGGACCGACGTGGACGAGAGCCGCACCCTCGCCGCCCAGACCAACGGCGCCGACGCCGCGAGCGCGTGGGCCGACTACGCGCTGGCGGCGCGCGTGATGTTCATCCGCAAGGAGGAGAACGACTACGTCCCGATCCTGGAGACGCTGACGCTGGAGGACTGGATCGAACGCGGCCACGAGCTCGGGTTCCCGACGCTCGACGACGTCTCCTATCACTTCACGACCCTCTTCCCACCGGTGCGGCCGCGCGGCTGGCTCGAGATGCGCATGATCGACTCGCTGCCGGACCCGTGGTGGCGCGCCGCCGTCGCCGTCGCCACCACCCTCGTGTGCGACGACGGCGCGGCGGGAGCGGCCGCCCCCGCGATCGAGGCCACCCGCGGCCGCTGGGTCGACGCCGCCCGGCACGGTCTCGGTCACCCGGAGCTCGGCGACGCCGCCGCGTCGGCGTTCGACGCCGCGCTGCACGCGATGGTGCAGCTCGGGACGGACGCCACAACTGTCCTGGCCGTCGAGGCGTTCGTCGACCGGTACGTCGCCCGCCGTCGGTCACCGGCCGACGACCGGCTTGACGCTTGGCAGGAGGACGGCGCGCTCATCCCCCAGCCCGACCAGTTCGCGGCGGCGACATGGGCGTGACCGTCGGCACCGAGACCCGCATCGAGGCCGGCCTCGACGGCGCACGGGCGCGCACGCTCGCGCTCCTGGCGCCGGTCGACGACACCAACCTCATCCGCCAGGTCTCGCCACTCATGTCTCCGCTGGTCTGGGACCTCGCTCATGTGGGTCACTACGAAGAGCTGTGGCTCCTGCGCAACATCACGGGCGCGGCCCCGACGAACGAGCTCTACGACGACGTCTACGACGCGTTCAAGCATCCGCGTCGCGACCGCCCGTCGTTGCCGCTCCTCGGTCCCGTGGAGGCGCGCGTCTTCGTCGCCGACGTCCGCGCGCGCGTGCTCGACGCGCTCACGACACTCGATCTCGACGGCGACGACCCGTTGCTGCACGACGGCTTCGTGTACGGCATGGTCGTGCAGCACGAACACCAACACGACGAGACGATGCTCGCCACCATCCAGCTCATGAACGACTTCGCGCACCCCGACGCCGACGGCTGGCACCCGACCGCCGTTCTCAGCAGCGAAACCGACGGTCCGCGGTCGGTTGCGTTCCGTGAAAGCGTGCACATCGACGGCGGGACGTTCGCGATGGGCACTGACGAGCGCACCTGGGTGTACGACAACGAACGCCCCCGTCACGACGTCGAGCTGCCGGCGTTCCGGATCGACCGCACGCCGGTCACCAACCGCCAGTACCGCGCCTTCGTCGAGGACGGCGGCTACGACGAGGAACGGCTCTGGGCCCCCGACGGTTGGGCATGGCGGCAGGAGGCCGCGGTCGAGGCGCCGCAGTTCTGGCGGCGCGAGGGGGCGAGAGACTGGTCCCGCCGCCGCTACGGGCGCCGCGAGGACCTTCCGCTCGACGAGCCGGTCCAGCACGTCAGCTGGTACGAGGCGGACGCGTTCGCGCGCTGGCGAGGCGCGCGCCTCCCGAGCGAAGCCGAATGGGAGGCGGCCGCGGCACACGACGGCGAAGCGGGCGGGCCGCAACAGATGCTCGGCGACGTCTGGGAATGGACAGCCACCGACTTCGGCGGATACCCGGGGTTCGTGCCCTTCCCCTACCGGGAGTACTCGGAGGTGTTCTTCGGATCCGAGTACAAGGTGCTGCGGGGCGGATCCTGGGCGACCGATCCCACCGTCCGGCGGGCGACGTTCCGGAACTGGGATTACCCGATCCGCCGCCAGATCTTCGCCGGCGTGCGCTGCGCCGCCGACGCCTAGACCGCCGTGTGCCGCCATCTCGCATACATCGGACCGTCCATCTCGCTCGAGGACCTGATCCTCGAGCCCGAGCACTCGCTGCTCCGGCAGGCATCGGCGCCGCGGTACCAGACGCACGGCCGCTTCAACGCCGACGGGTTCGGCGCCGGCTGGTACGACCGCGACGCTCGTGACGAGCCGGCCCGGTACCGCACCACGCGCCCGCTCTGGGCCGACACGTCGTTCGCGAGCGTCTCCGGGCTCGTGCGCGCCAAGGCGGTGCTGGCCGCCGTGCGGTCGGCGTCGCCGGGCATGCCGGTGGAGGAGACAAGCACCGCGCCTTTCACGGACGGTCCGTGGCTCTTCTCGCACAACGGGGTCGTCCCGGGCTTCGACGGCGAGACGGGTCGGGCGCTGCGCCATGCGGTGACCGAGACGCGCCTGCAGCACGTCGCCGGCGGCACTGACTCGGAGCTGCTTTTCGCTCTCGTGCTGGACCGTCTCGAAGCCGGCGCACCGCCCGTCGACGCGCTCGTCTCGGTCGTCGCGCTCGTCGAAGAGCAGACGGCGGACGCGCGCCTGAACCTTCTGCTGACCGACGGTGAGCGCATCGCCGCCACCGCCTTCCGGAACTCGCTCTTCGTGCTCGACGATCGCGAGCGCGACGGACCGGTGGTCGTCGCGTCGGAGCCGTACGACGACGAGACGTGGGAAGTCGTCGCCGACAAGTCCGTCGTGGTGTTCGACGACGACAAGCTCGTGGTCCGACCATTCTGACCGGAGGCCCGCCATCTCCCCGACCTCGTCCCCGTCCCGCGTCGACGTCCACCTGGGCCCCGACGATCTCACGGCCGCGCTGCGCGCCGACGCGCGGGCCGGCCTCACCGCGACGCCGAAGATCCTGCCGCCCAAGTGGTTCTACGACGAGGAAGGCTGCCGCCTGTTCGATGAGATCACACGGCTGCCGGAGTACTACCCGACGCGCGCGGAACGGGCCATCCTCGCCGTGCGTGCCGGCGACATCGCGGTGCGCACCGCCGCCGACACGCTCGTCGAGCTGGGCTCGGGCACGTCGGAGAAGACGCGATTGCTGCTGGATGCGTTCTTTGCGCACGGAACGCTCCAGCGGTTCGTCCCCTTCGACGTCAGCGAACCGACCCTGCGTGAGGCCGCCGCCGCGATCGAAGTCGAGTACCCCGGCGTCGACGTCCACGCGGTCGTCGGCGACTTCGAGCGCCACCTCGACCGGCTCCCCGGCGGCGGCACGCGCGTCATCGCCTTCCTCGGCGGCACGATCGGCAACCTCGACCCGGCCGCCCGCGCCCGCTTCTTCCGTACGATCGCCGCCGGTCTCGGCGCCGGCGACGCGTTCCTCCTCGGCACCGACCTCGTCAAGGACACGAGCCGGCTGGAGGCCGCCTACGACGACGACGCCGGCGTCACCGCCGCGTTCAACCGCAATGTGCTCTCGGTCCTGAACCGCGAGCTCGGCGCCGACTTCGCGCCCCACCGCTTCGAGCACGTCGCGCGCTGGGACCGGGCCCAGGAGTGGATCGAGATGCGGCTCCGGTCGTCCGGCCACCAGTCCGTTCGCCTCGAGAAGCTCGACCTCGACGTCGAGTTCGCCGCCGGCGAGGAGATGCGCACCGAGATCAGCGCCAAGTTCCGGAGGGAACGGGTCGAGGTCGAGCTCGCCGCGGCCGGCCTCGCGCTCGCCGCCTGGTGGACCGACCCCGCCGGCGACTTCGCGCTGTCCCTCGCGACGCCGTCGTCGTCGTCAGCGACCTGACGGACACGTCAGCTCCCGACAAGGACCGCACACGCCCCGAGGATTTCCACTACGACCGTAGTGTTATTACAATCGACCCATGGCCGCAGGTCCCGACCGTCCCGCGTCTGATGCGCGGAGCCCTCTCCTCGAGATCGACGACCTGCACGTCACGGTCGAGGGCCACGAGATCCTGGGGGGCGTGTCACTGGCCGTGCCCGCCGGTGAGGTGCACGCGCTCATGGGCCCGAACGGCTCCGGCAAGTCCACCCTCGCCGCCACCCTCCTCGGCAACCCGGCCTACGAGGTAACGGCGGGCCGCATCCTCTTCGAGGGCGTCGACGTCACCGCGTTGTCCACCGACCAGCGGGCGGCCCGGGGCCTGTTCCTCGGCTTCCAACACCCCGAGGAGATCCCCGGCGTCAGCGTGCTCAACTTCTTGCGCCAGGCGATGTCGGCGCGGAAGGGCATCGAGGACTTCTCCGTGCTCGAGGTCCGGATGGCCGTCATCGACTGGGCGAAGCGCCTGGGGATGGACTCCCGGTTCATCGAGAGGTACCTCAACGAAGGGTTCTCGGGCGGAGAGAAGAAGCGCAACGAGATCCTGCAGATGGCGCTGATGGAGCCCGACTTCGCCGTCCTCGACGAGACCGACTCCGGCCTCGACATCGACGCCCTCGGCGTCGTTGCCCGCGGCATCGAAGAGGTCCGCGCCGCCCGTCCCGAGCTCGGCATCCTGCTCATCACCCACTACCGGCGCATCCTCGAGCACCTGACGCCCCATTCGGTCCACATTCTGCTCGGCGGACGCATCGTCGCGTCCGGCGGACGCGAGCTCGCCGACCGGCTCGAGGGAGAGGGCTTCGACGCCTTCCGCACCGCCGAGGTCCCGGGATGACCGACGTTCTCGACGTCGCCCGCATCAAGGCCGACTTCCCGATCTTCGAGCGCGAGGTCAACGGCAAGCCCCTCGTGTACCTCGACTCGGCCGCGTCGGCGCAGAAGCCACGAGCCGTGCTCGACGCCATGGAATACCACCACCGGCACCATTACGCGAACGTCCATCGGGGCATCTACACGATCGCCGAGGAGTCGACGGCGGCGTACGAGGGCGCCCGGGCGAAGATGGCCCGATTGCTCAACGCGGGCTCGACGAACGAGATCGTCTTCACGAAGAACATCACCGAGGCGATGAACCTCGTCGCCTACTCCTGGGCGCGGAAGAACCTCGGGCCGGGCGACGTGGTCGTCATCACCGCCATGGAGCACCACGCCAACGTGGTTCCGTGGCACATCCTCGTCGAGGAACGCGGCATCGACCTGCGCTGGATCCCGATCACCGAAGACTTCCAGCTCGACCTCGCCGACCTCGACCGGCTCCTCGACGGGGCGAAGCTGCTGTCGGTCACGGCCATGTCGAACGTGCTCGGCACGCTGAACGACATCCGCCTGCTGGCAGACGCCGCCCACGCCGCCGGCGCGCTCGTCAACGTCGACGCCGCCCAGGCCGTCCCCCACCTGCCTGTCGACGTGGAGGCCTGGGACGCCGACTTCGTCGGCTTCACCGGCCACAAGATGCTCGGCCCGACCGGCATCGGCGGCCTCTGGGCCCGGGCCGAGCTGCTCGAGGCGATGCCGCCGTTCCTCGGCGGCGGCGAGATGATCACCGACGTGCGCTTCGACGGTTTCGAGCCCAACGAGGTGCCGTGGAAGTTCGAAGCGGGCACGATGCCCTTCGTCGAGGCCAGCGGCCTCGCGGCCGCGGTCGACTACCTCGGCGCGCTCGGCATGGACGCCGTGCGCGCCCACGAGAAGTCGCTCACCGACTACGCGCTGCGGGCGCTCGAGGAGCGCTTCGAGGGTCGCCTACACATCCACGGCCCCCGCGACGTCGAGCAGCGGGGCGGCGCGATCTCGTTCGCCTTCGACCGCATCCACGCCCACGACGTCGCCCAGGTGCTCGACGAGGACGGCGTGTGCGTACGTGCTTCGCACCACTGTGCGAAGCCGCTGATGCGCGTGCTCGGCGTTCCTGCCACCACCCGCGGGTCCCTGTACGTGTACAACGATGAAAGCGACGTCGATACTCTCGTCGAATCGCTGGCTAAGGCCGAGAAGTTCTTCGCCATCTGATTCTGGAGCCCCCATGCCCGGCCTCGAAGACCTCTATCGAGAGATCATCCTCGACCACTACCGCGCCCCCCGGAACCGCGGCGAGCTCCCGGTCCCGCCGGCGGCGAAGGCCGAGGGCTTCAATCCGCTGTGCGGCGACGAGGTCGTCGTCTACCTCGCCCTCGATCCCGAGACCGACGTCGTGCGCGACGTGAAGATCGGCGGCCAGGGCTGCTCGATCAGCCAAGCCTCGACGTCGATGATGAGCGCGGCAGTCAAAGGCAAGCCCGTCGAGGAGGCTCGCCGGCTGATCCGCGCGTTCAAGGCGCTCATGTCGATCCACGAGTCCAAGCTCGAAGGCGAGAGCGACGGCTCCGACCTGTCGGCCGAGCTCGAAGGCGTGCGGCTGGGCGATCTCGAGGCCCTGCAAGGGGTCGTCAAGTTCCCGGTGCGCATCAAGTGCGCCACGCTCGCCTGGAACACCCTCCAGCAGGGCCTCGACGAGCTCGAACCCGCCGACGCCTGAGCGCTAGCTGTTGTCGAAGAGCACCTTCGGCTTCCCGGGGAGCGCGTCCATGGCTTTCAGGACGGCCTCCACGACGTCCGGATAACCGGCGTTGAGGCCCACGACGACGGGCTTCCAGGACCACCCGACGATCGGCCAGCGCAACAGGTGTCGCTTCCACGTCTTGACGCCCCGGTCGAAGGCCTCCTGCGAGGGATAGAAGTCGAGGTTGAGAAACGCCTCGAATTGATACGTCGCTCGCTCCTCGTCGAGGTTGTAGCCGGGCTCGTTGGCAGCCCGGTGCTGCGGGCACGCGGGCCACCGTGTGCTCGCGAACAGCTTGATGGCTTGCTGTGCGGAGCTCCGGGTGACGTCCCCTCCGGTGCGGAGCTCGCCGGGGCAGACGGTTACGTCCTGGGCGGCGAAGACGTCGACCATCTGCTGCAGACGCCGCTGATCGAACTGCGGCCACTTCGGGGCCGGTGAGGCGTGCGCCGGGCCGGGCCCGAACGCCAGCGCACCCGTCGTCACCACGATGATGCACAGCCTCTGCGGCACGCGTTCATCATGCGCTTTTCGGGGGTTCCGTGCTTTGTTGGAACGCGAGCGGGCGCCGTTCTCGTGATCGAGTGCCTCCGGCGCTTCCTTTCGGCTGACCCGACCGGGTCAGTGCCCGTTGCGGCTGTTTCACCCCGGGCGGAAGGGTGGGAGGCCGTCGCCGTCCTCGGACACCGGGGCGCCTCCGGCCTCTTCGGCGAAGCGGTTCCAGGCGTCGCGATCCCAGGACACGACGGCGTCGCGAACCGTGCCGTCCTCGGAGACGAGGAACAGCGAGGGGACGGTGTCGATCCCGAAGGCCTCGGACGCCGGGTAGGGCGCAGGCTCGCTCAGGGTCTCGACGTTCTGCCCGTGGCGCTCGGCGTAGGACCGGAGCTCGGGCGGCGGATCCTCCCCGACGGCGACGACCCGCACCCCGCTGTCGGCGAGCGCCTGCACCTTGGGGGCGGCCATCTGGCAGACCGGGCACGTGGTCTTGAAGAAAGCGAGCACGACCGGGCCTTCCCGCCATGGGTCCGAGACCGATTGGCCGCTCGCGGCCTCGGGTAGGTCGAGCGAGGGAGCGCGATCCCCGGGGGCGAGCATGGCCTTCACAGTATTCGGGTCAGGACGCGGCTCGAGACGAGGGGTGACCTCGTTCACAGCCCGGTCACAAACGTGACACGGGCATGGAACGGGGACCGACTACGTTGACGTCTGAAGACCCCGATTCGGACCCGACTCGGAAGGGACTGCGATGAGCCAGGCGCTGGTGGCGATGATCGACTCGGCACTCGAGCAGTACCGGACCCGCGACCTCGTCTCGGCGGCCGAGGTGGTGGACTTCCTCCTCGATCTGCGTCTGGCCGCGATCAATCCCGACTCCGACCCCCTCGAGCAGCTGCTCGAGCAGGAGTCCACTCACGCCGGGAACTGAGCTCGCGGCCGACCGGGCGCCGCCTTGCCGCCCGGTCGACCTTCGGTAATCTCCGCAGCCGATGGGCGACACGCGGGCGGACATGTCTCTTTCGGCGCGAGCTGTGCGCCGTGCTCACCGCACCCGTGTGCGCGCCGCGATCGCCGCCGGGGTGGTCGCCGCCCTCGCCGTGGGCGGCGTGGTCGGATGGGCGCAACTCCGCGACGACGCCAAAGCCGTCCCGAAGAAGCGCGCGGCCGCGCCGACAACCGCGACCAGCGCTGCGAAGTGGGCGCCGGCGGTCACGGCGACGCAGAAGGTGCCTCAGCTCACCGCCTACCAGGACGCAGTCGAGACGTCGCCCGCCGTCACGAAGCTGTCGGACAAGACCGAGTACAACATCCCGCGCACGTACCTCGTGACCGACCAGACCTCCCGTCCGGGCTGGCTCAATGTCCTCCTCCCGATCCGCCCGAACGGAACAACCGGTTGGATCAAGGCCAGCGACGTCACGCTGGGGACGAGTGACTACGAGATCCGCATCGAGGTCGGCGCGCACCGGCTCACGCTGCTGAAGCTCGGCCAGCCGGTCCTGCAGTCCGCGGTCGTCGTGGGCGCGGAAAAGACGCCGACGCCGCCCGGCCGGTTCTACGTGACGGACCCGCTCGACCTGCACAGCCAGCCCAACGCGGGGTACGGCGTGTTCGCGCTCGGGATCTCCGGCTACTCCGAAGTGCTGACGTCGTTCAAGGGCGGTCCCGGCCAACTCGCCGTGCACGGTACGAACAATCCCGATCAGGTCGGCCAGAACATCTCCAACGGCTGTGTCCGCGTGCCGAACGACATCATCGAGAAGATCGCATTCCAGGCGCCCCTCGGTACACCGGTCACGATCCTCGCGTAGGGGACATCGGCTCTGGGGTGTCAGGCACCCTGCGCACCTATCGCGGGGACCGAAGTGCACGCCGTACGAAGTCCGCTGATCGGCGGGCCGCCGCCACCGGTCCCTCGTCGCGCAACGTCCGCCAAGCCCGCTTGGCAAGCACGACGGCCCGCGTCGGGTCGCCTCGACGCACCGTCTCGGTCCCGTACGGCTCGAGGGCCCGCGGCGAGGCTTCGACGGGCTCATCGAGGACCAGCGGATCCCACTCCGACGACCGAAGCGGGCGACCCTCCGCCACCCGCGCCCGGGCTCGTTCGAGCAGATCGAGGTATCGGTTGGCCTGGAGGTGGGGCGACCAGTGGAGAAGCGCGTCGCGTCGCGCACGGTTGCCCAACCGCTTCCGCTCGTGCTGATGATCGAGCAGGTGATCGAGACCGGTCACCCATTCGTCGAGGTCCGCCGCGAGCAAGCCGTTGTCGCCGTGCACGATCACCTCGCGAAACGGCTCGGTTGGGCTGGCGACGGTCGGGGTCGCGGTGAGAGCCGCCTCGAGCCATTTGATCGCGCTCTTGGCCTCGTTGAAGCGACCGCCGGGGTCGAGGGGCGCGACGTTAATGTCGATGTCGCGAAGGGCCGCGGGCAGGCGCGTCCATGACTGAAGCGGGAGCCGGCGGATGCGGTCTGAGAAAGCGTCGAGCGCCGGTGACGGTGAGGCAAACCCGACGAGCCACAGCTCGATGTCTCGATGTCGTCCCAGGACGTCGACGATCGCGGGCTCGAGGTACGCCCAGTCCTCGTCGTGAGTATCGGTGCCGCTGAAGTACCCGAGGCGCGGCGGCCCGTCGGCGCGTGGCCGGGCGAGCTCGAGGTCCGAGAAGCGGCTCGTCAGCATGCCCACGCCGTTGTCGAAGCGTTCGGTGGGAAGTCCGGTCACGTCAGCGGCGTGGCGGCACAGGGCGTCCGTGCTTCCGATGTAGACGTCGCACGCCTCCATGGTGGTTCGGTACCGACGCACGCCCTCGAGCCAGAGCTCGGCTTCGGGCCGCGGCAGGATGCGCAGCGCCGGGATCTCGGATGCGAGGTCCGGATCGAAGATGAGGTCGTCGACGTCGAACAACAACGGAACGCCGCCGCCGTCGCGCACGCGCTCGAGGAGAGACAGAACCTGTTTCGTGGCGGGTACGCGGTAGACGACGACCGCATCTGCGGTGTCCGCGGCGACGTCGACTCGCGGATCGCGGTAATGCAGTACCTCGGATCGCACATCGCGGAGTGCCAGAGCTTCAGCAGGTAAGCGGGCGCGGTAGCGCAACGGTGCCCCCCCGATGCCGCAGACGAACAACACCCGCTCGATGTCGCCGCTCGCCGGCCGAGGTGTAGGCCGGGCGACCAATGCCGTGAACGTGCGCTCGAGCCCGTCGAGCTGGTCGTGCAGGGACCGGACGCGCACTCCGGTGCACCCAGCTTGGAGCGAAGAGAGGAGCTCGCGGTCATCGACGAGTCGACCCATCGCCTCCGCCAGCGCGGCGGGGTCGGCGGCGGGAACTACCAGACCGTTCCGTCCGTGGTCGACGACCTCCTCGGGTCCCAAGCTGTCGGTGCAGACGACGGGTAGGCCGTGCAGGAGCGCTTCGCGGGTGAGGAGCGAGTACGACTCACGCATCACCGACGGGACGACCAGGACGTCGTGCCGAGCGAAGACCTGGTCGGCGGTTTCCGGCGCGAACGGCGGGTACTTGTCGACCGGCGCGCCGTCGACCGAGGCGCCCGATCGTTGGAGGTACTGGTCGATGTCGTACATCGACAGTCGCCAGCCATGTCGGGAGCGCAAGCGTTGTGCTGCGTCTACGAGGACGTGCACGCCCTTCATGGGGTTGGGCCCACCGGCGTAGAGAAAACGAACACAATCCTCCGGACCGCGTCGGTCGGTCGCGCGCTCGACCGTGGTGCCATCACCGGCGACCCCGTTCTCGTCCACTCGCAGCTTGGCGGAATCGACGCCGTTCGCGGCGAGGACTCGAACCGCGGTGGCGGACGGGGCGAAGACGACGTCTGCATGCGAGAGGTATTCGGCGAGCCGGGCCGTGCGCGCCTCGAGCCAGGTGCGGTCGACCTCGCATTCGCAGGCGCCGGCGTCGACGACGACGCAGCAGGGCTGGTACTCGCGGTCGACCAGGAACTGCCGTGCGCAGATCCACCAGAAGTCGTGCATGGTGACGACGACCCCCGCCCCTGCCGACCGGGCCGCCGGCAGCAACCCGGCGCCGATCGATTGGAGCGAATGGAAGTGGACAACGTCGGGACGCACACGCGCCACGTGCTCGGCGAAGTCGGCAGCGATTCGCTTGTTGTCGTAGCAATTGAGGTCGTCCCACCCGATCCAAGGCCACGACGCGACCCATCGGACCTGCATGCCGGTCTCTTCCACCTCACTCCAAGAGGACGCTGGGGCTCGCTCCGCGTCGAGGCTGCCGGCGTAGACGCTCACGTCGTGCCCACGCGAGCGCAGCCCTCGCGCCACTCGCTGCGGGGTCAACGTGCCGCCGCTCACGAAGTCAGGGGGATAATGGGCGGAGACCACGAGGATGCGCACGCCGGAGCGACGATAACGCGAGGCATGCGAGCAAACGCATCCCACCCGCTGCAACAGCATCGGAAGCCGACAGGCGCATCTACGATCCACGCTGTGACGCAAGGCGACGGCGCATGAACAGGCGCAATCGCATCGTGGGTTCCCTCGGCGCGCTGGAGGGCACGGGGCTGGAGATCGGTGCCCTCCACCACCCGATCGTCGACCGCGCCGAGGCTCGCGTGCTCTACGTCGACCACGCTGACACTGCCGCTCTCCGTGAGAAGTACGCCGAGCACCAGCTCTCCGGCGACATCGTCGACGTGGACGTGGTATGGAGCGACGGCCGGCTGGCCCGTGCGCTCGGCGATCGAAGCCCGGTCGATTGGGTCATCGCCTCGCACGTGATCGAGCATTCCCCCAATCTGGTCGGCTGGCTGGACGAGTTGGCGGACGTGATGCGCGACGGCGCGATCCTCAGTCTCGCCGTGCCCGACAAGCGCTACTGCTTCGACATCCACCGCCGCGAGACCGATCCCGCCGACGTCGTGGGCGCCTGGCTGGCGGACAGCCGCACACCCAGCCTCGGCACCGTCTACGAGTTCTACGCCCGCATCACCACCGTCGAGACCACGCGGGCGTGGGCCGGCGCGTACGACCTCGATGGGACCGAGGACAACGTCGAGCTCGGGCTCGAGTGGGCCCGGAAGGCGGCAGCTTCCAAGGACTACTTCGACGTGCACTGCTGGACGTTCACGCCCTCATCGTTCGTTGCCACGCTGAGCACGCTGTACCGGCTCGGTCTGACGTCGTTCCGGGTTCTCTCGTTCACCCCGACGCAGTTCGGAGAACCCGAGTTCTTTTGCTCCCTGGAACGCCTACCCCGCGAACTCGACATCGCGGAGCGTCAGCGGCTGCAGCTGGCGTCGCTTCCTGTGCTCGACGGAACGACCAGGGGCGCGCCGTTGCCGACCGAGGCCGTCGTGCTCTCGGAGAAGGAAAAGCGACTCATCACGATCAAGCGCCACGTGGCAGAAACAGCTCGGCACGCCGTCGCCCGGGTCGGTCGTGCCGTTGCTCGCGGGAGGGTGGACTAGGTGCGCGAAAACTCCCGTACCAGTTCGGCCAACTCTTCGGGCTTCTCGAACGGCAGCCAGTGGGCGGCCCCATCGATCACCACGAGGCGCGCGTTCGGGATCTCGGCCGCGAACGTCTCGGCGTACACCGGCGGCACGAGGCCGTCCTGGGCACCGGCGACGACGAGCGTCGGCGCCGTGATCCGACGCAGCCGCCCGCGCAGCTTGGGGTTGTGGAGGTACGGGTCCCATCCGAGCTTGGCCGTGGCGCTGATGGCCTTCCACATCGGCAGGACCATCTCGATCGGGATCTCGACTTGCCGGCCGACGTCGCCCGTGAACTCCGACATCGCGTGCATCGCCTGCGCGATCGGGTGCGACTGGTCGGCGAAGAGCATCTCGGCCAGCTCGGCCGGCGTGCGCCCGAACATCTCCGCGATGGGCTGGCCATCGATGTGGATGCCGACCGGATTGACGAGCACCATCTTCCCGACACGCTCCGGGTAGCGCGTGGCGAGCTCCATCGCCGTCCACCCACCGAGCGACAGCCCCACGACGATCGGTGCGTCGAGTCCAAGCAGCTCCCACACGTCGAGCAGGTGGAAGACGGCGTCCTCCATGTCATCGATCTCGTCGATGCCCTCGGACTCGCCGAACCCGGGGAATACCGGCACCATCACCGCGAACGAGTCGGCCAGGTCCTCGAGCGCCGGGTTTGTCGGCTCACCGCCGGCGGAGTGCAGGTACACGAGGGGATCACCGGAACCGGCGCGGAACACCTGGATCTTTCCGAGGGGCGCGTCGATGCGCTCTTCCGTCAGTGTTTGCGGCATCGCGTTACGCCACCGCCGCCTGCGGCCGGTACACCGGCTTGCCCTGTGGGAACTCGGCCCGCAGCTTCGGGATGACCTGATCGGCGAACAGCGCCATGTTCTTGCGCGTGAGGTGATCGGGCAGGCTTCCGAGCTGGAACAGTCCGAGCAAGTTGCCGGTCCCGAGCGCGCTGAGTGCGTCGACGAGCTGCTGGGTGACGGTCTCGGGTGATCCCACGATCGCGTAGCGACCGTCGACGATCTGATCCCATGTCTCGACGTTGAGCATGAACGTTCCCGCCGACTTGAGGATGCTCGCCAGCGAACGGACCGACGTGTACCCGGGCGGCTGGATCGTGATCCCGGGAAGCAGCCGCTTCACGAAGTACCAGAGGTGCTCCTCGTATTCCCGGCGGGCCTGCTCGTCGGTCTCGGACACGTAGATCGGCACCAGCCAGCCCGCCTGCAGTGGGTCGGCCTCGTAGCCCTCGGCCTCGCACGCGTCGCGGAACATCGAGAAGTACCGCTTGAAGACGTCGAGGTGGAAGTACGGGATGCCCATGTACGCGTAGCGGTGGCGGGCGACGAACTCCATGGTCTCGATCGAACCCGCGCCCGGGATCCAGATCTCGGGGTGAGGTTGCTGGATCGGGCGGGGCCACGGGTTCACGTACCGGATCCGGTAGTGCTTGCTCACCCACTCGAACGGTCCCGACGTGGTCCACGCCTTCGTGATGAGGTCGTGCGCCTCCTGGAAGCGCTCGCGGGCGTGGGCGGGGTTGACTGAGAACGAGTAGTACTCGGGCCCGCCGCCGACGACCATTCCGGCAATGAGACGCCCGCCGCTGATCACGTCGATCATGGCGAACTCCTCCGCGACCCGGGTCGGCGGGTCGTAGAGCGGCAGCGCGTTGCCGACGACCGCGATCCGTATGGTCTCTGTCTGGCGGGCGAGGATCGACGCGATCAGGTTCGGGGACGGCATGTTGCCGTAGGCGTTCTGGTGGTGCTCGTTCACGCAGACGCCGTCGAAACCAACCTCCTCGGCGTAGACGAGCTCGTCGAGGTACGTGTTGTAGAGCTCGTGGCCGAGCATCGGGTCGTACAGCTCATTGGGGCAGGTCACCCAGGCGGGGCCGTCGTAGGTGGGCGACAGCTGCGTATAGGGCATCAAGTGGAACGAGAAGAACCGCACAGCGACCCCCGGACCGGCTCCTGGACCCGGCGGTCACCCTAATACCCTTGACCGAACGGTCAAGTTTTCGGCTCCTGGCGAGCCGTCCGGAGACCCCGAATGGCACCGAGTGGCTGAGGGGCGCCGATACGATGCGCACTTTCGCGCGTCATAGGAGCAAGTCCTGAGGCAGGTCTTCCGTCCCCCCGTCCTCGTCGCGCTCGTGGTCGCGGCCCTCCTCGTCTCCGGAATCTCGGTGGCCGGCTCGGCGCTGCGCGACGACACCGGGAGCCAGCGCGCCCGGCCGCCGATTCCCACCGCCGCCCCGGCGACCACCACCACGGCACCGGCGACGAGCACCGCGCCGCCGACGACGATCGTCCAGCCGCCGTGGGCGAGCCTGCCGCCGGTCCCGGGCGGTCAGGTGGCGTCGGGATCACAGGGGCCGGAGGTCCAGGCGTACGAGCAGCGCCTGGCCGACCTTCACTTCGATCCGGGCCCGGTGGACGGCGTCTACGACCAGAAGACGGTCTACGCCGTCCAGGCGCTGCAGAAGCTCGGCGGCGCGACCCCGACCGGGCGTCTCACCGACGGCGACGTCTTCGCGTTGACCTTCTTCCAGTACCGGCAGCCGTTGACGGCGACACCGGAGCCCGACCGGACCGAGGTCGACATCACGACGCAGACGCTGACTCTGTACGAGAACTACCAGCCGAAGTTGATCACGACGATGTCCTCGGGTTCGGGCGAGAACTATTGCTACGACACGCCCCGGGAGAACCCCACCCAGCACGTGTGCGAGGACGCCAACACACCGTCCGGCGACTACGCCTTCTACGAGTTCCGGCCCGGATGGGACAAGTCACCGCTCGGCGAGCTCTACAACCCCTACTACTTCAACAAGGGCATCGCCGTGCACGGGTACGACTCGGTGCCGACGACGCCGGCGTCGCACGGCTGCGTACGCATCCCGATGCACATCGCCGAGTACTTCCACGACCTCGTGCACCGAGGCGATCCCGTGCACGTCTTCGGGGGCAAACCCGCCAAGGTCACATCGTCCACGCCCCTGGGAACGAGTCCGCCGGAGTCCGCCCCCGAGCCGATCCCCACGCTGCCGCAATAGCCGCGCCCCCCGGCGTCACTCCCCGCCGATCGGGACGTCGGGTCCGGTCGGGGCGTTGGATGCGGCTGCTCCGGAGGTCGTCGCCAGCGAACCGAACGAATAGCCCAAGGATCGAAGCGTGTCGATGATGATCGGAAGCGCCGCAACAGTTTGCGACCGGTCCTCGTCGTCGCCGGGAGAGCCGTCGTGGAGGAGGACGATCGCCCCGGGAGTGACATTGTTGACGACTCGGCTGACGATCTGGTCGGTGCCAGGCAGGGTGTAGTCCTCGGGGTTGACATCCCACAGGCGCATGGACAGGC
The DNA here is from genome assembly GCA_035316025.1 of Acidimicrobiia bacterium. Lineage (GTDB taxonomy): Bacteria > Actinomycetota > Acidimicrobiia > IMCC26256 > JACDBD01 > JALZAA01. The sequence goes on from DATFXL010000064.1 coordinate 16,051, forward strand.
CGAGCGACGAGGCGATCTGCGTCACGGTGTCATTGAAATAGCCATAGGGCGGGCGCCACAGCGTTGGGCGCGTGCCGGCCAGGCTCGCGATTTTGTCGGTGGTCGACTGCAACTCTGATCGCACCTGGTCGGGCGGCAGGGTGGTGAGGTCGGGGTGATCCCAGCTGTGGTTCCCGATCCCGTTACCGGCGGCGTGTTCTTGCTGTACCAAACTCGAGTGGCGCGCCGCGTTCTGGCCGACGACGAAGAACGTTGCTGGTACACCCTTCGCCTGCAGCACCGAGAGGATCTGAGAGGTATACGCGCTCGGACCGTCGTCGAACGTGAGATACACCGTGGAGCCGGGCGGCGGTGGCGGGGGCGACGTGGAAGACGGAGGCGGCGCCGCACCGAAGCAGGCGGTCAGGACCAGCGTCGACAAGATCGCGACGAGCAGCCAACGCCGCCGCGTTCGACCAGCTGCGCGCATCGATGCTGAAGCGTTGTCGTTGCGCATCGATCACCCCGGGACACGCGCGTCCCGGCCCCTGCCTCGTGAGCGGGTCTTGTTAGCTCACGTGCGCCGCACAGACAAGTCACGGCCCGTCCATGCGCGGCTTTGTGCGCGCATTCGATCCGCTGATATCGACACGGTGTGGTCGGGCGACCACATTCTGTGCCTACAGGTGCCCAGGCAAAGCGGGTCTGTGATCCGCTACGGCACGATGTGGAACTCGATGCGGTAGACGAGCGTGTCGTCCTCGATCGGTCCGGAGTGTGCGGCCCGACGGCGCAGGGACTCACGATCACGCTCTCCGGATCGACACACGTCGGCGCGGGTCACACTCGAGAACGGCACCAATTCGATCGAGTCGACCTCGACGCGAACGGGGCCGACGTCATAGCGACCTCCGACCTTCACCTTGGGTCGGGTCCACAGCCGGATCGACACCGTGATCTCACCGGAGGCGACGTCGTCGCGAAGATCGGGGCTGAATTGCACGACGGCGGCGCTACGCGAGCGGGTCGGCGAAGGGGTTCGTCTCGATCGTGGAGTCGGTGAACGGGTCGTGCTCCGCCTGCGTCTCGACCGCGAGCGTGTCGACACCGAGCTTCTCGGCCAGGCCCTCGTAACCGACCCGTTCGAGCTCGTCGGCAAGCTCTGGCCCACCGCTCGTCAC
>DATFXL010000065.1:0-36741 GCA_035316025.1 Acidimicrobiia bacterium
CGGCGACTACAGCCGCCGACACCACGAAGCCGCCATCCTCATCCCCAGCGGCCCGCCGCTCGGGCAATGGGTCTTCAAGCTCGTAACCTCGGAGTTGCGCGGCCAAGGCGTTTCAAGCGGCGAGGCCGTCGCGCGAGCCACGAGGGCGGTACGGGGCAGCGATCCCGACTTCCACCCTCGATACGACCCTCGGCTACTCGAGCAATAAGCCCAGCCGTACCAACGAGTCGAACCAGCCGGTTCGGCGTCGAAATCCGAGGACGCCCCACCGGCCGGTGGGGGTCTGAGCTTCCGGCCGGAGTACCGAGGTGTGGTTACGTGCGCCGTAGCGACAAGACATACATGCCGTCGGTGCCCACGTCGTGCGGGAGCAGGAGCGCGCCTCGTCCTCGGCGTCGCCACGGCGAGCCCGGGGCGGGGTCGGCCACGAGCTCCGGGAGCGCGTGCTCGGCCCAGGCGTCGACGCCGGTCGTCTCGGCCTCCGTGAGGGTGCAGACCGAGTAGACCACGACGCCGTCCGGTCGCACCGACCGGGCCGCCGCCCGCAGCAGCTCGCGTTGGAGCTCGACGAGGCGGGGCACCTCTTCGGCCCGGATGCGCCACCGCAGCTCGGCCCGCCGGCGCAGGACTCCCAGGCCGGTGCACGGCGCATCGACGAGGACACGATCGCCGCTGCCGTCGCGGAGCGGGAGGTTCCGGCCGTCGGCGACGACCGCGAACATGTGATCGAGCCGGAGGCGGTCCCGGGCGGCGGTGACCCGCCGAATCCGAGTCGGCTGTACGTCGCAGGCGACGACGCGCCCCTCCGCAATCCGCTCGCCGATAGCCGTTGCCTTTCCGCCCGGCGCGGCGGCGACGTCCATCACGGTGTCGCCCGGCTGCGGGTCGAGAACCTCGACGACGGCCTGGCTGGCCTCGTCCTGTGGGGTCGCCCGTCCGTCGGCGACCGCCGGCACCGCGGCCGGATCGCCGATCCCCCGGACGAGCAGCGCGCCGTCGGCGAGCGCGCCGGGCGACACCTCGGCCTCGGCCGCGCGCAACTCGCCGGCTATCTCGTCCCGGTCGGCCCGCCGAGTGTCGACCCGTATCGCCACGGCCGGGGGCTCGTTCCCGATCGCCAGCGTCGCGTGTGCGTCGGCCCAGCCGTACGTCGTCACGAGCTCGTTGACGATCCAGTCGGGATACGAGAGCCGCACGCCGAGCGCAGCGGTGTCGTCACCTTCTGGCCAGGGCCACGGCGGGCCGAGGCGCGCCAGTGCGCGTAGAACGGCGTTCACGTAGGGACGGGCTCGACGCGGCGCGGCCGTCACTGTCTCCCCCACCGCCGCGTGCGCAGGGACGTCGGCGAGCAGCTGGTAGGCGCCCAGCCGCACCGCGGCGCGGGTGGGGGGATCGAGCGCGTCGAGCGGTCGATCGGTGACCCGCTCGAGCAGCTGGTCCAGGGCGCGCTGCTGGCGGATCGTCCCGTAGACGAGGTCGGTGGCAAAGGCGCGATCCCGCTCGTCGAGTCCGGAGTCACGCAGCAGCGTGGGCAGGACGAGATTCGAATAGGCGCCGTCCTCGACGCGCACGAGCGCGGCGAGCGCGACCTCGCGGCTGGTCACGAGCCTTCGAGCGGCTGCACCGGGAGCGTGCGACCACGCACGCCCGCCATCCAGGCCTCGCCGGACATGTGCGGCCTGCCCTCGGGCTGCACCTCGCCGAGGCGGAGGATCCCCGACGAGGTGACGAGACCGCCCGGCGGACGAACGACGCCCGGCCGGCCCTGTCCGGGCTCGGGCCAGGCGCGCCAGACCTTGACTCGCTTGCCGTCGACGATCATCCACGCGCCCGGTCTCGGATTCCCGGCGCGCACGACGCGCGCCAGCTCCTCCGCCGCTCGTGACCCGTCGATGTGGAACTCATCCACCGAGAGCTTCTCGGCGTAGGTGGGCTGTCCGTGCTGCGGAATCGGCTCGGTCTCGAGCACGCGTGGGAGGTGCTCGACGAGCAGTTGCGTCCCGAGTTCGGTCAACCGGGCGTGGAGCTCACCGGCGGTCTCCTTCGACCCGATCGCGGTCGACGCGCACCCGTAGGTCCCGCCCGTGTCGAGGCCTTCCTCGATGCGCATGACGCAGACCCCCGTCTCGAGGTCGCCGGCGAGGATTGCCCGCTCGACCGGGGCCGCGCCGCGCCAGCGCGGCAGCAGCGAGTAGTGCAGGTTCACGAACCCGTGGGGCAACGCGTCGAGGAACGCAGGCGGCAGGAGCTGCCCGAACGCCACCGCCACGCCCAGCTCGGCGCCCGACGCCGCGACCTCCTCGATCGCTTCGCGGGCCCGGGGCGGGGTGACGATGCGCAGACCCAGCTCGGAGGCCGCCCGCTTCACGGGCGTGGGGTCATCGTGGCCGCCTCGGCTGCGCCGGCGGTCGGGTTGGGTAAGCACCAGCGCAACGTCGTGGCCGGCGTCGACCAGCGCTCGCAACGGCGTCACCGCCTCGGCCGGTGTTCCCAGGAAGACGAGGCGCACCGCCGGCGCGCCCCGGTCAGAGCGCGGGACCGGCGCCCCGCGGGATCGTCGCCAGGTCCTGCTCGCGGAGCGCCCGCAGCGCGCGCCTGCGCTCGTCCGGATCGAGGCGGTCGAGCAGCAACACGCCGTCGAGGTGGTCGATCTCGTGCTGGAAGAGGCGCGCGAGCACCTCGTCGGCTTCGATCTCCACTTCGTCGCCGTCCAGACCGATCCCCCGCAGCGTGACCACCTTGGGCCGGACGATCTCGAAGTGCATCCCCGGCACGGACAAACACCCCTCGTTGTAGGTCCACTCACCGGAGGCGGCGACGATCTCCGGGTTGACGATCGTGTGCGGACCCTCACCGACGTCGTAGGTGAAGATGCGCCGCTGCACGCCGATCTGAGGCGCGGCCAGACCGATGCCGACGGCCTCGTACATCGTCTCGAACATCGTCTCCGCCAGCGTGGCGAGGCTCCCGTCGACGTCCTCGACCTCGCGGGCGCGCTGCTTCAGTACGGGATCCCCGAAAAGGCGGACGGGATGGGTCGCCATGGATGGAGGGTACCAGTGAGGTTCTCGATCGCCGACGGGCGCGCCGGTGCTCATACTCGCAGCGGGTCCACATCGACGCGCAGGCGTCCGCGTTCACGTGCCGGCGTGAGGTCGACGCCGGCGAGCGCGTCGCAAAGGACGTCGATCGACGGCGCCTGCACCAGCGCGCGAGAAGACGAGCCGGCGGCGACGGGTCCCAACACGCGTACCTCGCGAATCGCCCGGATCGCCGCACACGCGACGCCCACCGCCTCGGAGGCGCCGCTGACCTCCGCCAACCCGCCGAACGGCGGGAAGCCGAGGACCCGGCGCCGGGCTCGTTCGGCGTCGGCGACGATGGTCGGATCGGCCGCGCGGGCGGCTTCGATGACGTCGTGGTCTGGAGCCCTTGTCTGCACGAGCACCCGCCCTGCGCCGCGCCGTCCGCCGACGACGCGCGCCGCCCGGACCAAGAGCCACAGAGCCTGTTCGGCCGCCCGGTACCGGGCCGCGAGCAGCTCCTGGTCGAACTCCAGGAATGCGACCAGATCGGTGCGGGGCGGGTCGGCGGCGATGCGGTGCAGAACGGCCTCCGTGCCGACCAGCACGTCGGCGGCGGGGAGGCTGACGGTCGACGCGTCGACCTCGGCCACCGATGCCCGCGGCAGCAGCGCGGCAACCTCGTCGCGCAGGCGAGCCACGCCCGGGCGCCGTCGCGAGAACCGTGTGCTGTGGCAGTGCAGGCAGACGCGCGGACGCTCGGTCCCGCATCGAACGCACACGAGGCCGGCGTCTCCCTCGACCACCGCTGAGCCGCACACCTCACACTGCGCGATGCGTCCGCACTCGCGGCAAACGAGTAGTTGCGCGCGTCCCCGGCGATTCACGACGCACACGGCGCGGGCGCCGCGTTCGAGCGTGGCGTGGAGCGCCGTGGTGAGCGAGTCGGAGAACAGACCGCGGCCGGGTGGCTGGTCGCGCAAGTCGACGACGTCGAAGCGGGGCCAGCCCTCACGCTCGATCGGGCGAGCCGGACGGTCCGGCGGTCCGACAGCGGCTTCGACGTCGACCGTCGGAGCCGGGCTCACAAAGCTGCATCGTGCGCCGGCGCGCCGCGCGCGCTCGAGTGCGACGTCCCGGGCATTCCACGTGGGGGCGCGCTCCTCTTTGAGAGCCTCGTCGCCCTCGTCGAGGACGACGACGGTGGTGAGATCCGGTACGGGCGCGAGCACAGCCACCCTGCCGCCCACGATGACGGTGGCGCCCGTGCGGGAGCGCTCCCAGCTCACGGTGCGCGGTGCGTCGCCGTCGTAGCCGCGAATGACGACCATGTCGTGACCTGATCGTCGCAGCCTCTCGGACACCGCGCGCACATCCCGCGCGTCGGGCGCGACGACGATCGTCGAGCCCTCCTCGCCCAGCAGCGCCTCGACGACCTCCAGGCGCTCGGTCGCCGGTGGCCAGGCGAGCAACCCCCGCGCCCGCGTGCGGAGCGGGTCGAGCCCGGCGGGAAGCGCGGTCGGCGGGAACACGGCCGCGTGCAGCTCCACGGCGTCGGACGGCGCGACAACGTTCGGGGGCGACGCCGAACGGAGGAGGAGGGCGAGCGGTCCCGCGTACCGCCACGCCGCCCACCGGCACAGCTGGACGACGTCGGGCGGCGGACCGGCCGAGACAACATTCGCCAGCGAGCGCAGCTCACCCGGCTCCACCTCGGGCTGGACCTCGTCATCGACGACCCAGCCGCGCACGCGTCGTCCGTGCAGGGGGACGCGGACGATCGTGCCGACGCGCACGAGGCGGGCGAGGTCGGCGGGAACGAGGTAGTCGAACGCGCGCGCGACAGCGGGCAGATCGGGTTGGACCCGGCAGACGCGCGGATCTGCTATGCGAGGGCTTCCGCCGCCTTGCGCAGCACTTCGGCCTCGTCGGTGCGCTCCCACGTGAAGGTGGGCTCGCGCCGCCCGAAGTGACCGTACGCGGCGGTCTTCTGGTAGATCGGGCGCCGCAGGTCGAGCCGCTCGATGATCGCCGCCGGCCGGAGGTCGAAGTGATCCTGGACGAGCGCGCCGAGCTTCAGCGGGTCGATCTGCGAAGTGCCGAACGTCTCGACCATCACCGAAACCGGGCGCGCCACTCCGATCGCGTACGCGACCTGGACCTCGCAGCGCTTGGCGATCCCGGCCGCGACCACGTTCTTGGCGACGTTGCGAACGGCATACGCGGCGGACCGGTCGACCTTGGTCGGGTCCTTGCCGCTGAACGCGCCGCCACCGTGGCGGGCCATGCCCCCGTAGGTATCGACGATGATCTTGCGGCCCGTGAGCCCGCAGTCGGCGTGCGGCCCACCCTTCTCGAAGCTCCCGGTCGGGTTGACGAGCATCTCGAAGTCGTCATCCGAGAACTCGGCGGGCAGCAACGGCCGGACGACGTGCTCGAGCAGTTCCGGCTTGAGCGTCCGGTCGATGTTCAGCCCGGGCTCGTGCTGCGTCGAGATGAGGACGTTGCAGAGGCGCTTGGGGACGTTGTCCTCGTACTCGATCGTCACCTGCGTCTTTCCGTCCGGCCGCACATACGGGAGCGTGCCGTCGCGGCGAACCTGGGCCAGGCGCTCGGCGAGCCGGTGCGCGAGCCAGATCGGCATCGGCATGAGGTCGTCGGTCTCGTCGCACGCGTAGCCGAACATCATCCCCTGGTCGCCGGCGCCGACCTCGTCGTAATGGTCGCCATCGCCGCTGCGGAGCTCGAACGCCTTGTCGACGCCCTGGGCGATGTCCGAGGACTGCTCGTCGATCGACGTGATGACCGCGCACGAGTTGCCGTCGAAGCCGTAGCTCGCGTCCGTGTACCCGATCCCCCGGATCACGTCGCGCACGAGGCGTGGGATGTCGAGATGCGCGTTGGAGCTGATCTCGCCGGCGACGACCGCCATGCCCGTCGTGCACATGCTCTCGCACGCGACCCGGCTGTACGGGTCCTGGTCGAACATCCCGTCGAGGACGGCGTCGCTGATCTGATCGCACATCTTGTCGGGATGACCCTCGGTCACCGACTCCGACGTGAACATGAACCGGCTCATGTCTCTGTGTTCGCTCCTCTGGCGTCGTGGGCGAGGACCACCGCGATGCGATCGAGCAGGAGGTCCGCCAGATCGCCCTTGTCGAGGAGGGACGTCTCCTCCCGAGAACCGGACGAGTACAGCAGGACCGCCCGGTTCGTGTCGACTTCGAATCCCGCGTCCGACGCCGAGACATCGTTCGCCACCATCACGTCGACGCGCTTGCCGACCATCTTCTCGGCGGCATGCTGCTCCACATGGTCGGTCTCGGCGGCGAAGCCCACGAGGACCTGCCCGGGCTGCTTGCGCTCGCCGAGCAGGGCGAGCACGTCGGTCGTCGGCTCCAGCACGACCTCGGGTACGCCCTCCCGCTTCTTCAGCTTCTCGTCGGCTACGGCCTTGGGCCGGAAGTCGGCGACGGCCGCCGCCATCACGACGACGTCACAGCCGGGGAAGCGTGATGTGACGGCGCGCGCCATGTCGTCGGCGGTCTCCACGTGCTCGACCTCGATCCCGGAAACGTCGACGGGCCGTTTCATGGTGGTGACGAGCTCGACGGCGGCGCCGCGCCGGGCGGCGCGCTCGGCCACGGCATGACCCATCTTCCCGGACGACCGGTTCCCGACGAACCGGACGGGGTCGATCGGCTCGCGCGTCCCGCCCGCGGTGACCAAAAGGCGGATTCCCGCGAGGTCGCCGGCGTCGGCGAGCACACCGGCGGCGGCAACGATGATGCGTTCGGGCTCGGCGAGACGACCGGCGCCGATGTCACCGCCGGCGAGGCGCCCCTCCTCGGGGTCGACGATGCGGACGCCGCGCGTGCGCAGCTGGGCGAGGTTGTCCTGGACGGCGGCGTGCTCCCACATCTCGGTGTGCATCGCCGGGGCGAGGACCACGGGCGCCTTCGTCGCGAGCAGCGTCGCGGTGAGCAAGTCGTCCGAGATGCCGTTGGCGTACTTGCCGATGAGGTTGGCGGTGGCGGGGGCGATCACGACGAGGTCGGCGGCGCGGCCGAGCTTCGTGTGCGGGATCGGGTCGGGCCCCTCGAACAGGGACGTCCGCGCCGGCTCCGACGCCAACGCCGAGAAGGTGAGCGCGCCGACGAAGCGTTGCGCGTCGTCTGTGAGAACCGGAACGACGTGCGCGCCAGCGTCGACGAGGCGGCGGCAGACCTCGGCGGCCTTGTAGGCGGCAATGCCACCGGTGACGCCCAGGACGACGCGACGCCCGCGCAGCGCAAGCAGCGGATCGCTGTGCTCGCGCGCGGCCATGGGTGTCGCCTGCGCCTGCTAGGCCCGGTCGGGTTCCTCGGCGTCGGTGAGCAGCGCGGCCTCGGCCTCGGCCTCGACGTCTTCCTCCGGAGGCTTGGCAACGGCGCGGATCTTGCCCGCCTCGATCTCTTCGAGGGAGATCGACAACGGCTTGCGGGACACGGAGGTGACCTGCGGAGGCACGATCTTGCCGAGCCCCTCCCCGAGCTGGTTGTAGTAGTCGTTGATCTCGCGGGCCCGCATGGCGGCCAACGTGACCAGCGTGAACTTGGAGTCGACGCGGTCGAGGAGGCTCTCCGTGCGGGGCTCCATGAGCGAGGCGCGTCGTTCGGCCATTCCGGGACCTTCCAGGGGGTCAGGAGGGCGGTGATCCGCCCCGGTGACCAGCAAGGATAGCAGCCACTTCGCTCGCGGCCCGATCAGCGTCGTCGTTCACGACCACAGCGTCGAACCGATCGGCGGCCCGTTCCTCGTCGTCGGCCCGAGCGAGGCGGCGTTCGGTCGCCTCGGGGTCGTCCTGTCCACGTTCCTCGAGGCGGCGTCTCTGCTCATCGCGAGACGGCGCCTTCACGAAGACGAGCACCGCGTCCGGGAACGCGTGCTTCACGGCGAGCGCGCCCTGGACGTCGATCTCGAGCAGAACGTCGTCGCCGGCGGCCAAGTGCTCGTCGACGGCCGCACGCGGGGTGCCCTTGAGATCGCCGTAGACGTCGAACCACTCGAGGAACCCGCCCGCGTCACGCACGCGCTCGAACTCGGCGCGGTCGAAGAAGAGGTAATCCCGTCCGTCGACCTCGTCCTCGCGCCTCACCCGCGTGGTCGCCGACACCGAGAACCACAGACGCCGATCGCGCTCGAGGAGCTTCCGGACGATGGTCCCCTTGCCGACCCCGGACGGGCCCGCGACGACCAGCAGGACGCCCAGGGCGTGCCGCCGATCAGCCGAAGCGCTTGAGGAGCGCTTCGCGCTGGTTGCGCCCGAGCCCGCGCAGGCGGCGGCTCTCGCTGATGTCGAGCTCCTGCATGAGACGCCGCGCCCGGACCTTCCCGACGCCGGGCAGAGATTCGAGGACGCTCACCACCTTCAGCTTGGCGAGGGTCTCGTCCCGGTCGCCCTGCTCGAACAGCTCGGCCAGCGTGAGCGTGTTCGCCTTGAGCTTCTCTTTGACCTCCGCCCGCTGGCGCCGGGCGACGGCGGCCTTCTCGAGGGCAGCCTGACGCTGCTCGGGGGTGAGCGAAGGCGGGAGGGGCATCGGGGAACGGACCTCCAACTCGGACCAGCAGTCGGGGCTCGATTGGCTGGGCAGTTGCGGACGCCCGCTCCCTGCAGCGCCGCACGACCCGACGACGGCGTCAGTATAGGCAGCGGCCTCTCGCGATCAACCAGGCGCGAAGCCGCGCATTAGCGCGTGTGTGCTCGGCGCGCAAGACCGTCCGCGACGTCGCGCGTGATTGCTTCCGCGGTCGCCTCGGGGTCGGTGGCCGCGGTCACGGCCCGACCGATAACGAGCCAATCGGCGCCTCGGGAGATCGCGTCGGCGGGCGTCGCCACCCGGGCCTGGTCGTGGTGGGCGTCATCGGGCAGCCGGATGCCGGGCACCATCGTCGCAAGGCCCGGCGCGCGCTCCATCACGCTCGCGATCTCGTGCGCCGAGCAGACGACGCCGTCACAGCCGGCGAGAGTGGCCGCCTCGAGGCGGGCGTCGAAGGTGGAGACGTCGGCGTCGCTCGTGAGGACCGTCACCGCCAGCGCCTTCGACGGCGGATGCCCGCCGGCCCGGGCGCCGGCGGCCAGGCCCCGGACGCCGGCCTCGAGCATCGCCGCGCCGCCGGCGGCCGGGAAGTTCAGGAAATCGACCCCGCGGCGGCCCAGAACGCGTGCGGCGCGCTCGACGGTGTTCGGGATGTCGTACAGCTTGAGGTCGGCGAAGACCGCAAGTCCGAGTGCGCGCAGACGCTCGATCATTGCCGGCCCCGCCTCGGCGTACAGCTCGAGCCCGATCTTGGCGATGCCGAACCAAGGCTCCAACCGCCGGGCAAGGGCCTCGGCGTCGTCGGGACCGCCGACGTCGAGCGCAAGGGCGAGGCGATCACGTACCTCGCTCATGCCGGATCCTCCAGCGCTCCGGTCAGGTCGGAGACGCGTGAGACGTCACGGGTCGCGCACCAGCCGAGAAGATCTTCGAGCACGCGCAGCGACGCGCGTGGGTCATGGAACGTCGCCGTGCCCACGCCGACCGCGCTCGCCCCCGCCAACAACATCTCGACCGCATCGACGCCCGTCGTCACGCCTCCGGTGCCGATGATCGGCACGCCCGGATGCGCACGGGCGACGTCGTTGACGGCGCGCAGCGCGACGGGCTTGATCGCGGGACCGGACAGACCGCCGCCGCCGGCAACGAGCGCCGGTCGTCGCCGCTCGGCATCGACGACGAGACCGAGGACAGTGTTGACGAGGGTGAGACCCGTCGCGCCGGCGGCCAGCGCGGCGGCGGCGATCTCGCGGAGGTCGGTCACGTTCGGTGAGAGCTTCACGAACACCGGGAGCTCGAGGTCGGCGTCGAGGACGGCCGTCGTGGCCGCGCGCGTCGCGGCGGCGGAGTGGGCGAACATCGTCGACCGGTCCTCGAGGTTCGGGCAGCTGACGTTCACCTCGACCGCAACGAGCTGCTCCCGGGCCGGACCGAGGAGCTTGGCGGCGCGGCCGAACTCCTCGACCGAACGGCCCCACACCGACGCGATGACACGCGCGCCACGCGCCCGCAGCGCCGGGAGATCGTGGTCGACCCACTGCTCGACGCCCGGGCCCTGCAGGCCGACGGCATTGAGCATCCCGGCCGCCGTCATGTGCAAGCGGGGCGGCGGGTTCCCCGGCCACTCGTAGGGCGCCAGCGACTTCGTCGTGACGGCGCCGAGACGCGACGGGTCGCAGTGGCGCGCCAGCTCGTCGCCGTGCCCGAAGGTTCCCGAGGCGGCGACGATCGCGTTCGGCAGCTCGAGCGGTCCCAGCTGCACGCGGGCGTCGACGCCGGCGACGTCCCGTCGTCGACGGCGCCGGACCATCAAACCTCCAGGCGGAGCTGGTGGTCGCGGTGGTACTCCTGCAGCGACCGGACCTGCGGCTCGCTCGTTGCCCACTCGGCGAGCCCTGACGCGGCGGCGACGGCGGCGGCGACGGTCGTCACGCACGACACGCGATGGGCGGTGGCCGTCCGGCGGATGTGGTCGCCGTCGGCCCTCGGGCCTCGACCTCGGGGCGTGTTGATCACCAGGTCGACCTTCCCCGACGAGATCATGTCGACCGCGTCCATTCCCGGCCCGTGGTCGTCGCCGAGCTTTGCGACCACGGCGTCGACCGGGATCCCGTCGGCCTCGAGCGACGCGGCGGTGCCCGCCGTGGCGACCACGGAGAACCCGAGTTCGACGAGCCGGCGGGCCGCGACCAGGCCGGCGGGCTTGTCGCGATCGGCGAGCGAGAGGAAGACCGTGCCGCCCTCGGGCAGTCGGTTCCCGGCGGCCGTCTGGCTCTTCGTGAACGCCAGCCCGAAGGACCGGTCGACGCCCATCACCTCGCCCGTGGAGCGCATCTCGGGGCCGAGCAGCGTGTCGACCTGCGGGAAGCGCTCGAAGGGGAGGACGGCCTCCTTCACCGCGACGTGGCCGCCGCTCCCTGGGCGTGGGATGCGCAATCCTTCGGCGCGCAGGTCGGACAGCGTCGCGCCGAGCATGACCCGGGCCGCCAGCTTCGCGAGGGGGACGCTCGTCGCCTTGCTCACGAACGGCACGGTGCGACTCGCGCGTGGGTTCGCCTCGAGCACGAAGACGTCGCCGTCCTTGACCGCGTACTGCACGTTGAGGAGCCCGCGCACGTCGAGGGCCGACGCCAGCGCGCGCGTGTGATCCTCGATCCGGGCGACCACCGGTGCGGGCAGTGTCGTCGGCGGGATGACGCACGCGGAGTCGCCGGAGTGCACGCCGGCTTCCTCGATGTGCTCCATCACCCCGCCGATCACGACATCACCGGCGGCGTCACGGAGCGCGTCGACGTCGACCTCGATCGCGTCCTCGAGGAAGCGGTCGATGAGCGCCGGGCGTGTCGCGCTCAGGCCGCCCTCACGGCCGAGGCTGCCCGTCCCGGCGAGCTCGGCCATGGCGGCGTCGAGCGCGTCGGCGTCGTAGACGATCTGCATGGCGCGCCCGCCGAGCACGTAGGACGGCCGGACGAGGACCGGGTACCCGATGCGTCCGGCGACCGCTCGCGCGTCCGCCGGCGCCGCCGCCGTGCCGCCCTCGGGCTGGGGAATGCCGAGTCGCGTGCACAGCGCGTTGAACTGCTCGCGGTCCTCGGCGAGGTCGATCGACGCCGGGCTCGTCCCCAAGACCGGGATGCCCGCGTCGCCGAGCGTGCGCGCAAGCTTCAGCGGGGTCTGCCCGCCGAGGCTGACGATCACGCCGGCGAGCTCCCCGCGCTCGACGAGCGCGGCGCAGATGGCGAGGACGTCCTCCCCCGTGAGCGGCTCGAAGAACAGGCGGTCGCTCGTGTCGTAGTCGGTGGAGACGGTCTCCGGGTTGCAGTTGACCATGACCGTCTCGTACCCGGCGGCCGACAGCGCGAAGGCGGCGTGCACGCAGCAATAGTCGAACTCAACGCCCTGGCCGATCCGGTTCGGGCCGCTGCCGAGGATCACGACGGCCGGCTTCACGAGCGGCGCGACTTCGTCCTCGTCCTCGAACGTGCCGTAGTGGTACGGCGTCCTTGCCGCGAATTCGGCCGCGCACGTGTCGACGGTCTTGTAGGTGACGCCGACCCCCGCGCCCAGGCGTGCCACGTGCACGGCAGACTCGTCCGCGTTCCAGAGATACGCGAGTTGGGCGTCGGAGAACCCGAGGCGCTTCGCCCGACGCCAGTCGGCCCGACTCGCGCCCTCGAAACCGACCGTCGAGAGCCGGGCCCGCTCCTCGACGATCCGGAGGATGCCGTCGAGGAACCACGTGTCGACGCCGGTGGCGGCGGCGACCCGATCGACGGGCACTCCTCGCCGCAACGCCGCCTCGAGCGCGAACGCTCGGTCGGGCGTCGGCACGGCGGCGGCACGAACGAGCTCGTCGTCGCTCTCGGCATCGAGCGGCGCCTCTCCAGGATCGCAGTTCAACCCGTGACGGCCGGTCTCGAGCGAGCGGATCGCCTTCTGGAGTGACTCGGGGAACGTGCGGCCGATCGCCATCGCCTCGCCGACGGATTGCATCATCGTCCCGAGCGTTGCCGCCGCCCCCGGCAGCTTCTCGAACGCCCAGCGCGGGATCTTCGTCACGACGTAGTCGATCGTCGGCTCGAACGACGCCGGCGTCTCGCCCGTGATGTCGTTCATGACCTCGTCGAGCCGGTAGCCGACCGCGAGGCGGGCTGCGATCTTCGCGATCGGGAACCCGGTCGCCTTGCTCGCCAACGCGCTGGATCGCGAGACACGCGGGTTCATCTCGATGATCTGCTGGCGGCCGTCGGCCGGGTTCACGGCGAACTGGATGTTCGACCCTCCGGTGTCGACACCGATGCGACGGATGCACGCGAAGGCGGCGTCGCGCATTCGCTGGTACTCCACGTCGGTGAGCGTCTGGGCGGGCGCGACCGTGATCGAGTCGCCGGTGTGGACGCCCATCGGATCGACGTTCTCGATCGAGCAGATCACCACGACGTTGTCGGCGTGGTCGCGCATGACCTCGAGCTCGAACTCCTTCCAACCGACGACCGAATCCTCGATCAGGATCTCGGTGACGGGGCTGGCGGCGAGGCCACGCTCGGCGATCTCGCGCATCTCATCCGGATCGTGCGCGACGCCGGTCCCGCCGCCGCCGAGGATGAACGACGGCCGCACGATGAGCGGATAGCCGACGCTCCCGGCGATCTCCATGGCGTCACCCAGCGTCGTGGCGAACCCGGACCTCGGCACCGCCAGGCCGATCTCCTCCATCGCCGCCTTGAACTCGTGCCGGTTCTCGGCCACCCGGATGGCGTCGACCCCGGCGCCGATGAGCTCGACGCCGAACCGTCCGAGCACGCCCGCCTCCTCGAGCGCGACGGCGAGGTTCAGCGCCGTCTGCCCGCCCAAGGTCGGGAGGAGCGCGTCCGGTTGCTCGCGCTCGATGATCCTGGTGAGGCTGGACACGTCGAGTGGCTCGACGTACGTCGCGGTCGCGAACTCCGGGTCGGTCATGATCGTCGCCGGGTTCGAGTTGACCAGCACGACGCGGTACCCCTCGGCCTGCAGCACCTTGCACGCCTGCGTCCCCGAGTAGTCGAACTCGCACGCCTGACCGATCACGATGGGGCCGCTGCCGACGATCAGGATGGTCTCGAGGTCGTCGCGGCGCGGCACGCCTATCCCGTCTCCGACATGAGGTTCGTGAACTCTTCGAAGAGATACGACGCGTCGTGAGGACCGGGCCCGGCCTCGGGGTGGTACTGCACGCCGAAGGCGGGCGCGTCGAGCACCCGGAAGCCTTCGACCACGCCGTCGTTCAGGTTCACGTGCGTGACGGTGGCGCCTCGCAGCGTGTCGACGTCGACAGCGTAGTTGTGGTTCTGGCTCGTGATCTCGACCTGCCCTGTCGACTTCCGGCGCACGGGATGGTTGGCGCCGTGGTGACCGAAACGCAGCTTGAACGTCTCCGCGCCGAGCGCGAGCCCGAGGATCTGGTGGCCGAGGCAGATGCCGAACACCGGGACCGCGCCCAGGAGCCCGGTGACCCGGTCGACCGCGCCCGCCACTGCCGCCGGGTCGCCGGGACCGTTCGACAGGAACACACCGTCGGGCCGGCGGGCGAGGACTTCCCCAGCGGGCGTCGACGCCGGCACCACCTGGACGAAGCACCCGGCGACGGCGAGGTGGCGCAGGATCGTGGTCTTGATGCCGAAGTCGTAGGCGACGACGTGGAAGGCGGCGTCGGGATCGCCGGCCGTGTAGGGCTCGTCGGTGGTGACGCCGGCGACCAGGTCGCGCCCGTCGGTCGGCGCCGCCGCCGCCGCCGACGCCCGGACGGCGGACTCGTCCGTGCCGAACGCGCCCGGCAACGCGCCCGCCTCGCGTAGGTGACGGGTCAGGCGGCGCGTGTCGATGCCCGCGATCCCCGGCACACCGTGACGGCGCAAGAACTCGTCGAGGCTCTCCGTGGCGCGCCAGTTGCTGGGGCGGCGGGCGAGCTCGCGCACGAGGACGCCCGAGCAGAACGGCCGGCGGCTCTCGACGTCCTCCGGGTTGACTCCGTAGTTGCCGATGTGCGGGTACGTGAAGGTGATCATCTGCCCGGCGTACGACGGGTCCGTGATGATCTCCTGGTAACCCGAGAGCGCAGTGTTGAACACGACCTCGCCGGTGGCGACTCCCGCCTCCGGCACGTGCCCCACGGCCTCGCCCTCGAAGGCGGCACCGTCGGACAGCACCAGGAGCGCGTCGCGGCTCATCGCTGCGCGATCCCGTCGACGACCACCGGCTCCCCGTGTAGGACGGTGTGTCGCACCCGCCCCGTCAGCTTGCGGCCGGCGTAGGGGGTGTTGCGCGACCGGCTGGCGAGCCGGCTCGGGTCGACCTCCCACCGAACGGCGGGATCGACGACGCACAGGTTTGCGAGCCGCCCCGGCTCGATCGGGCCGCCGTGGGCGTCGAGCCCGGCGATGGCGGCCGGCTGCCACGACAGGGACGCCAGCGCCCGGCCGAGGTCGAGAACGCCCGGTTCGACGAGCTCCGTAAGCGTGAGCGCGAACGCGGTCTCCAGGCCGAGCATCCCCGGAGGCGCCTCCTCGAACGGCCGCTCCTTGGCCTCGGGGACGTGCGGCGCGTGGTCGGTGGCGATGGCATCGATCGTCCCGTCGGCGAGACCTTCCTTGATCGCGGCGACGTCGGCGTCGGTACGGAGCGGCGGATGCACCTTGAAGACGGGATCGAACGTTCGGCACTCGGCGTCGGTGAGCGTGAAGTGATGGGGCGCGACCTCAGCCGTGACCGGGATGCGGTGCGCCTTCGCGTCGCGCACGAGGTCAACCGCGGCCGCCGTCGAGAGGTGCAGGAAGTGGACGGGCGTGCCGGTGAGCTCGGCGAGCATCACGTCGCGGGCCACGACGGTCGCTTCGGCCGCTCCCGGGCGGCCGGGGATTCCGAGGCGGCTCGACCACGCGCCTTCGTGCATATGGCCGCCGGCGGCGAGGGTCGGGTCCTCGGCGTGTTGCGCGACGACAGCCCCGGGGAGCGCCTGGGCGTACTCCAGTGCGTTCCGCATGACGCCGGCGTCCTCGACGTGTGCGCCGTCGTCGGTGAAGATCCGGACCCCGAGGGCGTACAGCTCCCCCATCGGCGCCAGCTCCTCGCCGATGCGTCCCTTCGTGATGCACCCCGACGCCACGACGTCGCACGGCGCGGCGCGGCCGGCGGACAGCACCGACGCGACGACGGCGGCGTCGTCGAGGGGCGGCTTGGTGTTCGGCATCGCGACCACGGCGGTGAAACCGCCGAGGGCCGCGGCGCGTGCGCCGGTCTCGATGGTTTCGGCGTCCTCGTCGCCGGGCTCGCGCAGGTGCGCGTGCAGATCGACGAGGCCGGGCACGACCATGCAGCCGGCAGCGTCGAGCACGGGCGAGCCGGCGACGCGCCGTCCCACCGCCGTCACGACCCCGCCTTGGACCAGGACGTCGGCCACGCGGTCGCCGGTGGCGTCGACGACGCGGCCACCCTTGATCACGAACTCGTCCGGACGGTCAGGCAACGGGAGCTCCCGAGCCGAGCAGTGACCACAAGACCGCCATCCGCACCGCGACCCCGTTGGCGACCTGCTCGGTGATGATCGACGCCGGCCCGTCGGCGACCTCGGCTGCGATCTCGATGCCGCGGTTCATCGGGCCGGGGTGCATGATCACCGTGTCGGGCTTGAGACGCGCGGCGCGCTCGGCGGTGAGCCCGTACCGGCTCGTGTACTCGCGTAGCGACGGAAGCAGTGCCGATCCGAGACGCTCCCGCTGGATGCGCAGCAGGTACACGACGTCGAGCTCCGGAAGCGCGTCGTCAAGGTCGGTGGTGGCGCGCGCGGGCCAGCCTTCGAGGGACTCGGGCAGCAGCGTGGGTGGCCCGACGACCGTCACGTCGGCATCGACGGCCGCGAACGCCTTCACACCGCTGCGGGCGACACGCGAGTGCCGGACGTCGCCGACGATCCCGACACGGAGGCCGCGGAACGCATCCGTCCCGAGCCGCCGGCGCAGGGTGAGAAGGTCGAGCAGGGCCTGTGTGGGGTGCTCGTGGCGGCCGTCGCCGGCGTTGACGACGGCGGCGTCGATCCAGGACGCGATCCGGTGGGGGGCGCCGGCGCACCGGTGGCGCACGACCATGGTGTCGACGCCCATCGCCTCGATCGTGCGGACGGTATCGAGGAGGCTCTCGCCCTTCCCGACCGCCGAGCTGGCGGCGGTGAACGACATGGTGTCGGCGCTGAGGCGCTTCGCCGCCGTCTCGAACGAGAGGCGGGTGCGGGTCGAGTCCTCGTAGAAGAGGGTGACGATCGTCTTACCGCGCAGCGCCGGGATCTTGGGGATGTCGCGGTGGGTCACCTCGACGAAGGACTCCGACAGCGTCAGGAGCTCGTCGATGCCGTCGGCGCCGAGGTCGTCGATGGAGAGGAGGTCGTTCACGCGTCCGCGCCCCAGATCTCGATCCCGTCGTCGCCGTCGTCGACCTCCTGGAGGCGCACCCGGACGTCCTCGGCGACCTTGGTCGGGAGGTTCTTCCCGACGAAGTCGGCCCGGATGGGCAGCTCGCGATGGCCCCGGTCCACGAGCACCGCGAGCTGCACGGCCCGGGGCCGGCCGAGCTCGGTGACGGCCTCGAGGGCGGCGCGGGCCGTCCGTCCGGTGAAGAGGACGTCGTCGACGAGGACGACTACCCGGTCGGTGACGTCGACCGGCACCTCGGTGGGGCCCAACGGTTGCACTCGTCGGAGGCGGATGTCGTCGCGGTAGAAGGTCACGTCGATCACGCCGACGGGCACCTCGACGCGTTCGAACCGCTCGATCGCTTCGGCGAGGCGGCGGGCCACGGCGACGCCCCGGGTGTACAGGCCGACGAGCACGACGTCTGCAGCACCGTGGTTCCGCTCGACGATCTCGTGCGCGATCCGGGTGTGGGCACGCCGGAGGTCGTCGGCGTCGAGGACCTGCGCCTGCCGGGAAAAAGAATGGCCCCCGGAGGGGGCCGCGTCGTTCGTTCGTCGGTTGTCGTGGCCGCCGGGGAGGGCTCCCCCGCCGGCGATGGGCGCCGTCATGCGTTGTCATCCTCCGTGGGGACCTCACGGGATCCCCTTCACGGTCCGGGAAAGGTTACCAGCCGGCCGCGCCCTCGCTGCGCACCCGGCGACGCGACGGCGCCATGGCGACGCGGCTCGCGAGGCGCCCGACGTCGGCGAAGCCCATGCTCCGGTACACCGGGGCGCCCATGGGCGACGCCAGGAGCGCGGTCGTATCGGCACCGAGGTCGTTGCCGGCGGCGGTGGCGGCGCGGGTGACACCGTCGCCGAGCCCGCGGCGCATCGCCCGCTGCGCGGTACCCACCCACGAGATGTACGACACGCCGCGCGTGACGAGCGCCGAGGCCGTCGCCACCGGTCCCTCCGGGTCGTAGGCAACGACCGCGGCCATGTTCGGGACGAGCATCGTGCGCGGCGTCAGGCACGCCGGTGCAACGTCGGCTTGCATGCCGTAGACCGCGTACGCGTCGGCGCACACGGCGGCCGCGTCGGACACGTGCTTCGGCGTGGTCACCCCCTCGATCCGGACGTCGGCCGGCAAATCGCTCGGTGGGACCGAGCCGTTCAGCACCATCAACGGCGCCGGGTCGTTGAACGCGGTCAACCCGGCGCGGTCGGCGGCCTCGATGAGGTCCTCGTCGCGTCCCACAAGCGCGTAGACGCTGAAGCCGCGGTTGCGACCTCGGAAGAACGCCTGTGCGCGATCGACGACGCGGTGCGCCGGCACGGCGGGCTCCGTCCGGACGGCGCCGTTCACGAACATGGGGAGAGGGTGCGGGCCGGCGTACAGGAACGTGCCGTCGCCTTCTTCGACGGCGCCGCCCGGCGTGCGCGCCGAGGCCTCGCGCATGAAGTCGACGTGGCTCATGAGCGCGAGCTCCGTCTGCGCGTCCGGACCCAACAGGTCAGTCCAGCAGGGTCTCGATGAGGTCGTTCTCGAACCAGGTGAGCCAGCCGTACACGGCGTGATCCGGCGCGGTCGGGTCCGACGGTTCGATGGCCTCGGATTCGGCGTCTTCGGTCACGCCGAGACGCGTCCCGAGTGTGAGGCGGGCATCGTTGACAACGCCGAGCCACGCCTCCACCTCCTCGGGCGTGAGCTCGACCTCGGCGCGTCCGCGCTTGGTGACGGCGCGGTCGAGCGTGGTCGCCATCAGCTCGAGGGCCGCCCGCCGCGACTGCAGGAGCTCGGGATGCACGAGCTCCTGCCATTCCTGCTCCGCACCCTCCTCGGTGGGATCGAGGTACGCGGACGGGAAGAGGCGGTTGTAGACGGGGTCGTCCTTGGACGCCGGTTCCTCGACCGCGCCCCGGACCTCGTCGCGGATCCTGCGGAGCAGCTCGACCTCGTTGGCGTCGAGCGTCACCACGATGCCCTCACCGCGACGGTCGAACTGCGGGCTCACGACGGATGCTCCATCGTCGCCCACAAGCCGTGCGCGTGCAGCCGGGCGACGTCGGCTTCCGCTTTCTCGCGCGTCCCTTCCGACACTGCCGCCTTGCCCTCGTGGTGCACCTGCAGCATGAGTCGCGTCGCCTTGTCGCGCGAGTAGCCGAACAGCTTCTGGAACACGTAGACGACGTAGCTCATCAGGTTCACCGGGTCGTTCCAGACGATGACGATCCACGGGCGGTCGGTCCCGATCGCCTCATCGGTGAGCGGCTCCTCGACCTCGAGCGGTGCGGTGCTCACGAGGCCGGCTCCCCGGGCGGCTCGCGCTGCTCCGGGTCCCGGCCGCGGAGGTCCTCGGCGATGCGGGCCAGCATCCCGTTCACGAACCGCCCCGAGTCCTTGGTCGAGTACTGCTTCGCCAGCTCGACGGCTTCGCTGATGACGACGCCCGTCGGCAGGTCCGGCTGCCAGCCGAGCTCGTAGCAACCGATACGGAGCACAGCGCGGTCGACGAGCGGCATACGCTCGAGCGCCCAGTGCTCCGACACCTTTCGCAGCACGGCGTCGATCTCGTCGCGATGAACCTCGACGCCCCGTACGACGTCCGCGGCGTACCCGTCGGGCGGCGCCGGCAGCGCCGCCAGCAGAGCGTCGGCGTCGAGGCCGCGGACCTCGGCCTCGTAACAGAGGCTCAGGGCACGTTCCCGGGCCTCGCGTCGGGTGGGCATCGCCGCGCTCGCCCGTCACGCGCGGGCGAGGTACTCCCCCGTCCGGGTGTCGACCTTGATCTGCCCACCCGGCTCGACGAATAGCGGAACCTGGACCACCAGCCCGGTTTCCAGCGTCGCCGGCTTGCGGGCCCCTGAGACTCGGTCGCCCTGCACGCCGGGCTCGGTGTCGGTGACCGTGAGCTCCACGGCGGCCGGCAGCTCGATGCCGATGACGCGGTCCTGGTACGTGGGCAGGACGGCGGTGTCGCCCTCCTTGAGGTAGCGCACGGCCTGGCCGAGGTCGCCCGGGTCGACGTGCAGCTGCTCGTAGCTGTCGGTGTCCATGAACACGTACGCGTTGCCCTCTCGGTACAGGTACTGCATCTCTCGCTTGTCGATGACGGCGAGGGGCACCTTCTCGTCGGCACGGAAGGTCTTGTCGACGACGGATCCGCTCCGCACGTTCTTGAGCTTCGTGCGGACGAACGCCCCGCCTTTCCCCGGCTTCACGTGCTGGAACTCGACCACGGTCACGAGGCCTTCGGGGAGGTCCAGCGCCATGCCGTTCTTCAGGTCGTTGGTGGAGACACTCACAGCAGGAAGTCCTTGGGAAATCGGGTGAGGACCTCGGCGCCGTCGTCGGTGACGACCACTGTGTCCTCGATGCGCACGCCCCCGGTACCGCGGAGGTAGACGCCGGGCTCGACGGTCACGACGTAGCCGGAGGCCAACGTATCACGGGCCGTCGCCGCGACACGCGGGGCCTCGTGGATCTCGAGACCGACGCCGTGGCCGGTGCCGTGGACGAACGCATCGCCCCAACCGGCCGCTTCGATCACATCGCGGCACGCCTTGTCGACCGCCGCGCAGTCCGCGCTCGCCTTGACAACCCGCCGGCCCGACTGCTGCGCGTCGCGCACGACGTCGAACATGCGGCGCACCTCCGGCCCCGGGTCTCCGACGCTGAGCGTGCGCGTCATGTCGGAGCAGTACCCATCGACGAGGCAGCCGAAGTCGATGACCACCGGCTCACGCGTCTCGATCGGGCGGCTGGACGGACGGGCATGGGGCTTCGCCCCGTTCGGTCCCGAGGCGACGATCGTGTCGAAGCTCGTCCCCGTCGCGCCGCGGTCGCGCATCTCGAGCTCGAGCCATAGGGCGACGTCCCGTTCGGTCGGACGCCCGGCGAGGCGGGGCGCGACCACGCCGAGGGCGTCGTCGGCGATGGCGCACGCCGCTTGGATGCGTGCGACCTCGGCCGGGTCTTTCACGCGGCGCAGATCCTCC
The DNA here is from genome assembly GCA_035316025.1 of Acidimicrobiia bacterium. GTDB lineage: Bacteria > Actinomycetota > Acidimicrobiia > IMCC26256 > JACDBD01 > JALZAA01. The sequence goes on from DATFXL010000065.1 coordinate 21,027, forward strand.
ACGAGGTGCTCGGTCGCCACCAGCTCGGCACCTGCGAACCAATCGGCGGCGAACGCGCGCTGCTGCGCCCACGTGACGCCGTGGGCTTCGAGCCCGAGCCGCCGGTACGCCACGGCGGCGTCTCGCATCACGTCTCGCTGGCCCGCCTGCGACGTCCGGACCTCGATCCGCGCGGGGACGTCTGCCGCACCCAGCTGGTCGACGGCCTGCTCGGCATAGCGGCCGTCGGTGACGAAGACCATGTCGTGCGGGCCGACGAGGACGATCGCCGCACTGCCCGTGAAGCCGGTGAGGTATCTGACGTTGGGCAGGCGCGTCACCAGCAGCGCGTCGATGGTCGCCGAGCCGAAGCGATCCCGCAGCCGGCCGGCGCGCCCGGCGACGTCCATCAGCGGCAGCTGGGTGACCGTCATGCTCACCCGGCCTCCTTCAGCAGCGCCACTGCCGCCTCGAGCGCCAGGCGGTACCCGTGCCGGCCGAACCCGGCGACGGTCCCGGTCACGACGGGAGCCACGACCGACGTACGCCGCCACGGTTCCCGCGCCGACGGATTGGACAGGTGGAGCTCGATCTTCACCCCGTCGAACGCAGCGAGTGCGTCGGCAATCGCGTACGAGTAGTGCGTGAAAGCAGCGGGGTTGATCACGATCGCCGCGCACCTACCGCGCGCGCCCTGGATCGCGTCGACGATGTCCCCCTCGTGGTTCGATTGGGTGTGGTCGAGGACGTGCCCGTTCGCCTCGGCGACGACGCGCGCGTCGGCGATGAGGTCGTCGAGCGTGTCGCGGCCGTAGACGTCTGGCTCGCGATCTCCGAGCAGGTTCAGATTCGGACCTGAGACGAGCAGAATCGACGGCATTGTCGGTCAGCTTTCCACGCCCACCGCTTCGAACGCGCGCTCCAGCGCGCGCCGCGGTGGGTCCTCGACCCGCTCGAGTCCGGCCGGGCCGGGAAGCACGAACGTCAGGCCGCCCTTGGCCTTCTTGTCGCGCCGCATCAGCTCGATGAGCTTCGGACGATCGAGATCGCCGCGCACGCCCGTGGGCAAGTCGAGCGCGGCGACGATGACCCGGTGCCGTTCGCCGGTCGCGGCGTCGACGCGCCCAGCCGCCGCCGCCAGCGCGCCGGCGAAGACGAGCCCGACGCCCACCGCTTCGCCGTGCAACAGGTCGTCGTAGCCGGCGTACGCCTCGAGGGCGTGCGCGAAGGTGTGGCCGTAGTTCAGAATCGCCCGCAGCCCCGTCCGCTCCTCGGGATCACGGGCGACGACCTCGGCCTTGAGCTCGACGCAACGCGCGACGAGGTCGGTGAGGACCCCGGGATCACGCATACGGATGCGGTCGGCGTCCTCCTCGAGCACGTGACTCAGCGAATCGTCCCCGCTCAGCAGCGAGATGAGCGCGTACTTCGCCACCTCGCCGAGCCCGGCGCGGTACTCGCGCACGGCAAGGGTGGTGAGCGTGTCGACATCGGCGACGACGGCGGCCGGTTGATGGAACGCTCCCACCAAGTTCTTGCCTTCGGGCAGGTTCACGCCCGTCTTGCCGCCGACGGCGGCGTCGATCTGCGCAAGGAGGGTCGTCGGCACCTGCACGACGTCGACGCCCCGGTGGTACACGGCGGCCGTGAATCCCGCCACGTCGCCGACCACTCCCCCGCCGAGCGCGACGATCACATCGTCCCGCAGCAGCCCCCACGACGCGAGCTCGCGTCCGAGCCGCTCGACCGTGCCGAGCGTCTTCGCCGGCTCGCCGTCGCCGATGACGAACAGCTCGGAGTTACCCAGACCGACGCGGGCGCGGGTCACGTAGTGCTCGGCGACAGCCGCCTGGCTCACGATCGCCACGCGGCGGCGGGATCCGAGCAGCCGGCCGAGCTCGCGCAGTGCGTGCGGGCCGACCAAGACGTCGTAGGGCGGATCGACCCGGACGGTGATGCGCCTCATCGCGGGTACACCTCGAGCACGGCGTCGACGACTTGCGAAACCGGCAGGCCGTCGGTATCGACCAGCGCGTCGGCAGCGGCCTCGTATGCGGCGGCGCGCACGACGGCCAGTCGCTCGAGCGTGGCGGTGCCGCGCCCCTCGAGAAGAGGGCGCTCGGTGCCGTCTTTGACGCGAGCCATGAGCGTCGCCGGGTCGGCCTGGAGCCACACGACGAACCCGGTCCGCTGCAGGCGGCGACGGTTGTCGCCGTCGAGCACGGCGCCGCCACCGCATGCGATGACGGCCGGCGTGGGCGTGGCGCACGCCTCCTCCACCGCCCGGCGCTCGAGCTGGCGGAAGCTTGATTCGCCCTGCTGTGTGAACACGTCGCGCACCGACATGCCCGTGTTGGCCTCGACGACGTCGTCGGTGTCGACGAATGGACGCGCGAGGCGCGTGGCGCACGCGGCGCCGACGGTCGTCTTGCCCGCGCCCATGAGCCCGACGAGGACGAGGTGCCGGCGCGAGCCGTCGTCAATCATGTTTCGCGCAGCGCGGCGAGGTACCCGGCATGATTGCGCAGGAGCTCGTCGAGCGAGTCTCCGCCGAACTTGCGCAGCGCTTCCGACGCGAGGACCAGAGCCACCATCGTCTCGGCGACGACGCCGGACGCGGGCAGCGCCGTGACGTCGGTGCGCTCCTTGAACGAGACCGTTTCCTCCTTCGTCTCGACGTCCACTGTGCGGAGCACGGGCCGGTTCAGTGTCGACAGCGGCTTCATCCCGACACGCGAGACGAGCAAGCCCCCTGTGGTCATCCCGCCCTCGACGCCGCCGGCGCGGCTCGTCGCCCGCTCGTAGCGCTCGTCGTCCTCGCTCCACAGGATTTCGTCGTGCGCCTCACTACCCCGGCGGGCGACACCGGCGAACCCGTCACCGAACTCGACGCCCTTCATGGCCTGGATGCTCATCAGCGCCTGGGCGATCAGCCCGTCGACGCGCCGGTCCCAGTGCACGTGCGATCCGAGCCCGGGCGGGACGCCGTACCCGAGCACCTCGACCACGCCGCCCAGCGAGTCGCCCGCCTTGGCCGCCGCCTCGACCTCGGCGATCATCGCCGCCTCGGCGTTGGGATCGAAGCAGCGCACCGGCGACTCGTCGACCCGCGGGAGGTCCGCCGGTGTGGGCCGGCGATCCTCCTCCACGCGCACCGTCCCCAGCTGAATGACGTGGCTGACCACATCGGTCCCGAGGTGCGACAAGAGCGCCTTGGCCAGGGAGCCGGCGGCGACACGCGCCGCTGTCTCGCGCGCGCTTGCCCGCTCGAGGACGTTGCGGGCGTCGTCGAAGCCGTACTTCTGCATTCCGACGAGATCGGCGTGGCCGGGACGCGGTTGGTGCAACGGTTTCTCGGTGGCGCCCGGCGCGGGTGACATCTCTTCCTGCCACTTCGGCCATTCGGTGTTGTGGATCACGAGCGAGACCGGGGACCCGAGCGTGCGCCCGTGACGGACACCGCCGGTGAACTCGACGTCGTCACGCTCGAAGCGCATGCGCGGGCCGCGTCCGAAGCCGAGACGGCGTCGCGCGAGCTCGGCCGCGATCTCGTCGATCGTGATCGGAAGCCCGGCGGGAAGTCCCTCGACCACGACCGCGAGGGCCGGGCCGTGCGACTCTCCCGCCGTCAGGAAGCGAAGCACTGTTCCTCCGTTTTCGCTGCTCAGCGTACCGGTCGGCGATTCGGCGACCAGGGAAGTTGCGACCGTCAACCGCGGTGCCAGCGCAACATCACGTCGCCCCACAGCAGGACGACGAGCGTCCCGAACGCCAGGAACGGCCCGAACGGCAGGTGGTCCTTCCGGCCGCGGTGACGAACCACGATCAACGCGAGCCCGACCACCGCCCCGGCGAGGAACCCGCAGAACAACCCGAGCACGAGCTCGCTCCAACCGAGCCAACCGAGGACGAGCCCCAGTACGAACGCCAGCTTCACGTCACCGAAGCCCATGCTGCGCGGGGACAAGAGATGCAGCACCCCGAGCGCCACCAGCGCGACCACCCCGCCGAGAAGGGCGCGCCCGAAGGCGCCCCAGGCGCCGTCGCCTACCGCGGCGACGGCGAGCAGGGCGAGCGTGGAGATGGCGAGCGGGTAAACGATCCGGTTCGGCAACAGGAACTGCTCGAAGTCGATGACCGACAGCGCGATCAGTCCCGCCGTCACGGCGAGGAAGGCGGGCAGCACCCAGGAGTCGTCGTATCGAAGGGCGAGGCACACGAACATGGCGACCGTCAGACCGATCAGCACGCCGGCGCGGGTCGAACGAAGGTCCCTCCGGTTCCACAACGTCAGCGACTCCCGCCGATGCGCCTGCTCGACGACCACCTCGAGGCCGAGCCCGACCACCAGGCCGGCGACGGCGCACGCCGCCACGACCGCCGCCGTCACGTCTCGGCGGAGGCCACGGCCCGCATCACTTCGAGCGGGCCGACGCCGCCGCCCGCATGACGTCGAGCGGTGGCGCGATGCCGGTCCATAGCGCGAAGGAAAGCGCGCCTTGGTGCACGAGCATGCCCAGCCCGCCGGCGACACGCAGCCCGCGGGCGCGCGCCGCCACCAACAACGGCGTGTCGGCCGGGTACACGGTGTCGAACACGAACTGGCCTTCGTGGAGACGCGACGGGTCGAACGGCGGCGCCTCGCCCCCCATGCCCAGCGGAGTGGCGTTGACGATCACGTCGAACTGCTCGACGGCGACGTCGCCCCAGGAGGCTGCGACGCCGTCGGGCGCGAGCGCGGCGGCGCCACGGGCGGCGGCGGGTCGCCGTGCTGCAACGGTCACGGCGGCCCCGGCGCGACCGAGGGCGTGGACGATCGCGCGCCCGACGCCGCCCGCGCCGAGCACAAGAGTGTCCTTCCCCGCGACCGTGACGCCCTCGTCGTCGAGTGCGCGCAAGAAGCCGTCGCCATCTGTCGAGTGACCGACGATCGCGCCGTCCGAGTCCACGACCGTGTTCACGCTGCCGAGGGCGGCGGCGTCAAGTGCGAGGCGGTCGCACGCCGAAGCCGCGTCGGCCTTGTGCGGCATCGTGACGTTGAGACCAGCGAGACCCAGCGAGGGCACGGCGCGCGTCGCCGCCGCGCCCTCGCCGCGGGGAACCGGGAAGGCCACGTACACCCAGTCGAGGCCGAGCGAGGCAAACGCGGCGTTGTGCATCGCCGGCGAGCGCGAGTGGTCGACGGGATCGCCGATTACGCCGACGACCCGTGTCGATCCCGAGATTTCACGCCGCTCGTTCACAACAGGCCCTTTTTGCGGGCCTCCTCGACGTTCCGCTCGTGCTCCTCTTGCGTGGTCGCGAACGCGTGCTTCCCGTTCTTGTCGATGAGCACGTAGTAGAGGTAGGGCTCGGGCGCCGGGCGCTGCGCGGCCACCAACGACTTCACGGTCACGTTCGAGATCGGCGTCGGGGGCAGGCCCGCGACTTTGTACGTGTTGTACGGGGAGTCGATCGCGAGGTCGGCGGACGTCGGCGACTGAGTGCATCCGCCCTTCGCGAAGCACACCGTGGCATCGATCTGCAGCGGGCGTCCCGACGCGAGGCGGTTGTGGATCACCGCCGAGATGAGTGGACGATCCTCGTCGAGCTTCGCCTCCCGCTCGATCAGCGACGCGGCGACGATCGTCTGGTACGGGCTCATCCCGGCCGCGTTGGAACCCGACAGGCCGATCTCGTCGGCCTTCCGGTCGAACGTCGACACGAGCCGGGTGAGGATCTGCTGGTCGGTCTCGTTCTTCGTCACGAAGTAGGTGTCGGGGTACAAGAGCCCCTCGAGCGTCGTGACATCCGCCGGTTGGTACTTGGAGCGCACCGCGCCCGACTGCGCGAGTTGCAGGAACGCGTCGCGGGTGTGTCCCTTCAGCGCACCGACGCGATCGGCGATTTCGCTCACCGTGAGCCCGGGCGGGAGCACGAGGCGGAAGTCGGCGTTCTTGGCCGGTCCCGACTTGAGCGTGTTGACCGCGTCACGGACGCCGAGGTTCTCGCGCATCGTGTAGTGGCCGGGCTCGAACGGCCCCGCGCGGGTGACACCGACGTAGATCTGGAACGCCTGCGACGAGCCGATGACACCCTTGTCGGACAGCAGGTCGCCGATCTTCGCGACGCCGGTGTGGCGGGGAATGTCGATGCCGACCCGCTTGCCTGCGCCTCCCGGCGGGTTCAGCTCGTAGAGGAACCATGCGCCCACGCCCAGGACGAGGACGATGGGGACGAGGACGATCCCGAGGGCCAGGAACGTGCGCCGGCGACGGCGCCGCCCGTGCGTGCCGTCGGTGGGCGCGACGTGACCATCGCCGAAGTCGTCGGCGTCGTCTGGTTCCCCGAGGTCGTCGTCGCGATGATCCCCCAGGTCGTCGTCGTCGTCGTCCGGTTCCCCGACGTCGTCGGCGTCGTGGTGTTCCCCGAGGTTGTCGGGCTCCTCCGTCAGCGGCGCCGGGGCGGGGTGGGTCGTGCGTCTCGATCTCACCCCTCGGAGACGGTCGAAGTCGTCGACATCGTTGTCGTCGCTCGTCACGTCCGAGCCTCGAGGTACGACTGCAGCATGACGGCGGCGGCCGACGCGTCGATGGTGCGCCGGCGAGTACCCCGCGAGGCCCGGGCGGCGCGCATGCCACGCTCCGCGATCACCGTCGTGAAGCGTTCATCGTGGGTCTCCACCGTGATTTCTCCGGCTGCCTGTGCCCGCAACGAGTCGACTTCCCCGAGCACGGCCCTCGCGGCCGGGCCTTCATCGCCGGAGAGCGACAATGGGAGCCCGACCACGACCCGGGAGGCGTCAGCTTCGCGCGCGTGGGCCAGGATCGTCCGATGGTCCGCAGCCGGGTCACCGCTGCGCTCGAGCACGGCGTGGGGCCAAGCCACCCGCCCCTCCGGGTCCGACAGCGCCAACCCGATGCGGCGCGAGCCGAGATCGACTCCGAGCACCCGGCCCATGCAATCCGGCGCCTCAGCGCGGGCCGCCGGCGACCGCCTCTGTGGCCTGTTGCCGGACGAGGGCGACCGCCTCGTCGACGGCGTCCACGTTCGGTCCGCCCCCCGAGACGACGTCAGCACTCTTGGCCGTTCCGCCGCCGAGCGCTTTGGCGGATTTGGCCGCGATCTCGGCGGCGGAGACCCCTCGGTCGACGTGATCCTTCGTGACGGCCACGGCAATACCGGCCTTCCTGCCGTCGGGGCCCACCCCGACGAGCGCGACGACGCCCGAGCCCAGGGCGTCTCGGGTGGCGAGCGCCAGCCGCCGGAGCTCGCCGGGATCGAGGCGGTCGCGACGCGCGACGACGACGCCGTTGCCGGCCTCTCGTGCGAGCGACGCGGCCTCGACCACCGCCTCATGGGCGCGGGCGGTCTCGGCCTCGTCCCGCAGCGCTTTCAGCTGCTGTTGGAGCTGCTCGATGCGGTCGGGCAGCTCGGCCGGCGACACCTTGAGCGTCTCGGCGGCGCGGCGAAGCTGCCGTTCCTCGTCGTGGATGCGATCGAGGGCGGCGTCGCCGGTAAGCGCCTCGATTCGGCGGAGGTTGGCCCCGATCGACTGCTCGCTCACGATCTTGATCGGGCCGATGAACCCGAGCGCGTGGACATGCGTACCGCCGCACAGCTCCACGGAGTGGTCGCCGGCTTCGAGCACGCGCACGAGGTCGCCGTACTTCTCGCCGAAGAAGGCGACGGCGCCGATCGCCTCGGCGTGATCGCGAGTCGTCTCGTAGTGGCGAACGGGCGCGTCGGTGATGATCTCCCGGTTCGCGAGCTCCTCGACCCGTTCGAGCTCGTCCGGTGTCAGCGCCTGGAAGTGGCTGAAGTCGAAGCGCAACCGGTCGGGCGCGACGAGGGATCCCGCCTGCTTCACGTGCGGGCCGAGCACCTCGCGCAGCGCCCAGTGAAGGATGTGCGTCGCCGTGTGGTTGCGGCGGATGCGATCGCGGCGGTCACCGTCGATCGCGGCGGTGACGCTGTCGCCTTCGGCCAGCTCGCCGCGCACGACCTCGGCGCGGTGCAGGACGAGCGCACCGGGAATGCCGTATTGCGTGTCGAGGACGCGGAGCTGCGTGCGACCGTCGCTCGTCGTCAGCGTGCCGGTGTCACCGATCTGGCCGCCGGCCTCGGCGTAGAACGGCGTGCGGTCGAGGACGAGGTCTACCTTCGCCCCCTCGCCCACCTGGGCCAGGCGCTCCCCGTCGGCGATGAGCGCGGTCACCTTGGCGTCGGTTGTCTCGTACTCGTGGCGGCCGGTGAACTCGGTCTCGCCGAAGTCCTCGACGAGCTCCCGGTAGAGCTCCACCGGCGCCGTCTCCTTGCCACCCTCGGCCTTGAGCGCCTCGCGGGCACGGGTCCGCTGCTCCTCCATGCGAGCGCGGAACCCGTCGTAGTCGACGCGCCGGCCGCGCTCCTCGGCGATCTCGCGGGTCAGGTCGATAGGGAAGCCCAGCGTGTCGTGCAGGTAGAAGGCCCGCTCCCCCGAGACGTCGCCCTCTGCCAGCACGCCGTCGAGCAGATCGAGGCCGCGCTCGAGTGTCTGGCGGAACCGCTCCTCTTCCCGCGTGACAACGTTCACGATCACGTCACGGTGCGCGACGAGCTCCGGATACGCCCCACCCATCGTGGCGATGGTCGCGTCGACCATGGCCTCCGTGACAATGTTCTGCGCGCCGAGCCGGTAGGCGTATCGAACGGCGCGGCGGATGATCCGGCGCAGGACGTAGCCACGTTCCTCGTTCGACGGGACGACACCGTCGCTCACGAGGAACGTCATCGTGCGGGCGTGCTCGGCCAGAATGCGCAGCGCGAGGTCATCGTCGGCGTCGCCGCCGTATCGCGTGTCCGTGACTGCTTCCGCCGCCCGGATCAGTGGCTGGAACACGTCGATGTCGAAGATCGAGTCGACACCCTGCAGGACCATGAGGTTCCGTTCGAGGCCGGCACCGGTGTCGACGCTGGGCTTCGGGAGCGGCGTGAGGGTGCCGTCGGCCAGCGCGTCGAACTGCATGAACACGAGGTTCCAGATCTCGATGTACCGGTCCTCGGAGCCGTGGGCCGGCCCGCCCCCCTCGCCGAACTCGTCGCCGAGGTCCCAGAAGATCTCCGACGACGGGCCGCAGGGGCCAGTCTCGGCCATGCGCCAGAAGTTGTCGTCGCTCATGCGCTGGATCCGCTCGGGCGGGAGGCCGACGACGTCGCGCCAGATCCGTTCGGCCTCGTCGTCCGTCTCGTGGACGGTGACCCACAACCGATCGAGGTCGAGCTGCAGCACGTCGCGGTAGAACTCCCACGCCCACGGGATGGCCTCGGCCTTGAAGTAGTCGCCGAAACTGAAGTTCCCGAGCATCTCGAAGAAGCTGAAGTGCCGGTTCGTCCGGCCGATGTCGTCTAGGTCGTTGTGCTTCCCTCCGGCGCGGACGCACTTCTGGACCGACGTGGCCCGGGGGTACGGGGGCTTCTCGTCGCCGGTGAAGTACGGCTTGAACGGCACCATGCCCGCCACCGTGAAGAGCAGGGTCGGATCGTGCGGGATCAGGCTCGCCGACTCGACCCGCGTGTGGCCGCGCTCGACGAAGAAGTCGAGGAACGCGCGGCGCAGCTCGTCGGCGGTGTTCGGCGGCACGCGCCCAGCGTACTGCCCGGGTCTTCGCTCTCAGCCGGCCCTTCGCGCCACGCGACGGGCCCGGATGAGCGCCGCCCGGTCGTCCAGCGACGCGTTGAAATCGCGCAGGCGGTCGGCGGCCGCGGGCGGGAGATGCCGCTCGACCGAGCGACGAAGCGTGCGGGTCGCACGCACCGTGACGCCGACACCCAATCCGAAGCCGAGGCTCAGCCAGAAGAGCCGCTTGATCACGTCACGTCTCCGCGTCGTCCTGCTGGCGCGACCGGCGCCGCTCGAGGATCTCGGCTAGCTCGGCTTCGCGGCCCTGGGCGCCGGGCCGGTAGTACACGCGGGCTTCGACCTCGGACGGCCGGTACTGCTGCGGGACCCATCCCGCCGGCGCGTCGTGCGGGTACACGTACCCCTCCCCGTGGCCGAGCGTGCGGGCGCCAGGGTAACTGGCGTCTCGGAGGTGCTTGGGCACGGCACCGGCAGGAGTGTTACGGACATCGTCGACGGCGGCGCCGATCCCGGCGATCACCGAGTTCGACTTCGGCGCCAGGGAGAGATGGATGACCGCTTGCGCGAGATTGAGACGCGCCTCGGGCATGCCGACGAACTCGACGGCGCGAGCGGCGGCGTCGGCGACGAGCAGCGACTGCGGGTCGGCCATGCCGATGTCCTCCGACGCGAGGATGACGAGGCGCCGGGCAACCAGGCGGGGATCCTCACCGGCCTCGAGCATGCGCGCCAGCCAGTACAGCCCGGCGTCGGGGTCCGATCCGCGGATGCTCTTGATGAAGGCCGACAGCACGTCGTAGTGCTCGTCGTCGCCGTAGCGGACGGCCCGCAGCGCCAGCGCCGCCTCGGCATCGGCGAGCGTCACTTCCTTGCGGCCGTCCTCGCCCGCGAGCGCACCCGCGACCTCGAGCGATGTGAGCGCGTGGCGGGCGTCGCCCTCCGACCGGTCGATCAGGTGATCGAGGGCATCGGCGTCGACGACGAGCCCGCCGGCGCCGAGGCCGCGCTCGGTGTCGGTGAGCGCGCGCTCGAGCAGCGTCCGGATGTCATCGGGCGAGAGCGGATCGAGCCGGAACAGGGTGGAGCGCGAGAGCAGCGGTCCGGTCAGCGAGAAGTACGGGTTCTCCGTCGTCGCGCCGATCAAGACGATCAGGCCTTCCTCGACGTGCGGGAGCAGCGCGTCCTGCTGGGTGCGGTTGAACCGGTGCACCTCGTCGAGGAAGAGGATCGTTCCCTGGCCGCGTTCACCGAGCCGATCTCGCGCCCGGTCGACGACCTCCCGTACGTCCTTCACGCCCGCGCTCACCGCAGACAAGGGCTCGAACGCCTTCGCGGTCACGCCCGCGATGAGCCGGGCGATCGTGGTCTTCCCCGTTCCTGGTGGTCCCCAGAGCACGACAGACGAAAGGCGGTCGCCCTCGATGAGCACCCGCAACGGACGCCCCGGTCCGAGCAGATGCTCCTGTCCGACGACCTCGTCGAGCGTGCGCGGCCGCAATCGCGCCGCCAACGGCGCCCGCTCGTGCAACCGGTCATCTCGCGCCGACGCGAAGAGATCATCGCTCACCTGCTCAGCCTACGGCCCGATAGGTCCGAAACCGCCGCTATGCATGGCCCTCGTGACCCAACGCAGCGAGCTTGGCGGCCACGATCTCGCCAACCTGGCGATCAGTGAACGCGGACGTGAAGTGGAGTCGATCCCAGACCTCGTCAGCGGCGCTTGCGGATCTCGAGGCCGAGCTCGCGGAGTTGGGCGGGATCGAGGGGGGTGGGGGCGCCGGTGAGGGGGTCGGCGCCGGACTGGGTCTTCGGGAACGCGATCACCTCGCGGATGTTCTCCTCGCCGGCAAGGACCGCGGCGAAGCGATCGATCCCGATCGCGAACCCTGCGTGGGGCGGCGCACCGTACCGGAACGCGTCGAGCAGAAAGCCGAATCGTGCCCGCGCGTGCTCGGGCGAGATGCCCAGGCGCGTGAACACCTGCTGTTGTACGTCGGCAGTGTGGATTCGGACGCTCCCGGAGCCGAGCTCCCAACCGTTGAGCACGAGGTCGTAGGACAGCGACCGCACCGTGAGGAGGTCCGCACCAGTTCCGTTCCTGAGCACGTCCAGGTCGTCGGGGTGGGGCATCGTGAACGGGTGATGGGCCGGGATCGGCCGTCCCTCGTCGTCGATGCCTTCGAACAGCGGAAAGTCGACGACCCAGACGAACTGCAGGCCGCCTTCGGTGACGGGCGGCTGCGCCCGGTCGAGGCGGAGCTGGCCGAGCACGGCGTCGACGAGGCGCCACTCGCCGGCGACGAGCAACAGGAGGTCGCCGGGCGCGGCGCCGAGCGCATCGACGACCCCGAGCTGCTCCCCCTCACTGAGGAACTTCCTCACCGGAGACTCGATGCTCCCGTGCTCCTGCACCCGCATCCACACGAGCCCGGCGGCACCGAGCTTTTGCGCGCGCTCCATGAGCGCGTCGAGGCGCCCGCGCCCCGTCTCCCCCTCGCCGGGTACGCGGATGCCCTTGACGGCTTCGGCCTGGAACGCACGGAACTGCGTCGCCGCAAACACCTCGCTCACGTCGACGAGCTCCAGACCGAAGCGGACGTCGGGCTTGTCGACGCCGAAGCGGTCCATCGACTCCTGCCACGTCATTCGCCGGAACGCGGGTGCCCGGTCGCCGCGCACCGCCTCGACGGCGGCTTGCACCGCCTCCGTGACAACAGACCTCACGTCGTCGCCGTCGGCAAAGCTCATCTCCATGTCGTACTGCATGAACTCGAACTGGCGGTCGGCGCGCGGGTCCTCGTCGCGCAGGCACCGCGCGATCTGGAAGTACCGGTCGAAGCCGCCCACCATGAGCAGCTGCTTGAACAGTTGCGGGCTCTGCGGAAGCGCGTAGAACGACCCGGGCTGCAGGCGCGACGGCACCACGAAGTCGCGTGCTCCCTCCGGCGTCGACTGGATGAGCATCGGCGTCTCGACCTCGACGAATTCCTGCTCGATCATCGAGCGCCGCATGGCGTCGTTCACCACTGCCCGCAATCGGAGGTTGCGCTGCATGCGCTCGCGCCGCAGGTCTAGGTAGCGGTACTTGAGACGGAGCGCCTCGTCGGCCTCGACCCGCTCGAGCGGGATCGGCGGCGGCTCGGCCGTGTTCAGCACCTCGAGGCGGCCGGCCCCGATCTCGATCTCCCCCGTCGCCAGCTCCGGGTTGACGGTTTCGTCGGGGCGGTGCCGGACGACGCCGTCAGCGCGGATCACGTACTCGGCGCGCAGCTGATGCGCGTCCGCGCCCCGCGTGTCGTCGGGATCGACGACCACCTGGACGATCCCCGTCGCGTCGCGTATGTCGAGGAACACGACGCCGCCGTGGTCGCGACGGCTCGCCACCCAGCCGCACACGCTGACCTTCTCGCCCGTGTCCTCGCGGCGCAGGTTCCCGCACCGGTGGGTGCGCATCATCGATCGAACTCGCAGTGCTCGCGGAGCCACGCCGCCAGCTGGTCCCGCGGGACTTCCTTCGCCTCCCGAGCCGGCGGCTTCCGAACCAGGACCTCACCCCGCCCGAACTGCTCGCGTGCGATGACAACGACGAACGCGGGTCGCGCGCGCTCCGCGGCCTTGCGCTGCGCGGAGGCGGAGCGGTTGCCATAGGACCGCTCGACGCGCAGGCCAACCTCCCGCAGCTCCTGGGTCAGCGTCAGCGCCTCACGCCCGCCGGCGAGCTCGTCGATGACGTACACATCCGGGTGAGGCTCGGCCCCGGCGAGGGCACCAAGCTCGTCGGCCGCGATGAGCAGGCGCTCGATCCCCATGCCGAAGCCGATGCTCGGTGTCGGCTGTCCACCCATCTCCTCGGTGAGGCTGTCGTACCGCCCGCCGCCGAGGATCGCGTTCTGCGCCGCATCGAGCGCGTCGCTGACGAACTCGAACGTCGTGCTCGTGTAGTAGTCGAAGCCGCGCACGAGTCTCGGAGAGAGTTCGTAGTGGATCTCGAGCTCGTCGAGCCCCCGTTGTACCTGCTCGAAGTGGACACGGGACGGGTCGCTCAGATGCTCCGTGAGCTGCGGCGCCCGCTCGATGACGTCTTGCCACGCGCGGTCCTTCGAGTCGAGGACGCGCAACGGGTTCGCCTCCGCGCGGGCACGGAACTCCTCCCCGAGCGCCTTGCCGTGCTCGAGCAGGTACCGGCGCAGCACGTCGGCGTATCGGGCGCGGCCGTCCTTGTCCCCCATCGAGTTCAACAGCAGCGTCGTCCGATCGAGCACGCCGAGGTCCCGCAGCAGCCCGTGCCCGAACGCGATCACCTCGACGTCGACGTCCGGGTCCTCCAGACCGAGTGCTTCGATCCCCAACTGCCAGTGCTGCCGGTACCGGCCTCGCTGGGCGCGTTCGTACCGAAACAGCGGCGCGAGATACCAGACCTTCCACGGCCCGTGCTTCTTGTGCTGGACGTACGCCCGCACGACGGGGGCCGTCCCCTCGGGCCGGAGGGCGAGGCGGCGGTCCCCCCGGTCGGTGAACTCGTACATCTCCTTCGTCAGGACGTCCGTGCCCTCGCCCAACCGGTTGAACACCTCGACGTGCTCGAAGACAGGGGTGATGACGAGCTCGTAGCAGAACCGGCGAGCGCGCTCGGCGAAAGCTTGGACGGTCTCGATCCACCGATACGACTCCGGCGGCAGAACGTCCTGGGTTCCGCGAGGAGTCTGCTGAGCGTCCTTCGGCACCGAGGCATCGTACCGGCCGCCTCGCGGCCGGCCCCGGCCTTACGCGCGCGCTTTCCCGGGCAGCATCCGGTACGCGTCGTACACGGAGTCGATGCGCTTGACCGCGCCGAGGATCGACTCGAGGTGGCTCGGGTCGGCGAGCTCGAAGTCGAAGCGCAGCTTGGCGACCCGGTCGCTCGACGTCTGCGACGTGCACGCGAGGATGTTGACGTGATGCTCGGCCAGCGCCTGGGCGACGTCGCGCAGGAGGCGGGAGCGGTCGAGCGCCTCGACCTCGACCGAGACGATGTACGTCGCGGGTTGGTCGTGGTCCCAGTCGACGTCGATCACGCGGTGGGCCTGCGCGGCCAGGCCGGCGGCGTTGGCGCAGTCGGTCCGGTGCACCGAGACGCCCCTGCCCCGGGTCACGAAGCCCATGATCTCGTCGCCCGGCACCGGGGTGCAGCAGCGAGAGAGCCGGACCATGACGTCGTCGAGGCCCTCGACGTGCACTCCCACCGTGCGCCGCCGCAGCGCCCTCGGTGGCCGCTGCACGGTGACCGGGAGCTGTTCCTCGCCTCCGCGCAGCTCGCGCTGCACGCGTTGCACGATGGTCCGCGGCGAGACGTGACCTTCTCCCACCGCAGCGTAGAGCGCGTCGATGTCGGCGTAGCTCATGGCTTTGACAACCGCGCTCAACGCCGACGACCGCGACAGCTTCTGCACGGGGAGGCCCTCCTTGCGGAGCGCCTTGACCAGCTCGTCCCGGCCCGTCTCGATCGCGTCCTCACGGCGTTCGCGTGAGAACCACTGACGGATCTTGCTGCGAGCACGCGGGGTCTGTACGAACTGCAGCCAGTCGCGGCTCGGGCCCGCGCCCTCGACCTTGCTGGTGAAGATCTCGACCGTGTCGCCGGAGGCGAGTGCGGAGTCGAGCGGGACGAGCCGCCCGTTGACCTTGGCTCCGATGCATCGGTGTCCGACCTCGGTGTGAATGGTGTATGCGAAGTCGACCGGCGTCGCGCCCGCGGCCAGGGTGATGACCTTGCCCTTCGGCGTGAAGACGAAGACCTCGTCCTGCTCGAGGTCGACCTTGAGCGTCTCCATGAACTCGCTCGGGTCGGAGGTCTCCTGCTGCCAGTCGACCATCCGCTCGAGCCAGACCATGTCCTGGGCCGGAGACTCCTGCTCCTTGTAGCCCCAGTGGGCGGCGACGCCGTATTCGGCGCGCCGGTGCATCTCCTCGGTACGGATCTGCACCTCGACGAGCTTTCCTTGCGGGCCGACGACCGTCGTGTGCAGCGACTGGTACAGGTTGAACTTCGGCATCGCGATGTAGTCCTTGAACCGGCCCTGCACCGGCTTCCACATGGCGTGGATGGACCCGAGCGCGGCGTAGCAGTCCTTCACGGACTCGACGACGACGCGCACG
>DATFXL010000066.1:0-18855 GCA_035316025.1 Acidimicrobiia bacterium
CAAGACGCTCGAGGAGATCATGGCGGCGGACGATGTCGTCGTGGAGCCGGGCGACATGCTCCTCGTGCATACCGGCTTCGCGACCAAGGTGCTCGAGTGGAACCGTGACCCGGATCCCGTGAAGATCCAGGCGATGTGCGCGTACCTCGACGCGCGCGACGAGTCACTACTGGAGTGGATCACAGAGTCCCAGATCTCGGCGCTGATCGCCGACAACTATGCGGTCGAAGGTTTGGTTGGCAGGGACCGCGACGAGAGCCGGCATTCGCTGCTCCCCATCCACCACCTCTGCCTCTTCAAGCTCGGTGTGCCGCTCGGCGAGCTGTGGTACCTGCACGATCTTTCGGCCTGGCTGCGCGAGCACAACCGCAGCCGATTCTTCCTCACGGCGCCCCCGCTGCGGCTGCCGGGTGCGGTGGGCTCGCCGGTGACCCCCATCGCGACGGTTTGAACGCCTCGTAGTCGTTCGTCCGGGCTCGGGCGATCTCCTTGAAGAACTTCGGCCGGCCACCGGAGTTCAGGAGGTACCGGCGTGGCTTCCCGGGGATGTTGCTGCCGAAGTAGTAGCTGCTCTCACCGAACGAAGGCGGCATGGTGGCCCAGGTGTCGACCATGTTCGTCCACTGCTGTTCGGCAACCGGGTCCACTTCGATGATGTCGTAGCCGCGGTCGCGCAGAGAGACGAGCATCTCGATGATGAAGTCGACCTGGTCGCCGTTGTAGCGGGGATTGTTGCCGGCCGCCGCGTGGGGTCCACCGGGGAAGAAGAGGTTCGGAAAGCCGCTGGTCTGGACGCCGAGGAACGTCTTGGGACCATCCGCCCAGTGGTCCTCGAGCGCGAGACCATGCCGACCACGGATCCCCATGCGCGTGAGCGCACCGGTGCCGAAATCGAAGCCGGTCGCCCACACGATGACGTCGAACTCGCGCAGACCTTCGGCAGTCTCGATGCCCGTCTCGGTCACACGTTCGATCGGTGTCTTCCGGAGATCGACGAGCGAGACGTTCGGCCTGTTGTACGTCTCGTAGTAGCCGGTCACGAAGGGCGGCCGTTTCTCTCCGAACCGGTGGTCCTTAGGGATCAGCTTCTCGGCGGTCTCGGGATCCTCGACGATGCCCCGGATCTTCTCGGCGATGAACTCGCGCCACTCCGCGTTGGCGGCAGGATCGAAAAGCAGATCGGTGTAGTTGCTGGTGAGCTTCGTGAATCCCGGGCCGTTCCACATCTTCTCGTAGAACTCCCGTCGCTCCTCCTTCGAGTCATCGAAAGTGACGCGATCGTGCGGCTGGTGCAGGAAGCCGTGTGTCGACGTGTTGAGCGTCTGACACATCCCCTCGAAGTCGGCCCTGAGCTTCGCTTGCTCCTCGGATGTGATCGGTGCGTTGTTGAGGGGCGTGCACCAATTGGCGGTCCGTTGGTATGCCGTCAGAGTGGCAACCTCGTCTGCGATCTCAGGAATGATCTGGACCCCGCTGGATCCGGTGCCGACAACGGCGACGCGCTTGCCCGCGAACGCGACCGGATCTGTGGGCCACTGCCCCGTGTGGTACGACTCGCCCCGAAACGCTTCGCGTCCGGGTACGTCTGGGAAGTGGGGCACCGACAGGACACCGGTCGCGGCGACGAGAAATTGTGCTTGGTACTTCGCATCGTCGCCGGCCACCACGGTCCACGTCCCCGAGGACTCGTCGTAGGTAGCCGAGCTGACCTTCGCGCCGCACCCGATGTGGCGTCGAAGGTCGAACCGGTTGACCACGTGATTGAGGTACTGCTCGATCTCGGGTTGGTGAGCGAAGTGCTCGCGCCATTCCCACTCTTCGAACAGGTCCTTCGAGAACAGGTACGCGTACGTGTAGCTCTCGGAGTCGAACTGTGCTCCCGGGTAGCGGTTCCAGTACCACGTACCCCCGACGCCGCCGCCGGCCTCGAGCAGCTGCACCGAGAATCCTGCTTCGCGCGCGCGGTACAGCTGGTAGATGCCGGTGATGCCGGCGCCGACGACCAGCACGTCGACGTCGGCGGCGAGGGAAGTCATGCGGCCGTCGCCAGCGTCACGATCGGCGATTGTACCGATCGGTCTACTATGCGCTCAGGAGCGCGCACGCCGAGCGGAAGGGGGCATCGCGTGGCGAGCGTGGACCAGAAGGCGTCGGCGGTGCCCTATGCGGTGGATCCTGCGCTCTCCGACCGGATTCCCACCGAGCGCTACTTCGATCCCGACTTCTACCGGCTCGAGGTCGAGCGCTTGTGGCCGCGCGTCTGGCAGATGGCGTGCCGGCTGGAGGAGATCCCGCAGCAGCACGACTTCGTCGAGTACGAGTTCCTCGATCAGTCGGTCGTCGTGCTGCGCACCGAGGACATGGGCGTGCGGGCCTTCGAGAACGCCTGCCGCCATCGTGGCGTGCGGTTCGTCCAAGGTCGAGGGACGTGCGAGCACGGGTTCACCTGTCCGTTCCACGGGTGGTGCTACGGGCCGGATGGAACGAACGCCGGCATCCCACGGCGAAAGACGTTCGCCGAGCACAACCTGCAGCCCGGCGACATCGACCTCACGCCCGTGCGGTGCGAAGTGTTCGGCGGCTGCGCGTGGATCAACCTCGACCACGACGCCCCGCCGCTTCGCCAGTGCATCGAGCCCGCGGCAACCGTCCTGGACGCCTGGAGGGTCGAGTCGCTGCGGACGGAGCGGTGGTACGCGGCTCGTCTCCCTGTGAACTGGAAGCTGGCGGTCGAGGCGTTCGTCGAGATGTACCACGTGGGGCAGACACACCCTCAGCTCGACATCCCCGGGATGCGGTACTCGCTCCGCCCTGGCGCTCCGTTCGACCCGCGTGCGTTCATCGAAGCCGAGATCGAGTACTTGCGGGTGCTGAGTGACGGCATGGACGGTATGGTGCACGCGAACGACGTCCGGGTGGCTACCGGCCTGCGCGACTACGAGTTGCCCGCCGACCCGACGCTTGCGATCGCGCGTTGGAACCGTGCACTCAACGACGCGGTGATGAGCTGGCACCGGGAGCGCGGCGCTGACATGCCCGACCTCAACGAGCTCGACGCGCGAGGGTTCAACGAGACCTTCTATCAGTGCTTCCCGCACTACTTCGTGTTGCCGATGTACAGCAGCGCCTCGTCGTACCGTTTCCGTCCGTTGGGGCCGGAGGAGACGCTGATGGAGATCTGGTCGCTCACGCGGTTCCCCGAAGGGGAGGAGCCGGGGAGGCCCTCGGCGCCCGAGGTGTGGGAGTACAACGATCCGCGGTGGCCGCCGATTCCGACGCAGGACTTCTCGAACCTGCCCCGCCAGCAGAAGGGTCTGCACGCGAGGGGCTTCGAGTACATGCGCTTGAACACCGTGCTCGAGGGGCACATCTCCAACTTCGAGCGGACCCTGGACGGATTCCTCGCCGGCCGTCCTTACGAGCAGTTGCTCCCGGCAGTGCAGATGCTCAACGTTGCACCGTTCGACAAGCCGATCCTCGATCTCGGCTTCTGAGCGCATGATCACGTACGCAGAGGTCGTGGAGGGCGTCCGCGCGACCATCGCCGCCTACACCCAGGCCCTGGACGACGGCCGGACCGACGACGTCGTCGCGACCTTCTGTCCCGACGGCGCCTGTGACATTCCTGGCATGGGAGCCCACGAAGGCCACGACGCTCTCCGCCGCGCCTACGCGAGGTGGAAGCCGGCGCGGCCCCAGCGCCACCTCGTCGTCAATACCCTCGTCGTCGAATGGGACGACGACGAGGCCAGCGCGATCAGCGACGTCGTCTTCCTGCTGCAGGGCGACTCGGGTTGGGCGGTTCAGCTCGTGGGTCGGTACCACGACCGGCTTCATCTCGAGGACGGCACCTGGCGCTTCCACCGGCGGGCGGCCGAGTTCGTCACCCAGGTCGGGCTGTCCACCTCGTAGGGTCCTGCGAGTGACGTCGGCGGCGGTGGCGGGGATCGGCCAGACGACCTACGCCAAGGACATGGGTCGCACGGAGCTCGATCTCGCGTGCGAGGCGATCCGAGCCGCGTGCGACGACGCGCGCCTGAGTGTCGCCGAGATCGACGGCTTCGTCAGCTACCACATCGAGCAGGTCGCCGAGGTCGACCTCGTGATGGCGCTGGGCATTCGAGACCTCCGCCTGATGGCGCGCACGCCGTCGGGCGGCGGGGGAGCGGCGTCCATCCTCGGTCTGGCGGCGCTCGCCGTCGAGCGTGGCGTCGCGAAGTCCGTCGTCGCGTTCCGCGGCCGCAATCGGTCCAAGGCGGCGTCTTACGGCGACGATCCCAACCAAGGGGGTCGCCCGTGGGCCAAGGCCGGCGAGCGTTTGCGTGACGCGCGGCAGTGGCACCATCCCTTCGGCGTTGCCGCGCCGGCACACGAGTTTGCCCTCATTGCCAGTCGGCACATGCACGTGTACGGGACGCGGCCTGAGCACTTCGGCATGCAGGTGGTGGCGCAGCGTTTCCACGCGAGCCGGAACCCGGATGCCATCATGCGTGACCCGGTCACACTCGACGACTGGCGCGCCTCACGCCCGATCGCCGAACCGATCCGGCTGTTCGACTGCTCGCTGGAGAACGATGGCGCGGCTGCGGTGCTCGTGACATCGCTCGACCGGGCGCGGGACCTCCCGCAGCCCGTTGTGCCCGTCCTGGCTCAGGTGCAGTACGGCGCTCCGATCCATACGCAGTTGTGCGACTTCTTCGCGACGACGGCCGCCTTCGGCGAACGTCGCGGCGGCGCCGTGGACGCGGGTCACCGCCTGTTCGGCGAAGCCGGCGTGACACCGGCGGACGTCGACGTCGCGCTGATCGTCGAGCCGTTCACGGTGGCGGTGCCGCTCGCCCTGGAGCAGTACGGATTCTGCGAGCAGGGAGCCGGCGGGCCGTTCATCGAGAGCGGGGCCACACGGTGGCCGGACGGCATTCTCCCTGTCAACACCCACGGAGGGTCGAACGGCGAGGCGTTCGTGCACGGTGTGAACCATCTGCCCGAGGCGGTCCGCCAGCTGCGCGGGACCGCGGCGAGCCAGGTCGCCGGAGCGGAGGTGGCGTTCGTGTGCGGCGCGATCAGTGATCCTTCGGGCGCGGTCGTGCTCGGAATCGACCGATGAGCACCGCTCATCCGCGGCCGGATCCCGCGGCCGCCGACGAGGCCCAGTTCTGGGCCTTCGTCGCCGCCGGCGAGCTCCGCATCGAACGTTGTGCCGATTGCCGAACGCACCGGCACCCACCGCGACCCGTCTGCGCGTCGTGCGGGTCGACGGCAGTGGAATGGACACTCGCCTCGGGGCGGGGCGAGGTCTGGGCGTCCACCGTCATCCACGCGCCGACGTTGCCCGCGTTCGCCTCCCGCACCCCCTACGGCGCCGTGGTCGTCCGGCTCGAGGAGGGCGTCTTCCTCGTCGGGAACGTCGTCGACTGCCCGAGGGATGACGTGACGGTCGGGATGCCTGTGGACGTGGCGATCACCGAGGTGGAGGAAGGGCTGCGCCTCCCGTTGTTCCGGCCGGTGCGCTGACGGCGCCTCAGCCCGGGATGTGAGTCGGCTCGGCGAAGGCGAGCAGCGCGGCACGGTCCTTGGCGAGCACGAAGCCGGACTTGATCGCTTTTTCGGTGTCGGCCCGGTACTTGTCCCGGTACCGGGCGCGCGAGGGATAGAGCTGACGGAGCTGCGCGTCGGAGAACGGGGCGGTCGAGCCGAGGAGCAAGCAGATCGTCGACGGGTTCGGTCCAGGCGTTCCCGACAGGGTCGCGACCGGGACGTCGACCGGCGGCGTGCGGATCCCTCCGAGTGCGATCCCGTTCGCGTCGCGCGCGAGCTGCGGAGGCATGTCGGCCGTCACGTCGAGGCGGGGGGCGGTCGGCGGCGCCGAACCCTTCTCCATCCACGCCGTGAGCGCGTGGTAGCCGGCTTTGGCGACCAGGTGCAGCGGACCGTTGTTGATCGGTACGCCGCAGTCGATCGCAGCGCCGCTCGAGCCGATGAGATGGGCGTCGGCGTGCGCCGTGCCTGCGACCTCCCACAGGCGGAAGCGATCAGTGTCGGGTTGGCGCGCCCGGTACGAGCTCAGCACGCTCGTCACGTCGGATTCGCTTTGCACGTCCATCACGGGGGCATCCTGATCGTCGCGGAAAGTCGTCGCTGTGCCGGTGATCGAGCCCGCGATGTCGGCATACCGACCCGGGCCCACGAGCGGCAGGCCGACCGCCCCCCGACTGTGAACGAAGAAGCCGTCGAATGCGCGCGTGAGCGGTTGCACGCCGTTGTAGTAGGTGACGAGCGCAAATGCCGACTGCGATTCGCCTCCTGCGATGACCCGCTTGACGCGGAGGCCGCCCATGCGCGTGCCCGAGCGAACGGCGCGGGCCACTTGCGTGTAGATGTCGAATGCGAAGCCGTCTCCGGGGTGGTCGAGTGACCCGTATCGCTTCGGATCTATCGTCTTGATGCCCTTCCCGGCGGTCTCGGCACCCGGTACGTCAACACGAACGAGCACCGGGCCGCCCATGACGCCGATCTGCTGGGCCGACACCCCGACCCACGCGTCGCCGCGCCGCAGCATCTCCTCGTGCAACGTGGCCCATTCCGGGTCCGCATCTACTCCCCCGCTCACGTTGAGCCACTCGACGACCACCGTCCCGCTGAAACGCGCCGGGTCGGCCGGACGCCGCACGAGCACGCGAGTGCGGTACGGCGCCTGCGCGTCCGGTTCGAACGACCACCGACCGTCGCCCGTCAACGGCGCCGCCGACCGGTACGACGTCGCGGTTCCGGATGCGGCGTACTCGCGTTGCAGGTATCCGAACCGCTTCAGGTTCACGGCGATCGGAGAGCCGATGAAGACGCCGTTGCCGCCGGCGAGCGCTCGCGAGAACTCCGCCGACGGCCCGGTCGCGCCGCCCTGCGTCGTCGCCGTCGCGGCGGCGACGCCCGACGAGCCCGCGGCGGCGGCGATTGCCACACCCAGGAGCACCGCCACCCCGCGGCACCTCCCGCCGGCGTTCCTGACGGCTCGCGACGAACGGGGATTCCTCACCGGAGCACCTCCGCCTGGCTCAGGGAGAAGATCAGTCGTTGCGGTAGACCTGACCACCTTTCATCACGAAGCGCACGTCCTCGACGACACCGATGTCGTCGAGGGGGTCGCCGGGCACCCCGATGACGTCGGCGAACAGACCGGGGCAGAGACGCCCGCGGTCGTCGGCGTCGATGAGCTCGGCCGACACAGTCGTCGCGGCGCGGATCGCCTGGAGGGGCGTCATGCCGCGATCGACCAGCGCGAGCAGCTCCTTTGCGTTGCGCCCATGGGGGATGGCCGGGGCGTCCGTACCGCACGCGACCCGGGCGCCGCGTTCGATCGCCTTCTTGATCGTCTCGCGCGCACGGGGGAAGACCTCGGCGGCCTTTGCCTGCAGCTCGGGTGCGGCCCGCGAGAGGTCCATGCCGTCGGCAAGATACGTGGTCGCGACGAGGAAGGCTCGGCGGCGGATGAGCAGCTCGAGCGTCTCGTCGCTCATGAGCGATCCGTGCTCGATGCAGTCGATGCCGGCTTCGATCGCGGCGCGGATGCCGTCGTCGCCGTGGGCATGCGCGGCCACCTTGAGGCCGGCGCGGTGTGCCTCGTCGACGACGACGCCGAGCTCCTCGTCGGAGTACTGCTGCGCGCCGGCGGGCCCGGTGTGCGACATAACTCCACCAGACGCACACACCTTGATCAGCTGCGCGCCGTGCTTGATCTGATAGCGGACGGCCTTGCGCACCTCGCTGACGCCGTCGGCAATGCCCTCCTCGACCGTCAACGGCATGATGTGCGGCGCGAGCGCCTGGAACATGGTCGGGTCCAGGTGCCCACCGGTCGGGGTGATCGCGTGCCCGGCGGGGACCACCCGCGGCCCGTCGATCCAGCCGAGATCGATGGCCTTCTGCAGCGCCACGTCCAGCAGCAGGCCGCCCGTCTGCACGAACAGGCCGAGGTTCCGAACCGTCGTGAACCCGGCGCGCAGCGTCCGGCGCGCGTTCCCGACGGCGCGCAGCGTGCGCACGGCGGGATCGTCCTGGACCGGGTTGAGCGGGCTCTCACTGTCGCGGCCGCCGAGGAGGAGGTTCACCTCCATATCCATCAGTCCCGGAAGAAGCGTGAGGTCTCCGACGTCGACCGACACCGCGTCGTCGGGCACGGACGTCGGCGCGACCTCGACGATCCGCTCGCCGTCGACGAGAAGCCCACCAGGCTCGAGGACCTCGCCTCGCTCCACGTCGAGGAGGCGAGCGCTGCGGAGATGGATGGGCGACGCAGTTGTTCGACGACGCGCCATGCGGTTCAGATCGCCGGTTCTGACACGGCCTCGAAGCTCGCCGCGCCGCTGTCAGGGACCCGCGGTTGCCTCCACACCTCCACTGGGAACGAGATGGTCATGAGCGCGCAGTACAGCCACAGCAGGTGCTTGGCGTCGTCGGGAATCGCGTCCAGCGAGAACTTCTCGAGGTACGAGAGGGCTTCGTCCATCCGCGGGAACGCGGCGTCGTAGAAGGACTGGAGCTCCTCCATCGTGCTCGAGATCCGCTTGGCGTACCGGGCCCGCTCGGTCGGTACCGCCCAGTCGACGAACGGCTCGAGGTCGGAGAACTGCGCCGGCAGGGTGCTCGGCATTGCGCGGGATCCTCCCGTCCTCATGCGCCGGTCGCAGCCGGCGTCCGGCGCGGCTCGAGCTCGTTCACATAGCGGTCCGCAGTCTTGTGGAGATGGCGCAGCAGGATCTCCTGGTCGTTGAGCGGGAAGGTGCTGATGGGCGTGCGCGACTCGAGCATGCTCTGGGTGGCTTCGAGCGTGTTGCCGTCCTGGAGCGCGTATTCCTTGAACGTGACGACGGCAAGCTCCTGTGCCAGGCGTTCGCGACCGTTCTTCGGCGGCGCGAAGTAGCACGTCCCTTCGAAGATGTGTGTGTTGTAGGACGTCGGCCAGTAGTGGTACGTGATCACCCAGTTCTCTTTCCAAATGAGCAGCATGAAGTTCGGGAAGAAGAGGAACGAGTCGAGGCCCCACGCCCGATGGCCGGATGGGTTGAGCGAGGGGGGAAGCTCGTCGAGGCCGATGTTGGGCGCGTCCCACGGACCGAACAGTCCGCTGCGCGCCTTTCGCTCGATCGGCTTGACCATGTTGAGGTCTTTCGGCTCGCCACCGCCCGTCCACGTCGACACCATGCCGTGCGGCCCGTCCAACTCGTAGGCCAGAGCCTCGTAGCCGATGTCGGACAGCTTGCGCGACTCCTCGGCTACCGACTGCTTCGCGTGCAGGATCGGTGCGTGGTAGAACTCGGTGAAGGCGTCGATGAAGAGCTTCCAGTTGCTCCCGACCTCGGCGCGGTACCTGTGCACCTGTGAGAGCTCGTGGAACGGGTACCCCTCGATGCCCTTTGCGAACTTGCCGAGCGACTCGCGGAGTGGCGTTGTGTTCGCGGGATCGAGGTTGACGAAGATGAAGCCCTCCCACTCGTCGGCTTGTACCGAGGCGAGCGGGTAGTCGCCCTTGTCGAGGTCGAAGAACTCCGTCTCCTGCTGGACGAACGTGCACTCGCCCTCGAGGTTGTAGCGCCAACCGTGGTACTTGCAGGTGAACTGGCGGAACGTCCCGCTCGTCTCCTCGGCCGGGTAGTCCGTCCAAACGAGCTTGTTGCCACGGTGGCGGCAGATGTTGTGAAAGGCGCGGATCTCGTCCTTCGAGGAGCGCACGACCACGATCGAGCTTCGGGCGGCGTCGATCTCCCTCGTGAAGTAGCTACCGACTTTGGGCAGCTGCTCCACGCGGCCGACGTTCAGCCACGTCCGGGCGAAGATGGCGTCTCGTTCGCGCTCGTAGACCTCGGGGGAAATGGAGTCCTCGTACGACACCGGCCCGGTCCCGAGGTCGGGGTAGTGCTCGGTCCAGGACCCTTCGGCGGGCTTCGGGAAGAGCGGCATGGGGTGCGGTCCTTCCGATCGTCCGGTCGCGCCGAATGGTAGCACCGATCTCAAATAGTGAGAAGCCCGTTTCCGCCTCGCGGTGGAGGGGGATCAACGGTCGCCGAGCGGCGTGAACTCCACGTGCAGCCGCTGGAGGCCGCGCAGGATGTACGTGGGGATGTACTCGTAGCGCCGGGCGCCGGGCGGGCCGTGCGCGGCTTCCGAGATCCGGATGTCGCCGAGCCGGTCGATCAGCCGCTCGATGCTGACGCACCCTTCTGCGCGTGCGAGCGGCGCGCCGGGGCAGGTGTGGATGCCGAAGCCGAACGCCAGGTGCTGACGGGCGTTCGGACGGTCGACGTCGAAGGTGGCCGGGTCCTCGAAGTGGCGCGGATCTCGATTGGCGGCGCCGTTGACGACCATGACCGTCGTGCCAGCGGGGATGGCGACGTCTCCGATCCTCGTCGGTACCCGTGCCATGCGGAAGTCGCCCTTTACCGGGCTCTCGAACCGGAGCGTCTCCTCGACGAACGCGGGGATCTGCGCTCGGTCCCGGCGGAGCAGGGCCTGGAGGTCGGGCCGCTCGGCGATGAGCTGGAGCGCGGCGCCGAGCAGGCGCACGGTGGTCTCCTGACCCGCCGCGAAGAGGTTGGCGGCGATGCGGACGACGTCCATGACGCCGGGGGTAGATCCGTCGGGGAACGTCGCCGTCGCGAGGCCGGTCATCACGTCGTCCCGCCGCACGCGCCGGCGGTCCTCGATGTAGGTCGTGAACCGGTCGTACAGGAACTCGAGCGGACTATGGGCCAAGGTGTCGCGTTCGGTGTTCCCGATCGCGCGATCGGGTCGCACTCCCAGCTCCGCCCGGAAGACGTCGTGGTCCTCCTCCGGGACACCGAGCAGGTCGGCGATGACGAGCATCGTGAACGGCGCCCCGTACCCACGGATGAGATCGCAGTTGCCGTCGGCGACGAACTCGTCGATCACCCGATCGGCGAGCCGCCACATGAACTCCTGGTTCTCCTTCAAACGCTTCGGCGTGATCAGTCGCATGAGCAGCGCGCGGTGAGCAGTGTGTACCGGTGGATCGAGCGTCGGGAGCTGATCGCTGAAGGGCAGTTCGTCCCGGTGCTCCTCGATGAGTGCGCTGACGTCGTCACCCTCCAGCGGGACGGGAAAACCGGGGAACGGGCCGGTCACGGCGTTGCACGACGAGAACGTCTCGGCGTCGTTGTAGACCGCAACCGCCTCGTCGTAGCCCGTGACGAGGACGACGTCGTGGTGCGGCTCTCGAACAGCGGGGCACCGCTGTCTCAGCGCGTCGAAGTACGGGTACGGGTCGGGGACGAGCGACTCGTCACGGAAGAAGTCGACGCTCTCGAAACTCATCGGAAGCTCCACTCACCTCGTGCGGCCCCGAGGGGCTGATAACGTAATTCTCGCTTCATGAGTGCGCCACTTTCACACGCCGCGGGCGGAGGAGAGTCGACGCCGAGGCGGCTTCGAGTCGTGCAGTGGGCGACCGGCAACATCGGCTTGCGTGCGCTCCGCGAGGTGATCCGGCACCCGGCCCTCCAGCTTGTCGGGGTCGTGGTGTACGACCCGGAGAAGGAAGGCGTCGACGCCGGCGCGCTGTGCGGCGGGGAGCCCGTCGGCGTGCTCGCGACGACCGATCTCACGGCGGCCCGAGTGCTCGGCGCCGACTGTGTGCTGTACATGCCGCGCTCATTGGACGTCGACGACGTCGTGCCGCTGCTCGAATCAGGGACGAACGTCGTCACGACCCGGAGCGAGCTCTTCGACGCCGGATACCGGCTGGGAGACGAGCGCCGGGCGCGGGTTCTGGCCGCGTGCGCTCGAGGGATGTCGTCGATCTATGCGACGGGCAGCAGCCCGGGCTTCATCACCGATGCGTTGCCGTTGACCCTGCTCTCGACGCAGCGTCGTGTCGACTCGATCGACATCGAGGAGTTCGCGAACCTCTCTCGCCGCGACTCGCCCAACTTGCTCTTCGAGCTGATGGGTTTCGGGCGCCCCGTGGACTCCTTCGAGGCGGCGCGGGCGTCGTACCTCCTGCTCGAGTTCGGGCCGGCGCTCGCCGCTCTCGCCGACGCGGCGGCACGACCGGTCGACGACTGGACCTGCACGGGCGAGGTCGCCACCGCCCGCGAGCAAACGTCGATCCTCGCCGGCGACCTCGAGGCGGGATCCATTGCCGCCCAGCGCACGAACATCGTGGGCCGGAGTGATGGCGCCGACGTGATCCGATTCACGCCGACGTGGTACTGCACGACTGACATCGAGCCTGCGTGGGATCTTCGCCCGACGGGTTGGCGGGTCCGCGTGCGCGGCGACGCGCCCTTCGACGTCGAGCTCCCGTTCCCGATCGCACTCGACGACCTCGGCGACTACACGCCCGCGTACACGGCCAACCGACCGGTCAACGCCATCCCGTACGTGTGCGCCGCGCCGCCAGGCATCCTCTCCACGCTCGATCTTCCGCCGATCACGCCCGCCGGCCCGCACGGGCCGGACGCGACGAGCGTCAGGCCCCCCGTCTGACGTCGCTGTTAGAGAACCTGCCGACCGTCGTGCTGGATCGCTGTGGTATCACCAGCGAATTTGCGGCCGCGACTGGAACGCGAGCGACACAAGTGTTAAACCCCGCTCCGGGAGAACGGGATCGGGGGTCGGATCGGGACGGGTACAGAAGCGCGTTCTGCCGCGGACCGCCGAAAGATCAGAACCTTGCTTCCGCGAACTGAAAATCCTACTCTCCACCCAAATTGAACGGGGGGTCAACGATGCGGGGGGCTCGAGCCGGAAGTCGTCGGGTGAGGCGCGGGATGGCCGCGCTCGCCGTCCTCGTGGTGACGGCCGGGTTGCTGGGCGTGTCGCAGGCGGGGGCCCAGCAGAATCCGCCGGTCAACGAGCCCGGGGTCACGAACAGCGAGATCCGCGTGGGCGGCGTCGGGACCGTGACGGGTGACCCGACCGGCAACAACCCGGGAGGGCCCGCCTTCGAGGGCGCCAACGCATACTTCGAGATGGTCAACTCGTCGAAGGACAAGGGCGTCTGCGGACGCAAGCTCGTTCTCGCGTCGAAGCGCGACGACACCCTCGCGAACAACCGGCAAGAGGTTCAGGGACTGCTCGACGACAACGTGTTCGCCGCGCTGCCCATGGCGACGTCCCTGTTCACCGGCGCCGATCTGCTCGTCAGCCAGGGGATCCCCACCTTCGGCTGGCTTATCAATGGCGAATGGGGGTCGGAGGACGTCAACCCGGGGCCGCCAAACCTTTTCGGTCAATCTGGGTCGTTCCTCAATCTCAAGACCGCGGGCCCCAGCTATTACTCGGACGCGTGGTTGGCGCAGAAACTCAACAAGAAGCGCGTGGGCCTGATCGCGTACAACGTGCCCCAATCCTCGGGGTCGTCCGACGCCATCGAGCAGACGTTCCAGAAGTTCCCCAAAACAGGGAAGGTCGTGTTCAAGGACACGAGCCTGGCGTTTGGCGCGGTGGACTACAGCGTGCAGGTCTCCAAGATGAAGGAGGACAAGGTCAACCTGGTGATCCCGTCGCTAGACGCGAACGGTGCCTTCACGCTCGCGCGTGAGATGAAGAAGCAGGGCCTCAATGCTCCGATGATCCTGCCGAACGCGTACAACCAGGAGCGCATCCAGAAGAACGCCGATGTGGCGAACGGGAACTACGTGGCGATTCCGTACGCACCCTTCGAGACGACGCCCAAGCCGGACGGCCTGAAGCGCTACGAGACGTGGATCAAGAAGAGCGGCGGCACCATGAACGAGAACTCGTACGTCGGGTGGCTCAACGCCGACCTGTTCGTCAGGGGGCTCAAAGCGGCGGGGTGCGATTTCACCCGCCAGAAGGTCATCGACGCCGTCAACCAGATGACGAACTACAACGCCGACGGCATCCTCCCTGCCGTCGACTGGACCAAGGCCCACACCCAGGCTCCCGGCTGCTTCGCGTACCTGAAGGTCCAGAACGCCAAGTTCAAGCCGGTCTTCGGCCAGTCCGGGAAACCGTTCCTGTGCTTCCCGGCGGACCTCACGTCGATTCCCCAGAACCCCCAAGCCGTCGGGTAGCGGTCAGCGAGTGGCGCGGATCGGCACGCTCGCGTAGCCGGCGACGTTCGCCATCCGCACGCGGCGCAACCCTGACTCGTCGACCTCGAGGCGCTGCCACCGCGCGAGCAGCTCCTCGATCGCGATCCGGCTCTCCATGCGCGCCAACGCCGCCCCGAGACAGCTGTGCACGCCGTGGCCGAACCCGATGGTGATCCCTGGCGGTCGTTCGATGTCGAAGTCGTCGGGGCGGTCGAACGCTCGCGGGTCGCGCGTCGCCGCGCCCGTGATGAGGAGGGTCGGGAAGCCGGCCGGGACGGTCCCGCTCTCGAGCTCGCGCTCCTCCACGCTGAACCGTCCTTGGTACTGGGACGGCGGCCAGTACCGGAGGATCTCGTCGACCGCCCGAGGGATCTTCTCCCGGTCGTCGATGACCTTCTGCCACTGGTCCGGGTTGCGCCAGAACAGCACCACGGCGTTGCCGACGAGCTTCGTGACCGTCTCCGCACCCGCACCACCGAGGAGCGAGGCGAATCCGGTGATCTCGGCATCGTCGAGACGCGTTTCCGTGCCGTCGCCGCGGTCGACGGTTACCTGCGTGAGGCGCGACAGCATGTCGTCACCCGGGTGCTTGCGCTTGTCCACCGTCAGCTCGTGGAAGTAGATGCCGTTCTCGAGGATCGCCTGCATGTTCTCCTGGCTCGGCTCCCTCTGACCGGTCTCACGATGGAGGCCCAGGTCGATGCGGTGGCGGATGCCCTGACGGTCTTGCTCGGGAACGCCGAGCATGCGTGAGATCACCTCGACGGGAAAAGGGGCCGCGAAATCGGCGACGGCGTCGAACTCGGGCGCGTCGTCCAACGGGTCGAGGAAGCTGCGAATGACCTCACGGATCATCGGCTCGAGCGCGGTGACAGCACGGGGCGTGAATACGCGACTCACGAGCGCACGGAAGCGATCGTGCTCTGGAGGATCCATCATGATGATGTTCCGGTAGCTGGCGATCTCCTCGGGGTCCTTCGAGAGGAGGAACAGCTCGATACCGTGCGCGCTCGAGAAGCCTTCCCAGTCGCGGTGGGCGGCGAGGACGTCGGCGAACCGCGACAGGGCGTAGAACCCGTATTGCTCGCTGTAATACACGGGAGCCTCGTCGCGAAGGCGCCGGTACAGGTCGTAGGGGTCGTTGAAGAACTCCTCGGAGAACGGATCGAACTCCACTGGGGCCGTCGTGACGGTCATGCCTGCTCCTCGGGCTTCGGACGGGGGGCGACCGTCACGGACGGCATCGAGAGGCTGGCGCCGGCCCGCAGCACCGCGTCGACGACCGACACCAGGTCGTCGACGGCGATCATGCTGCCGCTCAGAAGGCCGCGCTCGAGCCAGGCCGGCGCCAGTTCGGCCGCGAGGTCGAGGTCCCATTCCTCGATGAACTCCGTGCGCGAGTCACCTTCGCCGCCACCGCAGTCGCCGACGACGAGCCGCGTGAACCCGATCCCGGGGTGCTCCACGCGCCACGCCTCGACGAGCTTGTCGAGCGCGGCTTTGCTCACGATGTACGCACCGAGCCCCGGCCACGGTGGTGTGAGCGACGCACTGACGGACGAGAGGAAAGCGGCCGTACCGGCGCTCTCGTCGAGGTGGGGGATTGCGGCGGCGGTGACGCGGGCGGCGCCGGTCACATTCGTGTCGAACACGCGCCGCCACGTGTCGGTATCGACGTCGACGAGGCGGGCAAGGGGGCCGAACGCCGGCGTGTAGACGAGCGCGTCGATGCCGCCGAGCCCGCGCGCCGCCTCGTCGATCGCCGACCGGCACGAGGTCTCGTCCGTGACATCGCACGCGACCGCGAGTGCCCCGGGACCGGCCTCCTCGGCGGCGGCGTCGAGGCGCGTCTTGCGCCGGGCGAGCAGGGCCACCTGTGCTCCTCGCCGGGCGAGCCCGATCCCGATGCAGCGTCCGAGCCCGCTCGACGCGCCGACGACCACGGTTCTCACGCTCCGGTCCCTCCCCCTTCGGTGACGCAGATGTTAGAACACGGCGGTGCCGCACAATCCCATGACCACGCTCGACGACGCGACCGCCCAGGCTCTCGTTCGCCATTGGCTCGAGGGGTGGAACGGCGGCGACGTCGACACGATCATGGCCCGGTTCGCGCCTGACATCGTGTTCAGTTCACCGGGTGTCTCCATGCTCACCCGCGACTCCGCGAAGACAACGATCGAGGGATACGACGCGCTGCGCGCCTACGTCGAGGACGCCCTGCGTCGGACGGGCGGGCTCCGATACACCCTGCACGACACCTACGTCGGCAGCGACAGCATCGTGCTCGTCTACGCCTGTGGGCTTCCCGGTGGGGAGCCGAAGCGCGGTGCCGACTTCATGCGCGTCGGCCGCGACCACAGGGTCGTCGAGTGGCGCTGTCACTACTGAGTCACCGCACCGTCCGGAAGAAGGTTCGTAGGTCCTCGACGAAAAGCTCCGGCTGCTCCATGGCGGCGAAGTGACCGCCGCGCGGCATCTCGGTCCAGTGAGCGACGTTGTACCGCCGCTCGACCCAGGCCCGGGGTAGGCGGATGGGCTCACTCGGGTAGCGCGCGATGCCGGTGGGCACGTCGACGAACTCCGGCGCCCGACGTTCCAAGCCGGCGTGCCGGAGCTCCCAATAGAGCCGAACCGATGACGTGATGGTCTGAGTGACCCAGTACGTCATGACGTTCGTGATGAGCTGGTCCCTGGTGAACGCGTTCTCGGGCCGGCCGTCGCAGTCGCTCCACGCGCGGAACTTCTCGACGATCCAGCTGAGGAGGCCGGCGGGCGAGTCGTTGAGCGCAACGCCGAGCGTCTGCGGCTTCGTTCCCTGCTCCTGTGCGTAGCCGGATTCCTCGCGGCGGAATTCGGCCATGGCCGCGAGATCCGCCTTCTCGTCATCGGTCAGCGGCACCTCCTCGCCGGGAGGGTCGGCGATCGGCATGTTGAGGTGGATTGCCGCGCAGTGCTCCGCATCGAGCGCACCGATCCTTGTCGCGACCTGAGCGCCCCAGTCGCCGCCCTGGGCGGCGTAGCTCGTGTACCCGAGGCGAGCCATCAACTCGGCGAACGCGCGGGCGATCTGCCATGGCTCCCAGCCGCGTGCGTGTGTGGGCTCCGACCAGCCGTAGCCGGGAAGCGACGGCGCCACGACGTGGAACGCGTCGGTGGCGGCGTCCCCGCCGTGGACCTCGGGCTCCGTCAGCCGAGGAATCACATCGAGGAACTCGACAACCGAGCCGGGCCAACCGTGCCCGATCAGGAGAGGAAGAGCGTCGGCATGCCGCGAGCGGGCGTGGATGAAGTGGATGGACTGCCCGCCGATCGTCGTGCGGAATTGCGGCAGCTCGTTGAGGCGCGCCTCCTCGGCTCGCCAGTCGTACTCGTCGCGCCAATACATGACGAGGTCGCGCAAATAAGCGACCGGAAACCCGTACTCCCACCCTGTGCCCTCGATCTGGTCGGGGAAGCGCGTCTGCGCCAGGCGGATGCGGAGATCGTCGAGGACCTCGTCGTCGACCCGGACCTGGAGGCGCTCGATCAACGGACGACGACGGGGAGCGTCTCCCATCCCCGGACCGTTGACGTGGGCGCGAGCTTGGCGTTGCCCACGTCGACCTCCCAATCGGGGAACCGGTTGAGCACCTCGTCCAACGCGACGCGGCCCTCGACGCGGGCCAGTGCGGCGCCCAGGCAGAAGTGGATGCCGTAGCCGAAGCTCAGGTGCTGCACGTTCTCCCGGTGGATGTCGAAGTGGTCGCCATCGGGGTTGCGGCGGTCGTCCCGATTGGCCGCGCCGACGAGGAACAGCATGACGCTGCCCTCCGGCACCGTCCGTCCGTAGTGCTCCACGCCTCGGGTCACGTACCGGGCGACGTGCGGCGCGGGCGGCTCGTACCGGAGGAGCTCTTCGATCGCGTTCGGGATCAGCGACCGGTCCCGAACGAGCTCCCGGCGCTGGTCGGTATGGTCGGCGAGCACCTGGCCCGCCCAGCCGATCAGCCGGGTCGTGGTCTCGTTCCCGGCCCCAGCTACCACGTTGACGTACGTGAGCACCTCGTCGCGTGTGAGCCGGCGGATCTCCCGGGTCTCGTCCTCGAACTCGGCGAGCAGCAGCTCCGTCATGAGGTCGTCCGAAGGATGGTCGACGCGCCAGTCGACGTAGTCGGCGAAGGCCTCGCCCGTCACGAACCGATCCTGCGAGGGCTTCATGGGCTGACCAGGCGTGGTCCGGAGATCGGCGTCGACCCGGTCGCGAATCGCTTCCTGGTCCTTCTCGGGGATGCCGAGCAGCATGCCGATCACGCGCATCGGCATCTGTGCACCGAGATCACGAACGAAGTCGAAGCGTCCCGTGCCCACGAGTGGATTCAGGCACCGGGCGCAAAAGTCGCGGATCTGCGGCTCGAGCGCGTTCATCTTCTTCGGGGTGAAGACTCTCGAGAGCAGGCCGCGGTGCACGGTGTGGACGGGTGGGTCCTCGAAGATGAGTACGCCCGGCGGCATCTCGATCCCTGCGTTGATCAGCTCGAGGACGGCCCCGCGTCCCGAGATGTAGGTCTCCCGGTCGACCAGACCGCGCTCGACGTCGTCGAACCGGCTCAGCGCGTAGAAGTCGTGCTCATCGTTGCGGTACAGCGGCGCCTCTTCCCGCAGGCGCCGGAACACCGGGTACGGATCGGCGTTGATCCCGACGTCGTACGGGTCGTAGTAGACGCCGGTGCCGGTCGTCGTGGCCATGGCAACCTCTGCTTCGCTCCTCAGGCCGTCTCGGGCCGTGTGCCGGGTCGGCTCGTGG
>DATFXL010000067.1:0-5916 GCA_035316025.1 Acidimicrobiia bacterium
GGTGGAGACCCGGGCCTCCGAGAGGGACCGTACGCTCCCCGTCAAGCCCGATGATGCTAATCAGCTTGCGGAGGATGCCACCGAAGCCGCGCCTGCTGGTCCCGCCAATTGGTGAGTTCACGGTGGAGCCCTGCTCCGACATGACAGAAGCCGCCAACGATCGAGAGCACGCGGTATTCCTGATCGCCGATCTTGACAACAGCACCGACCGCAGGGGCCACCGGGAGGGTGAGGCGTCCCAGCCGCATTTGCTGCACGAAGATCCCATCGGGTCCGTAGGGTCCGGCTTCGCGCCACACAACCCCGGTCCAGGCCACGAGCCGAAACCCTACGTGAGAACGTTCCCCACCCCAATGGAGGAACGAAGGCCGCTCCCCCGTGGCGTGGTGAAAGGGAGGCGACACCGCCCTGCCCGCCGGCAAGCCGCCGGGACTCTTCGTTTGGGGTACGGGTAGTCCGCAAAGGGTCCGCGGAATGTGCGCAAACCGCCAGCGCGAAAGGGTGGGGCGCGAAGAAGGAACGCGGCGAGCGGCTCGAAGGCATGTAACGATCGTGCCCAGATGAGACTGACGCTCCGACACTGCTAGCCCCGAAGCCAATTGCGCTCGCGTGGCGGCTCGCAGCAACGCGGAAGGCGAGAGACCCGGTCGTATTGCGTCTCCCGCCTCCCGCTCCTCCCTGGGAGGGTCCAGGCTGAGGGAGGAGTCCTCCCTGGGAGCACCTTCAAGTGTCGCGCGGTGGTCAAGCGGCCACGCAAGGTGTCCTCTGCGGTCCTTCCCCGGGCTCGAACCAGAGCGTACGCTCGCGTACCGAGCACGGCGTTCAGCGGCGAGCGCAGTGAGCAGCCGACTGAGCGGAGGGGCGCCATGACAACAACAGGAACAGTGAAGTGGTTCAACGCGGAGAAGGGTTACGGCTTCATCGCCCGCGAAGGCGCTGAGGACGTATTCGTCCACTACTCGGCCATCCAGATGGACGGCTACCGCACCCTCGACGAGGGCCAGCTCGTCGAGTTCGAGATCGGGCCGGGCAAGAAGGGCGAGGAAGCCCAGAACGTTCACGCCATCTGACCGCGCTAAGCACGGTCGATCTGGGCGACAGTTCGCGGGTGGGGTGCGGCAGGGAGAACGGGATGCACGCCCTACGGCACTTCTTCGCCAGCGTGCAGCTGGAGGCCGGCACGAGCATCCGGGCGCTAGCTGATACCTCGGCCATGACGACCCTGGATTCACGCTGAGGATCTACACACACCTCATGCCAGCCTCAGAGGAGCGGGCGCGCTCCGCCATGGAAGCCGCTTTCGGCAATCTCGCGGACTATTCGCGGACCGTCGCCGCGGATTGAGCACGTTTTCCCACGTCAGAGTTCCTTCGGCTCAGTAGTTGTCGAACAGGTAGGGACGGGGTCCGGCGAAGACGGCATCCAGGTCCGCGAGCTCCAGCCGGCCGGCGTGGTGCACGAGTCCCGCCGCCGCCAGCTCGGGCGCCGTTGCCCATCCCGTGTAGAGCGACGCCAGCGCATTCACCGAGAGATGCACGTCACCGGTACCGCCCGGGCTCAGCTTGCCCTCGCCGCCCTCGACCCGGAGCACGAACCGCCCGTCGTTCCACGGCGCCATGCGGTCGGCGAGCTGCAGGTGCAACTCGGCTCGCACGCTGGACGGATACCCCCGGGCGGCGACCGCCCCGGCGGCGTCGACGATGCGGGTCATCCAGTGGTTCGCACCCACGAGCTCGACGACCTGCTCGGCCAGGAGGAGGGTGAGCACGTCGAGCGGCAGTGCGAGCACTGTGATCGTCTCGACTTGGGCGACGTGCGACCCGAGGTGGCGCCACAAGGTCACGGCGGCGCGGGCGTCGGCGGTCACGAGCTCGTGCACGGTGATGCCGAAGCCCCACTGCCGCCTCGTCTGATGCTGGTCGTACACGACGTACCCGTTGATGCGGTCGTCGGCTTCGTAGACGTACAGGTACCGTTGCGGACCGTCGAACGTGAGCAGGTCGACCCGCCAGCGCGTGCCGGTGCGGTCGATCGCGCCGTTGATGGACGGCGCCACGCGCTCGTAGCACTCGCGAACGCCGTCGAGGTCGTCACGGCGACCCGGGCGCAGACATTCCTGCTCACCTGGCGGCAGACCCGCCAGCGAGGCGGTCGGGACACGTCGCACCGCGTACTCGCCGCCGATCTCCCAGCCGAGGCCGCGGTAGAAGCGAGTCGTCGCCGGATGCAGCGTGCTCACCACCAAGCCTTGTTCGTGCATCCGCTCGACGGCGAGCGCTAGGAGGCGCGGGGCGATCCCGCGGCCGCGGTGGTCGGGGCGGACGGCAACCGAAGCGACCGCCCCCATCGGTACCGAGCGACCACCGAAGAACTGCCCGACCGGCATGACTTCGGTGGTGGCGACCAGGTCCTCGCCCACCCACGCCGCGAGAAAGTCGTCCATGCGCTTCGACGCGAGCCACGGTTCCCGGCGTTCGGCGCGGGTGGCGAAGGCCTCTCTGCCCACGGCGAAGACAGCCTCGGCCTCGTGTGGCTGCGGGGCGCGGAACTCGACGTCCACGCCGCCGATGCTAAGCGGCGTGCGGTCGGCTCAACGGGTTGGCGCTACCCGAGGAGGCGGTACTCGCCGCGCAGAGACGTGCCCCGATCGCCCGCCGCCAGGACCGCGTAGGTGCCGGGATCGTCGCCCGCGCTGATGTAGGTCGCCGTCACCACTCCCTCGTTCGACGCCGTGTGCGGCGATCCCGTAAAGACCCGACCGCTCGGCGCCGTGACCTGGAACGTGACCGCCTCGCCGACCTTTGCACCCGTCACCGTGAACGTGAACGTGTTGCCGGAGATCCCGTCCGGCGGAGCGACCGCGAGTCCTGCGGGTGGCGGCGGTGGGATCTGCAGGACCTGGCCTGCGGTCAGATGGGCCTCGCTGTCCAGTTGATTGGCCGCGGCGAGCTTCTGACTCGACATCCCGAAGAACCGCGCCACGGAGGTCAGCGTGTCCCCCCGCTTCACTTGATAGGGCGTCGACGCAGGAGCCGGAGCCGTCGGCGCGACCGTCGTGGCAGTGGGCCTGCTGGCGGGCGTGCGGTTCGCGCGGTCGCCGCTTGCGGTGCCGCAGGCGACGAGGAGGACCAGCCCGGACGCGGCCACGACACGCGGCCATGCCCGTTGCCTGCCCCACAGCCACGGTGCTCGGGCTGATTTCATGTTCGCGCTTCTCTTGCCTTGCTCCCCCGCCCTCGACGACGACGTACGCCGACAGAATGCCCCATTCAAGCTTGTTTGACCAGGCAGGTGGGTGATTTCCCCGGTCGCGGGTGTCTGGACTGTTCAGACCCTGAACGCGGAGGGGCAGATGTCGTTGAGGACGCACACGTCGCACTGCGGTTTGCGGGCCTTACAGACGCGCCGTCCGTGGAGGATGAGCCGTAACGACAAGGCGCCCCGCTCCTCGGGCTCCACGATGCCGTTCAGGTCGAGCTCGATCTTGACGGGGTCGGTCTCGTTCGTGAGCTTGAGCCGGCGCACCAATCGCATGACGTGCGTGTCGACGGGCAGACCGGGCAACCCGAAGGCGACGGACCGCACGACGTTGCCGGTCTTGCGCCCGACTCCCGGAAGCGAGTCGAGATCGTCGAGGTCCGGGGGCACCTCGCCACCAAATCGCTCCTCGAGAGCGCGTCCCATCCCGATCAGGCTCTTCGTCTTGGAGCGAAAGAACCCGGAAGCGTGAATGACTTCCTCGACCTCGTCCGGGTTGGCGCGCGCGAGGTCGACCGGCGTCGGGTAGCGCTTGAAGAAGGCCGGCGTGATCTTGTTCACGGTCTCGTCGGTCGACTGCGCCGAGAGGATCGTTGCGACCAGTAGTTGGTACGGGTTCTCGTGATTCAGCGCGCAGAGCTCCTTGGCGTTGCCCGGATACTCCTCGGCGAGGCGCCTCACCACCTCTGCCGCGCGCTGCTTCGCCCCTCGTGGCCGCGCCACAGGCCGAACGTATCGCGGGCCACAACTACGCTCGTCGTGGTGATCAAGACGCGTCTCTTGCAGCCGGTGACACCAGCCGATCTCGTCACGCTCACCCGCTTGAACGACGACGCCGAGGCCATCGACGGCCATCCCTCCCTCGGTGACGCCGTCTGGCGCGACCTCGACCGCCCGCTCGAGCCGGCGTCGGCCGGTGTCGTCGCGGTCGACGATGGTCGGGCGGTCGGCTTCGCCTACGTGCACCGGAGCGACAACGTCACGCCGGTGCATTGGGATCTTGGCTTCGTCGTCCACCCCGACGCGCGGGAGGACGCGAAGGTCGCCGTCGCTCTGCTCGACCGGGCGGTCGAGCACACAGCCGGTCACGGGGGCGGCCTCGTCGTGCTCTGGATCTTCGAGCCCGACGAGCGCGACGACGAGGTTGCGACGCGCGCCGGATTCCGCCGCCAGCGCGACTTGCTGCAGATGCGGGTCGCACTCCCCCTCGGTGAGAGCACCGCGTGGCCGCCCGGCGTGGAGGTACGACCCTTCGTACCCGGGGAAGACAACGGCGCCTGGCTCAACGTGAACAACCGCGCGTTCGCGGGTCACCCGGAACAGGGCGGCTGGGTGGAGGCGACGCTCGCGCGGCGCCTGTCCGAGCCGTGGTTCGACCCGAAGGGCTTCCTGCTCGCGTTCGATACCGACGGCCTGGCCGGGTTCTGCTGGACCAAGATCCACCCGGCAACCGACGGCGATCCCGAGTTGGGCGAGATCTTCGTGATCGGCGTCGACCCGTCCCGGTCGGGCGCCGGACTGGGCCGGGCACTCGTCGTCGCCGGCCTGGCCTCCCTGGCCGAGCGGGGCGTCCGGACCGGCATGCTGTTCGTGGACGGCGACAACGAAGCGGCGCTGCGCCTCTACGAGTCACTCGGCTTCACGACCCACCGCCGAGACCGGGCCTACGAGCGCGAGGTCGCATCACGCTGACGGTGGGTGTCTGCCGGCCCGGCCCACACGACGCTTCACCGTGAGCCAGAATGGGGCGGTGAACGACCGGAAGTTCCTGAACCAGGCGCAGCCCCAGACCCTCGTCCTGGCGACCCTGCTCCTTTACATCAACGCCGCCTTCGGCCTGCTGTTCGGCATCGTGGCCACGAGCCCTCTCCTCGGACTGGCAACGATCATCGGCCTCGCGATCGGCGGCTTTGGCATCGCCAACGAGTGGAAGTGGGCGTACGCGGTCGCAGTCCTCGCCGCCATCCTCCAGCTGATCATGCTCGTGGTCGTGTTCGGCTCCGATGTGATCGACTTCCCGGTCATCATCACGCTGCTCTTCGACGGCGCCCTCGTCGGGCTGCTGCTGCATCCCGAGAGTCGGTCCTATCAACGCATCTGGTTCAAGTAGACGTTACAACCGAGATCGGCGGGACCCGCCCGTAGCCCTTATCCCGTAAGCGCTCCCGGTCCCGACAGGTCCCGCTCTACCGGTTGGAGAGCGGCTATTATTTGGCCACGAAGGAACGCCCCCCGCGCCGCCGTGACGGCCGGGGGCATGGTCAGGCACCTACACGAGGCACTGACGTGGCCAAGCTAACCGCCGTCCCCGACCGACCGAACCCCGAGGGGACCGATCCACCCGACTGGCCCGAACTGCGGGCGTCGTTTTCGCTCGCCATGCGATCGGTTCGCCGCTCTCCGCGCACCATCTCGACGTACCTCGAAGGCTGCGACAAGTTCGCAGCGTTCCTCGCCGAACGTTCGCCGGGCCGTCTCATTGAGGAGGCGACACGCGACGACCTGCGAGCGTTCCTCGTGGCGTTGGAAGATGCCAGTGCGGCTCCCAACTCCGTCGCGACCCGTCACCGGGCGCTACGGGCCTTGTTCAAGTTCATGACCTCCGAGGAGATCATCGCGGTCAACCCGATGCGCGCCATTCCGGCGCCGTCGATCACC
>DATFXL010000068.1:0-2221 GCA_035316025.1 Acidimicrobiia bacterium
GCGGGGAGTACACACCCGCCGAGTCCGGCTCGCGCTCGCGTTCTCGGAGTGGTACACGGCGCGCGCCGCCTTCGCCCTCGTCGCCCTCAACGCCGTAGTGGTTGCCACCATTGTCGAACTTCGGGTCGGCGGCGGTCTCGCTCGCCCGTGGCTCTTCGGACTGCCTGCGGCCGGGGTGCTCGGCGCCCTCGCGCTCACCGCATGGCTCGCCGGCCGGCGCGAGACTGCCGAGTGGGCAGCCGTCGTCGGGGGACGACTCCAATTCTGGAAGCCCACTCCACCGAAAGACGACCTGCGTGCCGCCGGTGCGGCGTGGTGGTCCGACGCCCAACGGGTCCTCGGCAACCGGCGGAACCGAATGGCCGTCGTGCTGGTCGCCACCGCTTCAATCGCCTGCGACGCTCTGTGCTTCGCCTTCGCACTCTGGGCCGTCGGCGTCCACCCCCGCCCCGGCGAGTTCCTGCTCGTCTACGGCGCGGCGATGGTGGCCTCCCTCGTACCATTGCTTCCCGACGGACTCGGAACCGTCGAGTCGGTCGTCCCCCTCCTCCTCCACCACGGCGGGACGCCGTTCGCCGCTGGCCTCGCCGCCGTGCTCGTCTACCGGGCGACCGCCACGGTGCTCCCGGCAGCCGCGGGTGCCCTCTCGCTCGGGCGGTTTCGGCTCTCGACTCTCAGGGCGGCACAGCCCACGCCCGCCGTCGGGCCGAGCGCCTGAGGTTCGCGACGACCAGGAGTGCCGAAGGGTCCGGCCATGCATATCAGAACGCGGGCGGCGCGCCGCAGAGTCGACTTGGATCACCGCCCGGCGGAGAGACACGCCGTCGGCCAACTTGCTTGGCGCCTCGTAGAAGGCCTGCGCCGACGCGTTCTGCTCGAGGCCCATAGGTAGAGGCCGCTCTCGCGAGCGGCGACCGTCCGGGCCGTCGCTGCCAGGAGGCTGCCACCGATCCGATTGCGCTTCAGCCCGAACGCGACGTGCGGTGTGTCCGGGCGGGCGCCCCAGATCGGGTCCTCGTCGAGAACCCGTGCGGGCGAAGCCGACGAGCGCGTCGCCATTCTCTGCAACGAGAGTGCAATGGCTTGCCGGCGGATGGCTGAGCTGGCAGCTCCATACGGCCTGTCGGTCGGTAGCAACATTACCGTCGAGACGAAGCGTCTGAGTAGGCGCCTCGGTAGTGGCGTCGCCAACTCTCGGCGTGAAGAGTTGCGATCGCCGTCGCGTCGGTACGGTCGGCGAAGCGAACGAGAACGCTATGAACGCGGGCATGAGTGATCCTTCTCATCGATCCTGCGCTGGCACCTCGCGAAGCAGGGTGTCCGACCGTCGCGGGGACCAGGTCCGTCGGGTCACTCTGGATGAGGGGCTCGCGCGCTTCAGACGCGGCGCGTGCTCGCGAGCGAATTCCAGGTGGTCAAAACAATCGCGCCTCGCGGTACGGTTTCGACATGGCGAAGAGTGACGTGGTCCTGTTACACGGTTGGATGATGGAGCCCTCGATGTGGGCGCATCAGGAAGAAGCGTTGGCCGACGGGATGAAACCCCACTTGGTCATGCAACCAGGCCATGGCGTCGCCGTATCCCGGCTGCGGCAACACGCGACGATGCACGACTGGACCACGTGG
Organism: Acidimicrobiia bacterium; assembly: GCA_035316025.1. Lineage (GTDB taxonomy): Bacteria > Actinomycetota > Acidimicrobiia > IMCC26256 > JACDBD01 > JALZAA01. The sequence continues at coordinate 1,627 of DATFXL010000068.1, forward strand.
TTCGCACGGGAACTCGACGGTCGCGCCATCAGCGACGCGGTCGTAGTGGGTCACGACATCGGCGGCCTCGTAGCACAGGAGATGTGGCGGCGCTCTCCCGAGCGGGTCAAGGCGCTCGTGTTCGTCAGCACGCTCGATGAGGCATGGAGCGACACCGAGAAAGCGACGCTCGAGGCGCTGAGCGACGACGTCCTGGATTGGAACGCAGATACCGCGGTTCGGGTCTCGAACGCGCTCCTCGGCGCGGAGTTTCTCAGCCAGAGCGCAGATTGGATCGAGGACTGGCGGCAGCAGGTCGCCCGCACCTACGACCTCCCCGCGGTGCGCGAACTCGGCCGCCTGGCCTCTGCGCACGACGACTACCGCAGGAACTCAGAATCGATTCGAGTGCCGACCCTCGTCATCCACGGCGGCACCGATTCGATGATGGCCACCGAGAGGGCCAAGGCAATGGCCGACCGCATTCCCCAAGCTCGTTTCGTCGAGATATCCGAGAGCGGGCACACGCCACCGCTGGAGCATCCACAAGCAGTGAGTGACGCGTTGGTCGAGTTCACCGCCGGCCTCTAGGCCTTCCCGCAAACGCGCGGTCGCG
>DATFXL010000069.1:0-7549 GCA_035316025.1 Acidimicrobiia bacterium
ACGCTCTTGGTGCCGAGCTTGGGCTTGAGCCGGCGCATCGAGATGCCGTTGCGGGAGCCGTCCTCCCGCTCCTTGGGGACGAGGTACAGGCCCAGGCCGGCCGGCCCGTCGGGCGCACCCTCGGGCCGCGCCAGCATGACGATGGCGGCGCCGTCGATGTTGGAGCAGAACCACTTCTCGCCGTTGATCACGACGCGGCCGTCGCCGATGTCGCGCGCGGTGCAGTGCACCGTGCGGCCGAGGTCGGAGCCGCCGTCGCGTTCGGTGAGGAACATCGACCCGTCCACGCCGCCGTCGAAGCTGTCCGCTCGGAGCCTGGGGAGCAGCGCGTCGCGCACATCCGGCGGCGCGTAGGCGGCGACGAGGCCGGCGACGCCGCTCGTCATGCCCAGGCTGCACACGAGTCCCGTGTCGGCCTGGGAGAGGAGGTAGCTCGTGGCGGCGAGCATCACCCCCGGCGCCGGCCGGCCGCGAGCGGCCTCGTCGCGCGCGAACCCTCCGACGTAGCCACTGGCCCACAGGGCCCGCTTCGACTCGAGACCGGCGGGGTGGTGGACGATCTCGTTCACCTCGTCGGCCCACTGGTCGTAGCGACGCAGCTCGGGCGGATGGGCGTCGACGAGCTCGGAGTTCGACGCCACCCGCTCGCCGACCAGGCCGCCGAACTCGCGTAGCTTGGCGTCGGCCCACTCGTAGTCCTCCGGCGGGCAGTCGCGCCGTACGCGGCCCTGCAGATCGGGATCGAGGTCGTACCAGTTGTGCCCGATCGCGGCGTCGAGGGTGGTGTAGTCGATCATCGAAGCTCCCGGCTGCGTCACCTGATGTTCACCTGCCAGCCTAGGACGCCCTCTGGGACGTGCGTATCCCGGCGATGCGGCGTGTCGTTCAAATACCCACGTGGTAGGCATTCGCGGCGTGCAGACGGAGCCACTCGATCTGATCGAGACGCGGCTGCGCGTCGCGACGTGGAACGTCTGGTGGCGGTTCGGTCCCTGGGAAGAACGTCAACCGGCGATCGCCGAGACGCTGCAGCGCATCGACGCCGACGTGATCGGCCTGCAAGAGGTCTGGGATGTGCCCGACGGGCCGGGGCAGGCGGAGATGCTCGCCGAGAGGCTCGGGTACGAGCACGTCTTCGCCTCGAGTCTCGACGCCGGCGACGCAATGTTCGGTAACGCCGTCCTGTCCCGCTGGCCGATCGCGGCGAGCGATACGCGGCCGCTCCCTTCCACGCCGACGATGCCGGGATTCCGGGTCGCGCTCAAGGCGGAGGTCGAAGGACCGCGCGGGAGGTTCGAGCTGTACACGACCCACCTCAACTTTCGGTACGACGAGAGTGACATCCGCCAGGCACAGGTGCGAACGTTGGCTGAGTTCGTGGCCGAATCGACGGGACGGAAATTCCCACCCATCGTGTGCGGCGACTTCAACGCCGATCCAGAGGCCGACGAGATCCGGATGCTCAACGGGCGGGCGGCCGTGCCGGTCCCGCGCCTGGTGTTCATGGACGCGTGGATCGCCGCCGGCGACGGTCCCGGACACACGTGGTCGAACGACAACGCGTTCGCCGCGCGCGACCTCGAGCCCGACCGCCGCATCGACTACGTGTTCGTCGGTTGGCCGAAAGCTCGCGGCGCCGGCCACGTGGTCGACGCTCGTGTCGCCGCCGTCGAGCCGGTCGACGGGATCCACCCGTCGGACCACTACGCGGTCGTCGCCGAGCTGCGGTACTAGAGGCATGGCGGTCGACGTCGGATCGCTACAGGTTGCTCCCGGCGGACTCGCCGGCCTCGACCGGCGGCCGACCGGCGATCGCCTCGGCCTTGCTGACAAGGAGTCGGCGGGTAAGGAGCACGCCGAATTGCTCGACGAGCTCCGGGAGCTCCACGAGCGTCTCTGGGCGGAAGCGGAACGGAGTGTTCTGCTCGTGCTGCAAGGGGTCGACACCGCCGGGAAGGACGGCACGATCCGCCGGGCGCTCAGTGGTCTGAACCCACAGGGCTGCGCGGTGACGGCGTTCAAGGCGCCGACGCACATCGAGCTGGAGCACGACTACCTGTGGCGCGTGCACGCCGCGTGTCCATCGCGCGGGCGGCTGGGCGTGTTCAACCGCTCGCACTACGAGGACGTCGTTGCGACACGTGTGTTCGGGACCGTCGACGATTCGACGTGGCGACGCAGGTATCGGCACCTGCGCGACTTCGAGCAGATGCTCACCGATGAGGGAACGACTTTGGTGAAGGTGTTCTTGCACATCTCTCGCGATGAGCAACGTGCGCGCCTCCAGGGGCGGCTGGACGACCCCAGCAAGCGGTGGAAGTTCCATATAGAGGACCTCGACACGCGCGAGCGGTGGGACGTCGTGCGCGCGGCGTACGAGGACGCGATCACCGAGACGTCTACCGACGCCGCACCGTGGTGGGTGGTGCCGGCAGACCACAAGTGGGTCAGGGACGTCGCCGTGGCCACGCTCTTGCTCGAGGCCTTCCGCCGCCTCGACCCGCAGTACCCGCCGCCCGACCCGCGTCTCGACGGGCTGTCGATCGAGTGACGGCGTCCGTGCGCGTCCGGCCGCGCCTCGTCGCGGTGGTCCTGTTCGGCGCGGTTGCCGCTGTGGCGCTGCTCGTGCCCGGCGCGGCGGCGGCCGGCCGCGCCGGGCATGTGGGCGCGCAGGCACAGGGTGTCGTCGTCCGCCAGGACCTGCCCTACCGGGAGGTGAACGGCACGGACTTGAAGCTCGACGCTTATCTGCCTGACGGCCCCGGCCCGTACCCCGGCGTCGTGCTCCTCTACGGCGGGGGATGGGTGAGCGGTGACAAAGCCAGCTGGGAGGGCTTCGGCCACACACTCGCCCAGTCCGGGTTCGCGGCCTTCGCGGTCAACTACCGCCTGGCGCCACGAGACCCGTATCCGGCCGCTGTCAACGACGTGCGTGCGAGCGTCGAGTGGATCCGTCGCCACGCCGCTGAGCTCCGCGTCGATCCTGCTCGCATCGGCGCCCTCGGCGGCTCGGCCGGCGGGCACTTGGCCGCGCTCCTCGCCACGCTCGGTGAGGGACCGCGAGATCGCGAGAGCCGCGTGCTGACGGCGGTGTCGTGGGCCGGCCCCATGGACCTCCACCCGGCGCAGTTCCCGCCCGATTCGCAGCCGTATCTGACGGCGTTCCTCGACTGCCGGACGGGCCCGTGCGACGAAGCACGCGTCCAGGAGGCCTCGCCGATCACGCACGTCGACCCGAGCGATGGCACCATGCTGCTGGCCCAAGGCCAGGACGACACGCTCATCCCGCCCGACCAGGCGCAGCGCATGTCCGACACGCTCGGACGCGCCGGTGTCGCCAACCAGCTGCTGATGGTGCCGAACGCCGGCCACGACGAACGCCTGACATCCGCGGTGGTGCAGCCGTCCATCGACTTCCTTCGGTCACAGTTGTTCCCGCTCGTCTCCCCGTCGGGCGCCGTCGCCGCACCTCCGCCGCCGGCGGCCACGGTTCCGTTGCCTCCGCTGCCGGCCCTCCCGCCGCCGGCGCCGATCGCGAACAAGGGGGCCACGGCGACGACGGCGGCGACCGACGAGGCGCAATCGCCGACTGCGTCTCGCACCGGTAGCGGGCGTGACTATCTGCCGTGGGTCGGCGGCTTCGTGGGAGTACTGGCCCTGATCGCGGCGCTCTTCGCTGCGGCCCGGCGCTGAGGACGGACTAGGGCGAGACCGGGCTGAGCTCCGCGCCCCGAGCCCCGAGCTGCCGGCGGGCGATGTCCAGCTCGGCTTCGAGCCGCCGACCCCATTCGGCCAACTGGGCAGCTTGCTCCCGGCTGGCGCGAAGCAGCCGGTCTCGCTCGTCGGCGGCCAATCGGATGCGACGCTCCATGCTGGCCATGAGGTCGGTCGTCGAACGCTGAAGCTTCCGGTAGTCGGCGTAGAGCTCGAGGTAGAGGTCGGCGAAGGTCGAGGGCGCGAGCGTCTCTCGCGGCGGGCCCGGGAGGAGCGCGTCGGGATCGCTCGGCACGTCACCGTGAACGACGCGGGAGATCGCGTCCAGGAACGCACGACCGTCACGCTCGTCGGGCTCGAGGTGCGCGCCCTCCGCCCACTCGTTCCACGCGTTGACGAACACGAGCCGCTGACCTTGCTCGCGTGCGAGCTCGTCGGCGCCGCGGAGCCAGCGCTCGAAGGCGGCCGGGGAGTTGTTGACGAAGATGAGTGCCTCGCCGTCCTTCCGCCGAGGGGAGTTGTCCCAGGCCGGGAACACGGACGGGACTCGCACCCATGGTGGGGATGACTGCTCGACGAACGTGTCGACGACGCGTTCGTAATCGAACACGGCGTTTCCCGGATGGCATCCCGAGACGTTGGCCATCGGCACGTTCTCGCCGACGCCGTGCGGGAGGAACTGCGCGGCCATGTCGCAGCCGTAGTCCGCTGGGTCGTCGAAGTTCCCGTGCGTCTCGAACTTCACGATCAGCGGCTCCGGGATATCTGCAGCCGCGCACTCCTTCCGCCAGAGGTCGAACGTTCGGCGCGGCTGAGGGAGCTTCTGCACGCGGTACAACATCAGCAGCGGGCGACCGTCGACCGTGAGGTATCGAGGATCGCGGAACGCGTCGATCAGGTAGCGAATGTGGTTGAGGTCGTCCTCCTCGTCGTAGTCCTGAGCGATCAGGATGTCGCCGTTGCCTGCGTCCCAGTGCCGGGTCCAGTTCTCGTTGGCCCAGCAGAGGCAGAACGGGAAGTCGGGGCGGCCGGACCGGAGCACTTCCCGAAAGACGCGGTCGAGGACCCCACGCCCGTTGAACCAGTAGTGGTAGTAGCAGAACGCCTCGATGCCGTATGCGCGCGCCAGAGCCGCTTGCTGCTCGCGCACCTCGGGTACACGCAGATCGTAGAAGCCGAGCTCGGTCGGGAGGTGCGGTTGGTAGTGGTCGGGGAACCGCGGTCGCGCTCGGACGACGTTGGTCCACTCGGTGAACCCGGACCCCCACCAGGCGTCGTTCTCCGGTACGGGATGGAACTGCGGAAGATAGAAGGCGACGACGCGCAGGAGCTGCTCCGTCGTCGAGTCGGTGGCGCTCATAGGAGCGGGCGGAAGCGGTTTCCGCGATTGAGGTACATCGTCGACAGGTCGAGCCGCGGTGGAAGGTCACGTGTTCCCCGCGCGATCTCGACGAAGTCAGGCTCGAGATGGACCTCAGCGACGACATCGGGAAACGATCCGAGCACGAGCATTGCCTCCACGACGAGGTTCGTCAGCGCAGGCCGCTCACGCCAGTACCCGCCGTCGCGCTGCCACAGGTCCTGGTCGAAGTGTGCCCACGCCCAGTCTTCGATGACGTAACGACCGCCGGGCCGAAGACGTGGGAACAACGCCTCGAACGTCGCTCGCGTCTCCGGGTAGCCGTGCGATGCGTCGTCGACCACCAGATCGAGCCGTTCGTCGCCGAGTTCGGTGTCGAGGATCGCGTCGATGCGGGCGTCGTCGGTCTGGTCGACGCCGTAGTGCCGGCGGATCACGGCGTCGAGGCCGTGCCGGCTCACGTAGGCCTCGAGCGCGGGGACGGGATCGGGATCGATGTCGACCGCGATCAGGGTGCGCGGGTGGAGGGTCTGATGGAGGAAGACCGTGCTGCCCCCCTTGAACACGCCTAGCTCGAAGATGGCCTCGGCTCGAAAGCCTTTCATCCGTTCGGTGAAGCATTCGATGTGGTCGCGCGTCTTGGCGAGGAGAAGACGCTCGGCCGTGGAGGTCGTCGTAGTCATCGTCTGCGTGTTGCCGGTGGTGAGGTACCTCTGACCATCGATCTCGAGCAGGTCGTCATCCAGCCAGGCGAGCCGCGGTCGTTCACGTCCCCGAACGCGTCCGTTACTTGTGACCACGGAGCTCCCCGTACAGCCGCCGCAGCGGTGCGAGGTAGCGGAACGTCTTGGTGCTCATGATGTCGCGGCTCTGGGTCTCGGCGACGCGGAGACGCTGACTGAGCTCGTGAAGCTGCGATTCGAGAACAGCAGTCCGGGTGCGCTCGAGCATCAGACGCTCGTCCAGTTCGGCGTTACGTGCTGACAAGCCGCGTACGGCGACGTCCCCGGAGTCGAGCGCGGCCGCGATCACGAACTGGTAGGTCTCCGCCTCGGGATCACGCAGCAGATCGTCCAGCACCTCAGCGCGCACGGCTTCCCGATCGAGCTCCACCTCGGTGTCGAACACCGGCACGATGACCCGGGCCGTATCCACCGGCACGAAGCCGGCCTCGCCGAGGAGCTGGCCGGCGCTCTCCTTCGTGTAGAAGCGGAGATGGGTGTCGTCCAAGAGTCCCCACGGCCGATAGTCGAAGCGCCCCTGCAGCAGCGCGAGGCGGGCGTCGACGTGCGCGATGTTCGGCAGCGAGACGACCAGCGTGCCCGACGGCTTGAGCAGGGCGCGACAAGCGCGTAGGACGTGGTGCGGGACACTGAGGTGCTCGAGCACGTCACCGGCCAGGACGACGTCGAACTCTTCGGGCTCGAGCTTGTCGGCCCAACTCAGGTCGCAGAGGTCCGCTGTGATGACCTCCTCGGCGCCGACCTTGGCGCGTATCGCCGATTCGGGATCGATCTCGATGCCAGTGACTCGGCAGCCCTGCTTGTTGAGCGCTCGCGTGACGTGTCCGCCGGCGCAACCGAGCTCGAGGACTCTCTTGTTGTGGCCGACCATCGCCAGCGCCAGCGCGTGAGCGTTGTTGGGAAGGGACGCGTCGATCTCGTTGTACTGCCAGTCGGTGCTCTTCGCTGGATGCAACGCGGACGCCCTTCTCCGGCCGTTGGCGCGCGGAGTTTATCGACGCGCCCGTCACGTACGTGCCAGCGCGCGCGCGTCGGATCGCGTTCGTCAGTCCACAACTTGGTGAACGGAGGGTGGCCGGTTGGGGTTGAGACATAGCGTGCAAGTGAACGACGAATTACAGGCCGGGGTGACGGGCAGGCGGCGCGCTCCTCGAGGTGAGCCTGGACCGCGCACTTCCGCGGCACTTCTCACGTGTGAGGAAACACCGACAGGCGCGACGAGGAACACGAGGTAAAAGGACTGCGCGAACGGCACATGGCATGGCCTGACCCGACGGCCGTCGACCAGAGTTTCGTGGTCCGGCTCACACGTCCTGGAGCGGAGCGGGTGAGAATCCTCGTACTGGGTGGCGACGGCTATCTCGGCTGGCCGACGGCATTGCACTTTTCCGCCCGTGGACACGAGATCGGCATCGTCGACGACTTCACTCGGCGGCGGGCGCACCTCGATCTCGGTACCGGGAGCCTCACGCCGATTCGACCCCTTGATGAGCGCATCGCGGCGTGGTCCGAGGTCTCCGGCCGCTCCATCCGTTCGTACGTGCTCGACCTGTGTGACCACCTGGCGGTGGCCCACGCCCTGCGGGACTTCAAGCCCGAGGCGATCGTGCACTATGGCGAGCTCCCGTCAGCGCCCTACTCCATGATCAGCCGCGACCACGCCGTCAAGACCCAGGTCAACAACCTGGTCGGGACCCTCAACGTGCTCTGGGCGATGCGTGACGTCGCCCCC
>DATFXL010000070.1:0-72215 GCA_035316025.1 Acidimicrobiia bacterium
GGCGACGACGAAGCGTGGTCGAGGTAGGCGCGGCTCACGCGGCGAACGCCTCGAAGGTCAGACGCGGGTGACGCAATGTGCGTCGCCGCTCGGGCGGCTGGCCTCGATCGTGGGGTCGGTCTCGCCGTAGAGGCCTTCGAGCATGCCCTTGATCATCCCGGTGTCGACCGCGCAGAGCACGTGCGGGTACTTCGTCGCCGCTTCGCCGAACGGGCAGTGCTCGGCGACGAGCATCAGCGATCCGCCGCGCGCCTCGGCGTGGGCGGCGAAGCCGTGCGCGGTGAGCGCGTCGGCCACCGACGCCAGCGCGGCGCGCACCGAGCGGTGGCCGGCGCCCGCGTCGCCGGTCTCCGGGGTCATGCGGGCGGCGATTGCGAGCCCGTAGTCGTATCCGACCTCCTCGGCCATGGCCGCCGCCTGGTCGGGGTCGAGCAGCTCGAGCGAGCGGGCAAGCAACGTGGCGAGCAGGTCGTCGCGGCGGGGCGGGAAATTCAGCGACGTGTCGAGTTCGCCGGCGCGGTAGCGCTTCGAGGGCCGGCCCGCCGTCTCGTGTCGGGCGAGCTCGACGGTGAGGTACCCGCCGGCGGTGAGCTTCTCGAGGTGGTGACGGGCGACGTTGGGATGCAGGTCGAAGCGCTCCGCCACCTCGGCGGCCGTGACCCCGTCGGCGCCCGCGCGCACGAACAGGTAGATGTCGCGCCGGGTCGGATCACCGAAGGCGCTCGTCACCGCGCTCACGGCGGCGCTGAACTCGTCACCGCTGAGCCCCACGCCCGTGGGCTTCGCGGCCCGCTCCGTCATGCCGGTATTCTACCTATGCACGTAGTGGAAATGCCGCCCTGCCCGGGGCGACGAGGGGCGAGGAGGCCCATGCCCACCGAAGCCGCCGTCCTCGAGGCCCTGCGCCCGGTCGAGGACCCCGAGTTGCGCCAATCGATCGTCGACCTCGACATGGTGAAGGAGGTCGCCATCGAGGGTGGGCGGGTGGCCGTGACCGTCGCCCTCACCGTGGCCGGTTGCCCGCTGCGGCCCGAGATCACCCGGCGGGTCACGGAGGCCGTGCAGCCCCTCGAGGGCGTCGAGTCGGTCGACGTCGACCTCACCGTCATGAGCGACGAGCAGCGTGAGACTGTCGCCGCCAAGCTGCGCCAGCAGCACGCCGGCGCAGGCGCCGACGGCCGGCCCGCCCGCGTGAACCCGTTCACTGATGCCCGGACCCGCGTGCTGGCGATCGCGTCGGGGAAGGGCGGGGTCGGGAAGTCGTCCGTGACCACGAACCTCGCCGTGGCGCTCGCCCGGCGAGCGCACCGGGTTGCCGCCGTCGACGCTGACGTGTGGGGCTTCTCGATGCCGCGCATGCTCGGCATCGACCACGCCCCGGTGGTGATCGACGACGTGATCGTGCCGCCCGAGGCCAACGGCGTGAACCTGATCTCGATGGGCTTCTTTGCCCGTGAGGACCAGCCCGTCGTGTGGCGAGGCCCGATGCTGCACAAGGCCCTCGAGCAGTTCCTCACCGACGTGCACTGGGACGAGCCCGACTTCCTTGTCGTCGACATGCCTCCCGGCACCGGCGACATCGCGCTGTCGATGGCGCAGTTCCTGCCGCGGGCTGAGGTCATCATCGTCACCACGCCCCAGCCCGCCGCCCAGCGCGTCGCCCAGCGTGCCGCGTACATGAGCCAGAAGGTGAACCTCGACGTGATCGGCGTCATCGAGAACATGTCGTGGTTCCGTGGAGACGACGGCAAGGCGTACGAGCTGTTCGGCGCGGGCGGCGGCCACGACCTCGCCGAGCAGCTCGGCGTGCCGCTGCTCGGACAGGTGCCGCTGGTCCCGGAGCTGCGAGTCGGCGCCGACGAGGGCCGACCCATCGTCGTCACCGACCCCGACGACGAGGCATCGCGGGCGTTCGTCGCGATCGCGGAACGAATCGAAGAGCTCGCGCCGAAGAAGATCTACCGACCCGAGCTCAAGATCACATAGCCGGGACGATCCGGATCTCGCGCACGAAGCCCAGGTTCGGCGTGACGGTTGCCGTCACCGTCTCGCCCTGCGAGTGACGAAGATCGCCGAGACCGCCGCCGCCGGCGGCGCGGGTGGCAGATCCTGGGTGGCGGGAGGCGGGAGCGGATCCGAGGCGGGCGGCGCCACCCGGCGACGACGACGAGGAGCAGAACCCAGCCGACCGCGAGCGCCGCCGCGCTCACCAGGATCGGGACCGAGAAGGTCGTGTCGTCGGAGGTCGACGTCGCCGCGAACGCGTCCGGGAGGAGCACGGCGCCGTCGCGTGCTCGTGAGCGCGGCGATAGTGTCCGCCGCCATGAGGCGCGTCTCGCTCGCCCTCGTCGCAGTCCTGCTTTCGGGCTGTGGCTTCGAGTTCGGCGGGGGGCGTGGAGCGACCCGGCAGGGGCGCGACATCTTCGGCCTGTGGCAGGGGTCGGTCATCGTGGCGATCTTCGTCGGCGGCCTCGTGTGGGGGCTGATCGTCTTCGCGATCCTGCGCTACCGGCGGCGCAACGACGACCTCCCGAACCAGATGCAGTACTTCGTCAAGCTCGAGATCCTCTACACCGTCGTGCCCGTGCTCATCGTCGCCGCGCTGTTCGCGTTCTCGTACCGCACACAGAACAAAGTCGACGCGCTCACGAAAGATCCGACGGTCACCATCGACGTACGAGGGTTCCAGTGGCAGTGGCAGTTCCACTACCGAAACGAGGACGTCACGGTCACCGGACACCCCGGCAAGGATCCCACGATGGTGCTTCCGGAAGACCGCACGACGAGGCTCGTACTGACATCACCCGACGTGATCCACTCGTTCTACGTGCCGGCGTTCCTGTTCAAGCGGGATGTGATCCCTGGTGTCGTCAACAAGATCGACCTGACGCCGCGTGATCGGGGCACCTTCACGGGGAGGTGCGCCGAGTTCTGCGGGCTCGACCACGCCAGGATGACGTTCGAGGTCAAGGTGGTGAGCTTCGCCGAGTACCAGTCCTGGGTCACGGAGCAGCAGGCTGCCTCGCCCGGAGGAGCGCGATGACGACGACGGCCGAACGCCCGACGGCGCCGGCGGCGTCTTCCCCGCCCCCGCGACGGAATGCCGGGATCCTGCGGTGGGTGACGACGACCGACCACAAGGTCATCGGGCTCAGTTACATCACAACGTCGATTCTGTTCTTCCTGGTCGGCGGCGCGCTCGCGCTCGTCATGCGCACGCAGCTCGCCCGACCCGACCAGAACCTCGTGAGCCCCGAGACATACAACGAGTTCTTCACGATGCACGGAAGCATCATGATCTACCTGTTCGTCGTGCCGCTCGCGTTCGGGATCGCGAACTACATCGTCCCTCTACAGATCGGCGCGCCGGACGTGGCGTTCCCCCGCCTCAACGCCCTCGCGTACTGGTTGTATCTGTTCGGCGGGCTGGCGATGATCTCGGGCTTCCTCACCGCCAGCGGCGCGGCGAACTTCGGATGGTTCGCGTACGCGCCGCTCTCGGGCGCGACCTACGCGCCGGGGGCGGGACCCGATCTGTGGATCGTGGGCGTGACCGTCACGAGCACCGCCGGGGTGCTCGGTGCCGTCAACCTGGTGACGACGATCTTCATGTTGCGCGCCCCCGGCATGACCATGTTCCGGATGCCGATCTTCACCTGGAACATGCTGGTCGTGAGCACGATGGTGCTGGTGACCTTCCCCGTGCTGACCGCAGCGCTGGCGATGCTCTTCGCCGACCGGCACCTCGGCGCCCACATCTTCGAGGTCCAGAAGGGCGGCACGCCGGTGCTGTGGCAGCACATGTTCTGGTTCTTCGGTCACCCCGAGGTGTACATCATCGCGTTGCCGTTCTTCGGCGTCGTGACCGAGATCTTTGCGGTGTTCTCTCGCCGTCCCGTGTTCGGCTACAAGGGCATAATCTTCGCCACCCTCGCGATCGGGGGGCTCTCGGTCGGTGTGTGGGCACACCACATGTTCGCCACCGGCGTCGTCCTGCTCCCGTTTTTCAGCGCGCTGTCGCTGCTGATCGCGGTCCCGACAGGGGTGAAGTTCTTCAACTGGATCGGCACGATGTGGCGCGGACAGTTGCAGTTCAAGACCCCATTGCTTTTCGCGATCGGATTCCTCGTCGTCTTCCTGCTCGGCGGCATCACCGGCGTGCAGCAGGCACTCGCGCCCGTCGACTTCAACGTCACCGACACGTACTTCGTGGTCGCGCACATGCACTATGTGATCATGGCCTTGGTGCTGGCCGCCTTCGGCGGCTTCTACTACTGGTTTCCGAAGTTCACGGGCCGGATGCTCGACGAGCGCCTCGGCAAGATCCACTTCTGGCTGTTCTTCATCGGCACCAACGTCACGTTTCTGGTCCAACACCAGTTGGGGCTCGAGGGGATGCCGCGTCGTGTGGTCACCTATCGCGCGAGTGACGACTGGGGCGCGCTGAACATGGTGTCGACGATCGGGTCGTTCATCCTCGGCGTGGGCGTGCTCGTCTTCGTCTGGAACGTCATCCGCACGTTGCGGCGAGGCGAGCGCGTGGCCAACGATCCTTGGGACGGCCAGACGCTCGAGTGGGCGACCACCTCGCCCCCGCCCGAGCGCAACTTCGACGCGTTGCCGCCGATCCGCTCCGAGCGGCCGTTCTTCGACCAGAAGTACCCTGAGGCGGCTCGTCGATGAAGGTCGAATCGCTCTTCTACCTCGGCGTCACGGCGTTCTTCGTCGTGATCGGCACGATCTACTGGTTCTGGAGCTACGAGGACGCGGGGTCGACGTTGCTGGCGGCGAGCTCCCTCCTCGGTCTCGTCGCCGGTGGGTACCTGCTGGTGCAGGCGCGGCGCTTCCCGCCCCGCCCCGAGGACCGCCCCGACGCCACGCTCGCCGACGGCGCCGGCCTGGTCGACCAGTTCCCGGCGTCGACGGTCTGGCCGTTCGTGTTCGGGTTCGGTGCCACTGTGCTCGCCACCGGGCTCGTGTTCGGGGTCTGGGTCGTCCTCGGCGGCGCAATCGTGCTCGTGTTCGGCATCATCGGCATGATCCGCCAGAGTCGCGACACGACGCCGGCGGAGTGACCGGGTGTACTTCTCGTCGTTTCCCGATTACGTCGTCTACCGGCGGCGTTACGGCGTCTTTGCGGGCTCGTCGACGTCGACGTAGCCCCCTTTCCGGGTGCGGACGACGAGCTCGGCGCCCGGCGGTTGTTCGGGCTCACCCGCAGTGGGGCTGCGGGCGGCGAGCTCCTTGCAGACGCGGAACGTCAGGAGCCCGGCCACGATCGGGACGACGAACAACGCCACGCGCAGGATGTTCGTGATCAGGTTCACCGACACGCTGAACCGGGATGCGAGCACGTCGTTGCCACCGGCGATGAACAGGACCGCGTAGAACGCCAGCGCAGCCACGCCGATCGCGGTCCGGACGGGCCGGTCGCGCGGCCGGTCGAGGACATGGTGTTCCTCGCGGTTCTCCTTCGTGAACCGACTCTCGAGGACCGGCCACGCGTAGAGCAGCATGAACGTGATCCCCGGCAGGAGCACGCCCGAGAAGAACGGATTCGGGATCTCGTGCCCGAACGCGCGTATCTCCCATGCCGGGAACAGCCGAAGGGACCCCTCGAGCCACCCGACGTACCAGTCGGGCTGGGAGCCGGCGCTCACCGCCGCGGGCTGGAACGGGCCCCAGATCCAGACGGGGTTGATCTGGGCGAGGCCGCCCAGCGCCGCGCAGGCGGCGAACACGAAGAAGAACAGCCCAATGGTCTTGGCCGTGAAGGTGGGCCACAGCCGCGCGCCGACGACGTTCCCTTCCCTACGGCCACGCCCGGCGAACTGCGTGTGCTTCTGACGGACGAGGATGGCCAGGTGCGCGGCGAGCAGCACGGCGATCGCGGCCGGGACGATCAGGATGTGGATCACGAAGAACCGTGTGAGCACTTCGTTGCCGGGAAACTCGCCTCCGAAGATGAGGAACGCGGTCCACACGCCGACGACGGGCACGGAGATCACGACCGAGTAGGCGATGCGGAGCCCGGTGCCGGAGAGCTGGTCGTCGGGAAGCGAGTAGCCGGTGAAGCCGTTGGCGATCGCCAGGATGAGCAGCGTGACGCCGATCATCCAGTTCAGCTCGCGCGGCCGCCGGAACGCGCCGGTGAAGAAGATGCGCATGAGATGGGCGATGATTGCCCCGACGAAGATCAGCGCCGTCCAGTGGTGGATCTGGCGCATGACGAGCCCGGCCCGTACGTCGAAGCTGATGCGCAGCACCGATTCGTATGCCTGCGACATCGTCACGCCCTTCAGCGGCGTGTAGCTCCCGTTGTAGACGACTTCCTTCGTCCCCGGTGTGAAGAAGAACGTGAGGTAGACGCCGGTGAGGATCAGGATGATGAAGCAGTAGAGCGCGAGCTCGCCCAGCATGAACGACCAGTGGTCGGGAAACACCTTGTTCAGCGCGGTGCGGACGAAGCGGGCGGCGCCGAGCCGCTCGTCGAACCACCGGACGAGGCGTTTGACGATCACGTGTCGCGATCCCAGAAGCCCGGGCCGACCGGCTCGGTGTAATCGCTGCGGGAGCGCAGCATGCCGTTGTCGTCGACCATGAGCGGGAGCTGCGGGAGTGAGCGCGTCGCCGGGCCGAAGACCGGCTCGGCGCCGTCCGGGACCGAGAACGTCGACTGGTGGCAAGGGCAGAGCAGCTTCTTGAACTGCTGCTGGTAGAGCCCGACCGGGCAGCCGGCGTGCGTGCACACCTTGGAGTAACCGACGTACCCCTCCGGTCCCCAGAGCTCGCGTCCCGGCTTCGTCACGACGGCCTCGTGGGAAAGGCGGATGAGGATCGTCTGCGAGTCTTCGACGTCGACGTGCCCCTGCGGGAACACCGTGAGGGCGCCGCCGACGTCGAGGGTGTGGATGCCGACCGGCTCACCCTGCTCGTCGACGACCAGAGAGCCCCGACGCCACTTGGTGCGGAAGAGCGACTTCCCGGGGCTCGGTCCGAGCGAGCGGATCGGGAACAGGGCGGCGATCCCGAGCGCGCCGGCGGCGAGGCCGAGCATCTTCAGCAGGAAGCCCCGGCGGGAGAGCCAGCCCTCCCCGCGCTCGAAGTCGGCGGCGAACGCGGCCTGGTCCTCCTCGCTCGACGGCAGCGCCTCGCGCTCCTCGACGTACGGACCTTGCGGGAGCAGGTACTTGGCGACCTGCACGAACCCGTAGCCGAGCCCACCGAGTGCGATCGCGAGCAGGGATCCCTCGAGCTGCTCCTGGCCTCCCAGCACGAAGTACGTCACGGCGAGGCCGAGCGATGCGAGCGCCGTGATCCCGAAGCCGATCGCGATCCGGTTGGTCGCCTTCTGCTCTTGGACGTCCTCGTCGGTGCTCACTCGGGTGGCTCCTCCCGCACGGAACGCGGTTCGATCCAACGGGTGATGAGCATCAGCGCGCCCAACCCGACGAGGATCGCGACGAGCCCTTCGGTGATCGGTCCGACCAGTCCGAGGGTCAGGCCGCCGGGATCGTCGGGGTCTTTGAGGTACTCGACGTAGCGGACGATCGAGTTGACCTGCTGACGGGTGAACGTGCCCGGCCCGAACACCGGCATGTTCCCGGGACCGGTGCGGATCGCTTCGGCCACCTCCACCGGCGTCGATCCGTGGAGCGTCGGCGCATCCCGGCCGACGCTGAGCGCGCCCCCGTCGCCGGCCGCGCTGTGGCAGGCGGCGCAGTTGTCGAGAAACAGCTGGTTCCCCTCTTGCAGATCACCGGGCGGGTCGTGCACGTCGGGGATCAGCGGACCGGGCCCGAGCGACGCAACGAACGCGACGAGGTCGTCGATCTCCCCACGTGTGTACGGCGAGCGCTTCGTTACCGACTGCCGGTCGGGCGCCGTGCTCGGCATGCGCCCGGTCGAGAGTTGGAAGTCGGCGGAGGCGGCGCCGACGCCCTTCAGGTCGGGTCCTTGAGCGGTGCCCTCGCCGTTCTGGCCGTGGCAGGACGCGCAACCGGTGAGGAACAGCCTCCGACCGCGTTCGGCGTTGCCCTCATCCGAGACGCGCGCCGGTGCCGTCGCGCCAGCTGTGTGCAGGCCGACGGCGAGCAAACCCGCCGCGAGCACGCCGCCGAGCAGTGCGAGCGCGACCCGGCGAGACATCCGCGTGGCTCCTGGTCACCGGATGATGAAGATCGTGGTGAACAAGCCGATCCACACGACGTCGACAAAGTGCCAGTAGTACCCGATCGAGTCGACCGTGGGGCTACGGCGCGCGACCGGTCCGGGACCGGTCGCGATCGCCAACGCGACGAACATGAGGAGCAACCCTGCGGCGACGTGGAGCGCGTGGAAGCCGGTCATGAGGTAGTAGATGGATCCGTACGAGTTCGACGAGATCTGGAAGTCGAGTGTCAGGAACTCCCGGATCTGGTTGGCGAGGAACAGCGAGCCCAGCCCGAACGTGACGAGGATCCAGCGGATCATCCCCGCGCGGTCACCCCGCTCGAGGGACCGCACGGCGAGGATCATCGTGCCGCTCGACGCGATCAGGAACACGGTGAAGATCGCTGAAAGCAGCGTCTCGAGCTCCACGCCCGGCGGCGGCCACTGGCGGGCCTCGGCCTTGAGGGTGAAGTACGCGGCGAACAGTCCGCCGAAGAACATGAGCTCGGAAGCCAGCCAGACGACCGTGCCAACGGCCAGCATGGAGGGCTGTTGCCGGGGCTGCGTCTCCGTCGCCAGACCCTCCGCCGCCACGGGCGACAGGTTGGCACAAGTTTGATGGCCGCCGTCGACAAGATCCGCCTCTGCGGCCCGGTCGGCAACGTCGTCGTCGCCGCGCGAGACCGCGGGTGAAGATTCCCCCGGTTACGGTGATCGACCGTGATCGCGCCCCCGGCGCCGTCGTGGAGCTCGCTCGTCACCGACTGGTCGCTCGACGTGAGCTTCCCGGTGGTGATCGCGGCCGCGGCGCTGTACGTGGTCGGCGAACGGCGCCTGCACGCACGGGGCCGGACTTGGCCCGGGGGCCGGACTGCCGCCTTCCTCTCCGGCTTGGCGGTGATCCTCGTCGCCACCGAGTCGGAGGTCGCCGCTTACGACCGCGTCCTCTTCAGCCTCCACATCGTGCAACACATCTTGCTCGGTATGGTCGCGCCGCTGCTCCTTGTCCTCGGTGCGCCGGTGACGCTCGCGCTCCAGGCGAGCCCCCGGACGCAGCAGCGCCGCATCCTCCGTGTCCTGCGCAGCGCGCCCGTGCGCGCGCTCACGCACCCGTTGACCGCGTGGTTGCTGTTCGGCACGAGCATCGTGACGCTGTACTTCACCTCGCTCTACGAGCTGTCCCTGCGCAACGGGTGGTTCCACGTCGCGACGCACGCGTACTTCGTGCTGGCCGGGTGCCTGTTCCTGGCGCACGTCGTCGGGCTCGACCCGATTCCGCACGCGATGGGGTACGGCGCCCGCCTCCTCTATGTCGTCGTGTTGCTCCCGTTCCACACGTTCGTCGGAGTCGCACTGCTGACGATGAACACCGTGATCGCATCGGGCTGGTACTCGCGGGTCGAGCGCCGGTGGGGCGCCAGCCCGCTCGCAGACCAGCGCACGGGTGCCGGTCTGCTCTGGATCTCGGGCGAGCTGTTCGGGCTGCTCTGCATCGGGATCGTCGTGTACCAGTGGATGAGCGCGGAGGAGCGGGCGGCGGCTCGCCACGACCGCCATCTCGACGCGATCGAGGCCGTCGAGGCATCCGTGCCGCGGGGTGATGGGTAGGCTCGGATCCGGGCCCACGACCGCGAAGGGATCGTCTCTATGGAAGTCCGCATCGGTGTCGTGCACACGCCGAAGGAGCTGACTCTCGACCTCGCCGGCGACGTCGACGACGCGTTCAAGGCGATCGACAAGGCGATCAAGGGCGGGGACACGTTGGTCTGGCTGACCGACACGAAGGGTCGGCGCGTCGGTGTCGCCCTCGACAAGCTGGCCTACGTCGAGGTCGACTCGGAAGAGGGATCGAAGCGGGTCGGCTTCGGAAGCATCTGACCGTGCGACCCGCGCCCGACCTCCTGGGGCGGCGCCTGCTGTTCTTCACCGGCAAGGGCGGGGTCGGCAAGAGCACGGTCACCGCAGCCACGGCGCTCCTTGCCGCCGACCGCGGTCAGCGCGTGCTCGTCGTCGAGGCCGACGCCAAAGGCGCGATTCCCGGTCACTTCGAGCAGCCGACCGTCGGCTTCCAGCCGCGCGAGGTGTACCCGGGTGTCTGCGCGATGGCGATGCGCACCGAGGATTCCCTGAAGGAGTACCTTCGGCTCAACCTGCGCGTCCCCGTCCTCGGCCGCCTCGGTCCGCTGGCACGGGTGCTCGACTTCGTCGCCACGGCCGCGCCCGGCGTGAAGGAGATCCTCACTGTCGGCAAGGTGTGCTGGGAGGTGCGCGAGTCGATCGAGGGGCGGGCGGACTGGGACCTCGTCGTCGTCGACGCCGCCGCCACCGGCCACATCATCGGGCAGCTCGACGCACCGCGCGCCATCCAGGAGCTCGTTTCGGTGGGCATGGTGCGGGAGCAGACGGACTGGATGGTCGAGCTGCTCTCGGACGCGTCGATCACGGGCCTGAACGTTGTCGCCACACCCGAGGAGATGCCGGTCAACGAGACGATCGAGCTCGTGGAGCGTGCCCGCGCCGAGTTGTCAGTGCCCCTCGGCGCCGTCGTCGTCAACCGGGTCCTCCCCGAGCTGTTCACGCACGCCGATGAGGAGGCCTTCGAGGCCTTGCGCAGCGACGAAGCGGGCGGGGTGCTGACGGCGCGGATCGGATCGGGATCGACCGCAGTCCTCGACGCCGCCCGCCTCGCGGTGTCGTTGCGACGGACCCGGGCGACTCACCTGGCCGAGCTGCGACAGGCGGTCGACCTCCCGATGCTGTATCTGCCCTACCTGTTCGTCCGCGACCAGGGCCTGCGCGTCACGAAGATGGTCGCCGACTCCCTCGCGCAGGAGCTGGGGCTGTGACCGACGCTCAGCACCGCATGGCGAGCATCGAGTCGCTGCTCGCCACGAAGGAGATCGTGATCTTCTGCGGGTCGGGCGGCGTCGGGAAGACCTCGGTCGCGGCCGCCGCCGGCGTAGCGGCCGCGACACGGCTGGGCGGCAAGGTGCTGGTGCTCACGATCGACCCCGCCCGCCGGCTCGCCAGCGCGCTCGGCCTCGAGGGCTTCGGCAACGTCGAGAAAGAGGTGCCGGTGGAGGCGTTCAAGGCGGCGGGGCTCGAGCCGCGAGGCCAGCTGTTCGCGGCGCAGCTCGACACGAAGCGGTCGTGGGACGAGCTCGTCCTGCGTCACGCGCCCGATGACGAGACTGCGTACCGCGTCCTCGAGAACCGCCTGTACACGAACATCACGGGCCGCTTCGTCCAGAGCCACGACTACATCGCGATGGAGCGGCTCTTCGATGTCCACGCGACGGGGCGCTACGACCTCATCGTCATCGACACGCCGCCGACCCGGAACGCCATCGACTTCCTCGAGGCACCGAGCCGCATGGCCGACTTCTTCGGCGGACGCCTGCTGCGGTGGCTGACGATGCCGTACCGGATGGGCGGGCGGCGCGGCGCGCGCGTCCTCAACGTCGCCAGCCGGCCGTTCTATCAACTCGCAGATCGGATCCTCGGGAGCCAGTTCCTGCAGGACATCGCCGAATTCTTCCTCAGCTTCCAGTCGATGTACGAAGGCTTCGCGCAACGGGCGGCGGCGGTCGAGCGGCTCCTGCACGACCGGCGCACGACGTTCGCAGTGGTGACCACGCTCGAGGGCGCACCTCTGCGAGAAGCGCAGTTCTTCTGCGAGCAGCTCACGAAGCACGACTTCAACCTGGGCGCTCTCGTTCTCAACAAGACGTTGCCCGACTATCTGTTGTCCGCTGACGGCCTGCACGCGGCGGACGTCCTGTCCGCCGACGCGGGACCGATCGCCGAGGAGCTCTCCGCCACCGGCGTCCCCGATCTTGCCGATGCGCTGCGCACCGCGCGCGTGCTCCGCACGATCGGCGAGTCGTTCAAGAACTTCGCCGTCGTCGCCACGAGGGAAGCGGAGCTCAAGACGGAGCTCGGGCGGGTGCCTGAGGTCGTGGCCAACGTGCCGAACTTCGAGGTTGACATCTACGACGTCACCGGCCTCGCGCGCATCGGAGACGCGCTCTTCGGCCTCACCTGACGGCCGTTGTCACACGTGCGCGGTCCATGGGCGCGTTTCTGTGACAACGTAGACGGGGCGGTGCCCCACTTCGCCGGTACCATCACCGCATGGCGCTCGGGTTCGAGTTGGCGCGCACGAACACCGCAATCGGCGGCGCCGCGCTCGCCCACGCCCGGCGGCTCATGGCGTCGTGGCAGGTGCTGGCGGACCTGTGCTTCGCAGACCTCCTGTTCCTCGCTCCCGTGCACGGGGAGGAAGGTCACCGCTTCGTAGTGCTCGGCCAGGTCCGTCCCACCACCGACCAGACCCTGTACACGAACGACATGGTCGGCACGGTGGTCGGGGAGATCGAGCGGCCCCTCGTCAGCCGGGCCTGGCGCGACGGGGCGATCGTCGAGGGGGAGACCAAGGCCCTGGCGTCGACCGAGCGGGCCCGGATCAAGTGCGTCCCCGTCCGCTGCGAGGGCGAGCTCATCGGACTCGTCACCCGGGAGACGCCGCTGACGTTCGGCCGGCGTCCCGGGTCACTCGAACGGCAGTACTCCGAGGTGTTCGAGCGCTTCGCCCGGATGCTCACCGAAGGAAGCTTCCCGTTCCCGCGCGATGAGGTCGAGTTCGAGGACGCCCCCCGCGTCGCCGACGGCGTCATCATCCTCGACGGCGACGCGCAGATCCGCTTCGCGAGCCCGAACGCGATCAGCTCGTTGCACCGGATGGGCATCCATGCCTACGCGTCGGGGCAGCGGTTGGCCGAGATCGGGTTCGACCAGGACGCGGTCGATACCGCGCTGCGGGCCCGCCTGCCCGTTACCGAGGAGGTCGAGCGCGGCGACGTGTCCATCCTGATCCACGCCATCCCGCTGCTCGCGTCGGGGGACGCGCTCGGTGTGTTGCTGCTCATGCGCGACGTGACCGACCTCCGGCGACGCGACCGCATGCTGCTCTCGAAGGACGCGACCATCCGCGAAATCCACCACCGCGTGAAGAACAACCTCCAGACGATCGCGGCGTTGCTTCGCCTCCAGGGGCGCCGTCTCGCCTCCGAGGAGGCGCAGGAGGCGATCGAGGAGTCGGAGCGGCGGATCCGGTCGATCGCGATCGTGCACGAGACGCTGTCACGGGAGGCCGGTGACGTCGTCCCGTTCCGCGACGTCGTGAAGCCGCTCGTGCGGTCGGTGGAGGAGACCGTCTCGACGCCCGACGTGAAGCTCCGCTTCGAGGTCGAGGGCGACGCCGGCAACCTCCGCGGCGACGTCGCCACCGCGCTCGCCGTGGTGCTCAACGAGCTGATGCAGAACGCGGTCGATCATGCGTTCCCGCGCGACGGCGCCGGCCCGAGCGAGGGGAGCGTGTTCGTGCGGGTGGCGCGCCTCGACCACGAGCTGATCGTCGAGGTGATCGACGACGGCGTCGGCCTCCCGTCGGGGTTCACGATGGAATCGTCGAGGGGGCTCGGCCTGTCGATCGTGCAGGCGCTCGTCCACGGCGAGCTCGGCGGCTCGATGGAGCTGGGCCCGTCGACGCGCGGGCCGGGCGGGACGTACGTCCGCTTGCGAGTCCCGCTGGCGCAGAGCGCGCCAGTCGAACTGTGAGCAGCGGGGTGCCGGCCGGGGCGGAGCTAGCTGGCGGCGCGCCGCTGCTTCGCGAGCCAGGCCTTCCGCAGCTTGCGGCGTTCTTCTTCGGTCGTCCCGCCCCAGACGCCCGCCTCCTGGTTGGTGGCGAGGGCGAACTCGAGGCATTCGTCGTTCACGTCGCAGGCGGTGCAGATCCGCCTGGCGGTCTCGATCTGCTCGAGCGCGGGGCCGGTGCTGCCGATCGGGAAGAAGATGTCGGGGTCGGAATCGCGGCACGCAGAGCGATCGCGCCACGCGTCCACGTCCCAGTCGTGGGTTCTGATCCAAGTGAGCGCCACGAAGCCTCCGGTACTCGTGGTCTTCATGCGTCGTCGTACGACTGCAGAACCTGCGCTCGTGCGCACGTTCACAAGCATCCTCGGCCTGCCCCGCTCGAGGTGACACCGCAGAGTATTGACCGCAGAACGGGCGCGCAAGGGGCAATTTTCGTCTGTCGGGCGGCCTGACCTGCGGTTCTGCGACGAATGACCACTGCCGTCCCACGCGTTCTGGCGCACCGGGGCGCCACCGCGGTGGCGCCGGGGAACACGCTCGAGGCGTTCGTGGCCGCGAGCGCGCTCGGGGCCGACGGCGTCGAGCTCGACGTGCACCGGACGGCCGACGGCGGGCTTGTCGTCCACCACGACGCCAGCGCGCCCGGGCTGGGGGTGCTCGCGGAGCGCACTCGAGCCGAGATCCGGGCCGCCCGGCCCGAGATCCCCACCCTCGACGAGGCGCTCGAGGCGTGCGCAGGGATGCTCGTGAACATCGAGGTGAAGAACCTGCCCGGCGACGCCGACTACGACCCGGACGAGGCCGTGGCGGCCGGCGTGGTCGAGCTGCTCACGCGGCGAGGCCTCCGGGACGACGTGCTGGTCTCGTCGTTCAACCTCGAGTCCGTCGATCGCGTGCGCGAGCTCGACACCTCGCTCCCGACCGGGTTCCTCGTGCTCGTCGGCATGGACCCGGTCGACGGGGTCGACCTGGCGCACTCCCACGGGCACGGCGCCGCGCATCCCGATGTGCGCGCGCTCGCACGCGGAGCCGCCGCCGCAACGATCTCACGCGCCCACGACCTCGGGATGACGGTGAACGTGTGGACCGTGAACGACGAGGAGGAGATGCGGCGGCTCGCCGCCGCCGGCGCGGACGCCCTCATCACCGACGTCCCCGACGTTGCCCGCCGCGTGCTGGGCGCGTAACGCATCATGGGGGCATGACGATCGTGAGCGCGTCGGGCATCCACGAGATCGTGAGGTGCTCGGTGTCGCCGAGGTAGTCGCCGTCGATCTGCCAGGGAAACGGTCCGTCTCCGACGACCGTGAGCGACCGCACATCGCGGCGCTGGAGAACCTTCGGGTGTTGCATCAGTCGCTGCCCGCCGTTGAGCGCGGCGGCCGCCCCGCCGAGGACCGTCGCCAGGCCGATCGAACGGAACAGCGTCACGGTGAGCGGCACGTCGAGGCCGGCGTGCGGAGCGAGCATCAGCGGCCGCTTCCCGAGGTATGCCCAGGGTCGTTGGTTCGAGACGATCGTGAAAGCGGAATCGCCGAGCGACTCGCCGTCCCCGAGCTCCACCCGGAACCGGGGCCGGCGGCGGTCGTACCGGCGCAACCACGTGTCGATCGTGGCGGCGACGAACAGTGGGTGGGTCCCGTACCGCTTCAGGAAGGATCGCCGCTCGACCCGGGCGATGACGGCCGCGTCGAAACCGAGGCCGGCATGGAAGAGGAAGCGCCGACCCTCGGCGACGCCGAGGCCGACGCGCTCGAACCTGCGTCGGTCGAGCGACTGCGCGAGTCGCTCGGCGGCCTGCACGGGGTCGTAGGCGACGCCGATGCTGCGCGCGAAGACGTTGGTCGATCCGCCCGGCAGAGGCGCCAGGGCGGTGGTGCTTCCGGCCAGGCCGTCGGCGGCTTCGCTGAGCGTCCCGTCACCGCCGAGCACGACGACCACGTCGACGCCCTCGAGGGCGGCGCCCCGCGCGATGCGGGCGGCGTGCCCGCGCCGCGACGTTTCCTCGACCTCGAGCTTGTGATCGGCACCCAGGACACGTTGTACGAGCACGCGCCGCCGCGCCGTGACCGCCGTCGCCGTCTCGTTCACGATCAGGAGAAGACGCATCTTGTTCCTTTGACGGCCTCGCAGGATCCGGCTCTGCGACGACGGCCGACCAAGCCGCCAACGCCGCGGCTCGGCACCGTACCCGCGCGTACGATCCGGACGTGGTACGAGCCGCGCCTCGACAGTCCGGCGCACTGGCCGAGCTCACCGAAGAGATCGTCGAGTGCCGCGCGTGCCCGCGCCTCGTCGAATGGCGTGAGGCGGTGGCTCGTGAGAAGCGTGCCGCGTTTCGAGACGAGGCGTACTGGGGGCGACCCGTCCCCGGCTTCGGCGACCCCCGCGCCCGGCTCCTTGTCACCGGACTCGCGCCGGCCGCCCACGGCGGCAACCGCACGGGCCGCATCTTCACCGGCGACCGCTCGGGCGATTGGTTGTTCGGTGCGCTGTACCGGAACGGCTACGCCAATCAGCCGACCTCCCTCAGCGCCGACGACGGGCTCGAGCTACGCGACGCGTACGTCGCCGCCGCCGTCCGGTGCGCGCCGCCGGCAAACAAGCCGACGCCGGCCGAGCGCGACCGGTGCCTGTCGTACCTCGTGCGCGAGCTGGAGCTGCTCGACCGGGTGCGGGTCATCGTCGTGCTCGGACAGTTCGCCTACGACGCCACCGCCCGCGTCCTCGCCGCCGGTGGGTCGTCACTCCCGTCCCCCCGTCCCCGGTTCGGCCACGGCGTCGAGGTCGAGTCGGACCGGGCCGTCGTCCTCTGCTGCTATCACCCGAGCCAGCAGAACACGTTCACCGGCAAGCTGACGGAGTCGATGCTCGACGCCGTGTTCGCGCGGGCGCGCTCACTTTCGACGCGCTCCCGACGCTAGACCACCAGCGCCACGATCTCCCCGACGCCGTACACGATCGCGATCGAGCCGAGCCCGATCGCGACCGTCAAGCGCAGGCCTCGCTCACTGGAGCGGATCGCGAGGTGCGCGCCCAGCTGCGCACCCGGGATCACCGCGATCGCGAGCGGGATCGCGAACGCCCAGTCGATGTTGCCGAGCACTGCGTGGGTGATCATCCCGGGGATGGCCAACGCGCCGACGCACAGCAGCGACGTCGCCACCGACTCCTTCACGGTGAGCCGCACCCAGCTCGCGAACGCCGGCACCAGCAGCACGCCGCCTCCGATGCCGAGCAGGCCGCTGACGCCCCCGGCGGCCAGCCCGATCAGCCCGAGGCGCCAGACCTCGTCCCGGCGGGCCGCCGGCGACGACCGGTCCGGCTCCGGGTCGTGGGCGCGGGCGATGTCGACGGGCGGGGTGGCCAGGTCGCCGACCGGATCCTCGAAGTCGATGGCGGCGGGCGCGGGCTCCCGTGCCGGCGCCGAGCGGGGGGCCGCGCCCAGCCGGTACGCCGTGAACGCGAGCAGGGCGGCGGTGATGAGCATGAGGAGATGGCCGCCGCCGGGCACCGTACCCGCGAGCAGCGCCCCGCCGACGGTCGCCGCCAGCCCCGCCGCCAGCGTCCAGCGTGCGACGCGGCCGACGATCAGCCCCTCACGCCGGTACCGCAGCGATCCACTCACCGCCGACGGGACGATCGACGGGAGGGTCGATCCGACCGCCTCGAGCGGCGTCGCACCGAGGGCGCGGATCGCCGGCGTCGAGACCACGGCGCCGCCGACGCCGAACATGCCCGAGAGCACGCCCGTCGCCACGCCCGCGACCAGTGTCAGGATCGTGCTCCAGGGTTCCGACATCTGGTTTTGGAGGGTACCGGAGCGTCTTTCGACATCTCCGAAGAGAACGCGGCGGGGTAGCCTTCGACGCGATGGCGACCGACGCGAACCTCCGCGGCGTCTACGTGCCGATTATCACGCCGTTCGCCGAGGACGGATCAGTCGCAAGAGAAGCGCTCGAGCGCCTCTGCCGCGAGTACATCGACGCCGGCGCGGCAGGGATCGTCGCTCTGGGGACGACGGGCGAGTCGACCGCTCTTGACGCCGACGAGAAGCACGCGGTCATCGACACCTGTGCACGGGTCTGTTCGGAGCGGTCGGCCCAGCTGATCGTCGGCGCCGGCACCAACAACACGCGGACCACGCGCCAGGCCGTGAAGGAGCTCCAAGGGACACCGGCGCTCGTCGCGACGTTGATCGTCGTCCCGTACTACGTGCGCCCGTCCGAGGGCGGCATCGTCGCCCACTTCCGGTCCGTTGCCGAGGTCAGCCCGGTGCCGCTCGTCGTCTACAACATCTCGGCCCGTACCGGGCGTCATCTCAGCGCGCAGAACATGCACGAGCTCGCGCTCACACCGAACTTCGCCGGGGTGAAGCACGCGCCGACGTCGCTCGACGACGACACGCTGGAGCTCCTGCGGCGCACGAACGACGTCGACGGCTTCGCCGTGCTCGGCGGCACCGACACGTTCCTGTTTCCGCTCGTCCTCATGGGCGGCGCCGGCACGATCTGCGCCAGCGCGCACGTCTGCACGGAGCGGTTCGTCGCCATGATCGAGTGCGGGCTCGCGGGCAAGGTCGACGAGGGGCGTGCCCACGCCGAGGCGCTGTTGCCCGTCACGCAGGCACTGTTCGCCGAGCCCAACCCGGCCGTGTTCAAGGGCGTGCTGCAGGCGCAGGGCCGGATCCCCACCGCGGACGTCCGCCTGCCGCTCCTCAACGCGACCCCCGACGCCGTCGAGCGTGCCCTCGGCGCGATCGCCGCCACGTCGTGACCCGCCGCGTCTCGATCCTCCTGCTCGCCGCCGGCGGGTGGACGCTGTTCGTCTGGGTCACCCGGCTCTTCAACATGGCGGGCGAGGATCGTTCCGTCGGCTTCTTCGTCGTCCATGGGTTGCTGGCGGTGATCTCGATCGCCTTCGGCCTCGCCCTCGGGGTCGTCGGATGGAAGGGCCTGCGGGCCCGCTCTGGCTGAGACCTTCGTCACATTCGATACGAGACGGATGCGTTTCGTATCCGTCCGCGTTGGTACCCGGAGGAGCCACCCTCCTCGTCTCGAAAGGCCGGTCCATGGGCGACAAGGTGCACCACCGGCGGTGGTGGATCCTCGGGGTCCTCTGTCTCAGCCTCCTCATCATCGTCGTCGACAACTCGATCCTGAATGTGGCCCTGCCCACGCTGGCCCGGCCCGAGAGCCAGGGCGGGCTCGACGCCACGACGAGCCAGCTGCAGTGGATGGTCGACGCGTACACGCTCGTGTTCGCGGGCCTGCTGTTGACTGCCGGGAGCCTCGGCGACCGCTTCGGACGGCGGGGCGCACTGCAGGTGGGCCTGAGCGTGTTCGGCCTCGGATCATTGCTGTCGGCGATGTCCTCCTCGCCGGGTCAGCTGATCGCCTCCCGTGCGGTCATGGGCATCGGCGGCGCGTTCATCATGCCGGGCACCCTGTCGCTGATCACGAGCGTCTTCGAGGGGAAGGAGCGCGGCCGCGCCATCGCCATCTGGGCCGGCGTGGCCGGGCTGGCCGTCGCGATCGGTCCCGTGACCGGCGGCTTCTTGCTCGAGCACTTCTACTGGGGATCGGTCTTCCTCGTGAACCTGCCGATCGTCGCCATCGCGCTCGCCGCCGGCGTGCTCATCATGCCGACATCGAAGGACCCGACCGCGCCGAGGCTCGATCTCGTGGGCGCGGGGCTGTCGATCGCCGGTCTGGTCTCGCTCGTGTACGCGTTCATCGAGGCGCCGACCGAGGGTTGGGGCGACACGAAGATCCTCGGCGCACTCGGGATCGCGGCCGTGCTGCTTGTCTTGTTCTTCTCCTGGGAGCGTCGCAGCACCCACCCCATGCTGGACCTGAACTTCTTCAGGAACCCCCGGTTCACGAGCGCGAGCGCCAGCATCTCGATCCTGTTCTTCGCGATGTTCGGCGCGATCTTCCTGCTGACGCAGTACTTCCAGTTCGTGCTGGCCTACTCGCCGCTGAAAGCGGGGGTCAGTCTTCTTCCGCTCGCGCTGACGATGATGGTGGTGGCGCCGCTCAGCGCGCGGATCGTCGAACGGATCGGGACCAAAGTGGTCGTGGGAACAGGGATGTTCCTCGCCGGGCTCGGAGTGCTGTCGTTCGTGCAACTCGACGCCTCGACCGGCTACGGGAACATCTTCTGGCGTCTCATGCTCATGGCCGTCGGGATGGGTCTGACGATGGCGCCGGCCACCGAGTCGATCATGGGGTCGCTGCCACTCGCGAAGGCCGGCGTCGGCTCGGCCGTGAACGACACGACGCGCCAGGTCGGTGGCGCGCTGGGTGTCGCGATCATCGGCAGCGTGCTGGCGTCGACGTACGGGTCCAAGGTCGGTGACGCCGTCGCCGGGCAGCGGCTCCCGGGCGGCGTCGCCAACGAGGCCAAGAACTCGCTCGGGTTCGCGCTCGAGA
This sequence comes from Acidimicrobiia bacterium, assembly GCA_035316025.1. Classification (GTDB taxonomy): domain Bacteria; phylum Actinomycetota; class Acidimicrobiia; order IMCC26256; family JACDBD01; genus JALZAA01. Next base: position 20,241 of record DATFXL010000070.1, read on the forward strand.
CCGCCGGCCGCCTGGGCGGACCGGCCGGTCAGGCCCTTGCCGACACCGCCCGCACGGCGTTCGTCGACGGGATGCACCAGGGCTACCTCGTCGGCGCGGCGGCACTGTTCGTCGGGGCCATCGCCGCGCTCATCTGGCTCCCGGCCCGGGCTCGCCGGCCCGTCGAGGCACTCGAGGCCGAGTACGAGGCCGAGCACCCGAGCCCGCCCGAAGGGGCACGGGACGAGACGCCCGTGCCGGTCGACGGGCGCGGCGGTGCCGTGAAGCCCGCCTACGTGCCGGTCGACGGACCGGAGCGGAGATGAGCGACGCCGTCGTCGAGGAGGCGGCGCCCGAGCGCCCGCGGGGTCGCCCCCGTTCGGCGATCGCAGACCAGGCCATCCGGGACGCGGCCGTCGACCTGTTCGCCGAACGAGGGTTCGATGGGTTCAGCGTCGAGGACGTCGCCGAGCACGCTGGCGTGAGCAAGGCGACGGTGTACCGGCGGTATCCCTCGAAGGTCGACCTCGTGGTCGAGGCCGGCAGTTGCATGGCCACGGAAGCGGTCAGCTTCCCCGACACGGGGAACCTGCGCGACGACGTACGCGGTCTCGCCCGCTCATTGGTCGGGAAGTTCCGGAACAGCCCGGCCGGGCGGGTGATGCCGGCGATGACGTTCGAGCGCCGCCGCAACCCCGAGCTCGACGACCGCTTCCGGAGTTTCCTCGCCGACCGCAAGGCGCGGACGCGCGAGGTGCTGCAGCGAGGCATCGAACGGGGCGAGCTGCCGCCCGATACGGACGTCGCCCTGATGGGCAGCATGATCGTCGGGCCGATCTTCCACCGGCTCATGATCACGCAAGAGCCCCTGAGCGACGCCTTCGTCGACGCGCTCGTCGACGCATTGCTGCGGGGGTTCGGCGCACAGACCTAGCTGGCGGTCTCGGCCTCCTCGTCGGGCACCGCGGCAACGGCGGCGTTGCCGGCGTGCCGCAGGAGCCGGAGCTGGCGACGGCGACCCGCTAGTCGACGAGTCCCTCGAAGGCGGCGGCGAGCAGCTGCTCCTGCTCTCGCTCGTGGATCGTCTGGCTGCCCGTTGCGGGACTCGCGCTGGCCGCGCGTGCGACGTGCCGCAGCTCGGCCCGATCGCGCAGCGAGCGCGCGAGTCGGGCGTGCGCGAAGTTCCAGGCGCCCATGTTGGCCGGCTCCTCCTGCACCCACCAGACCTCTCGTGTCTTCGGGTACCCGGCGACCGCGGCGAGGATCTCCTCATCCGGCCACGGGTACAGCTGCTCGACTCGGACGACGGCGGCGGGCGCGCCGAGCTCGTCGCGCTTGTCCATGAGCTCGTGCCCGATCTTTCCCGTGCACAGCAAGACGCGACGCACGGCGTCACGGTCGAGCTCGGCGCGGTCGTCGAGGGCGAGCCGGAAGCTCCCGGACGTGAAGTCCGCCACACGCGAACGCGACTGCGGCATGCGCAGATACCGCTTCGGCGTGAAACAGATCAGCGGCACGCGGCGAGTAGACAGCGCCTGGCGTCGCAGCACGTGGAAGTACTGCGCGGCCGTGGACGGGTACACGACGCGCTGGTTGTCCTCCGCGCTCATGTCGAGGAACCGCTCCATGCGCGCGCTCGAGTGCTCAGGTCCCTGGCCTTCGAAGGCGTGGGGGAGGAGCAGACCGACACTGCTCGACTGGCCCCACTTGTCCTCGGCCGCGGAGATGAACTGGTCGATGACGATCTGAGCGCCGTTGACGAAGTCGCCGAACTGCGCCTCCCACAGGACCAGGGCGTCCGCGTACTCGACCGAGTAGCCGTACTCGAAGCCGAGAGCGGCGAACTCGGACAGCACCGAGTCGTACAACATGAACGGCGCCTGGTCCTCGGAGAGGTGCGCCAGCGGGACGTACTCGGCCTCGGTGCGCTGGTCGATGAGGACGCCGTGCCGCTGGCTGAACGTGCCTCGCCGCGTGTCCTGGCCGGCGAGGCGCACCGGCGTGCCCTCCAGGACCAGCGACCCGAACGCGAACGTCTCGGCGAGCGACCAGTCGACCTCGTCCTTCTCGAAAGCGACGCGGTGGGCCTGCAGGATTCGGTCGAGCTTCGGGTGCACGTTGAAGCCCTCGGGACGCGAGGTGAGGCCGTCGACGACGCGATCGAGCACCGAGCGGTCGACGGCGGTCGCCACGCGGGCCGAGGGGTCGGCTTGTGGCGTGGCGAGGCGGGGCTCGCTCGGCGCGTCGGGCGTTGCGGCTCGGCTCGGGTCGGGCGGCGCGCTCTTGTGCGTCTCGCTGAACGCGGCGTCGAGGCGGGACTTGAAGTCCTCGCTCACCGCGGCGGCCTCGTCGGCTGTCATGTCGCCTTCCCGCACCAGGGTGTCCACGTAACGAGTGCGCGGCGACGGGTGGCTCTGGATGAGCTCGTACATGCGCGGCTGCGTGAACGCGGGCTCGTCGGCCTCGTTGTGGCCGTAGCGCCGGTAGCAGATCATGTCGACGACGACGTCCTTGCGGAACGTCTGCCGGAACGCGAACGCCAGGCGCATCACTCGGACACACGCCTCGGGGTCGTCGCCGTTCACGTGGAAGATCGGCGCCTGCACCATCTTGGCGACGTCGGTCGCGTACACCGCCGAGCGGCCGATCTCCGGCGCCGTCGTGAACCCGAGCTGGTTGTTCACGACCAGGTGCACAGTGCCGCCGACGTCGTAGCCCGGCACCTCCGAGAGGTTGAGCGTCTCCGCAACGACGCCCTGGCCCGCGAAGGCGGCGTCGCCGTGGAGCAGCACCGGGAGCACCTTGCGGCGCTCCTCGTCGCCCTTCTGGTCCTCGTCGGCGCGGGCCATCCCTTCGACGACGGGGTCGACGGCCTCGAGGTGGCTCGGGTTCGACGCCAGGGTCACCACGATCTCGTTGCCGGCGGGCGACGCATGCTTTCCCGTCGCGCCCAGGTGGTACTTGACGTCACCCGATCCCTGCGCCGACATCGGGTCGAGCTCGCCCTCGAACTCCCGAAAGATCTGCGAGTACGACTTGCCGACGACGTTCGTCAGCACGTTGAGGCGGCCGCGGTGCGGCATGCCGAGGATCGCGGCCTCGACGCCGTCGTCCGCCGCCGCCGACAGCAGGGCGTCGAGCATCGGGATCGTGCTCTCGGCGCCCTCGAGGCTGTAGCGCTTGTGACCGAGGTACTTCGTGTGCAGGAAGCGCTCGAAGGCCTCGGCGGCCACCAGACGCTCGAGGATCCGACCCTTCTCGTCGCGGCTCGGATCCCACACGACGCCTTCCACGTGCTCCTGGATCCACGCCTTCTGGTCGGGCTCCTGGATGTGCATGTACTCGACACCGATCGTCCGGGCGTACGCGTCGCGGAGCACGCCGAGGATGTCGCGCAGCGTCATCGTGGACTCGCCGGCGAGGCCACCGGTCGGGAACTCGCGGTCGAGGTCCCAGATCGTCAGGTCGTAGTGGTTGATGTCGAGCTCGGGGTGGGTCTGCGGCTCCTTGGTGCCGAGCGGATCGAGATTGGCGATGAGGTGGCCGCGCACCCGGTACATGTTGATGAGCTGCTGGACGCCGACCGCCTTGTCGGTCGACGCCAGCGCCTCTGGCTCGGTCGTGCCCACCGGGCTGACGTCCACACTCCAACGCGCCGGCTCGTACGGCACCTCGTAGCTCTGGAAGATGTGGTCGTAGAACTCGTCGTTGCCCAGGAGGAGGTCGTGCACGACGGCGAGGAACCGCCCGCTCTCGGCGCCCTGGATGACGCGGTGGTCGTAGGTGCTCGTCAAGGTGATCGTCTTGCTGACGCCGAGCTGCGCGATCGTCCGCGGGTCGGCGCCCTCGTACTCGGCCGGGAACGCGATCGCCCCGACCCCGACGATGAACCCCTGGCCGGGCATCAGCCGAGGCACCGAGTGCATCGTGCCGATCGTGCCCGGGTTCGTGATCGTGCCCGTCGTGCCGGCGAAGTCCTCGACGGAGAGCTTGCCCGAGCGGACCTTGCCGATCGCCTCTTCGTAGGCGTCGTGGAACGCCTTGAAGTCGAGCACGTCGGCGCCCTTCACGTTGGGCACGAGCAAGGTGCGTGAACCGTCGCTCCGCTCGACGTCGACGGCGAGGCCGAGGTTCACGTGCTCGTGACGCACGACGCTCGGCTGCCCGTCGACGGCCTCGAACGACGAGTTCATGACGGGAACCTGCTCCAGCGCCTTCAGCACGGCGTAGGAGATGAGGTGGGTGAAGCTCACCTTGGCCCCGCCGGTGCGGGCGAGGTGGTTGTTGAGGATCTGCCGGTTGATCTCGAGCAACTTGGCGGGGACGGTGCGGACCGACGTCGCCGTCGGGACGCCGAGGGACCTCTCCATGTTCTCGACGATCCGGGCGGTGGCCCCCCGAAGCGGGACGGGGCGGTCGCCGTCGGTCGCCGCCGGCGCCGGCTCGGGGACGGGCGCCTGTGGGGCCTGCGGCCGGTACTCCGTGGCGGGTGCCGGGCGGGGCGGAGCGGACTGGGTGGTGGGGGCGGGCGCGCCGTCCTCCCGGTGGTCGAAGAACTCGCGCCACTCGTCGGACACCGAGTCCGGATTCTCGACGTACTGGCCGTACATCTCCTCCGCCAACCCGGAGTTGGGGCCCAGGTCCTCGAACTCGTTCTCTGCCATCGCTCCTCCCGAAGGGGCGCCTCCCTGGCGTCCCCGCCGCCCCTTGTGGCTCAGCGGCGCACCAGCTCGGCGACCTGGAAGGCCAGGTCGAGCGACTGGCGGGCGTTCAACCGCGGGTCACACATCGTCTCGTAGCGGTGCTCGAGGTGGTCACCGAGGACCTCCTCGGTGCCGCCGAGGCACTCGGTGACGTTCTCGCCGGTGAGCTCGACGTGGACGCCCCCGGGCCACACGCCAGCGGCGTCGCAAGCGGCGAAGAAGCCGCGCAGCTCGTGCATGACGTCCTCGAAGCGCCGAGTCTTATAACCGCTGTCGTGCACGAACGTGTTCCCGTGCATCGGATCGCACGCCCACACGACGGGATGGCCGGACATGCGCACCGCCCGCAGGAGGGGCGGGAGCCGCTCCTCGACCCCCTCGGCGCCCATCCGGCTGTACAGGACGAGGCGTCCCGGCGTGCGGGCAGGGTCCAGGCGCTCGCAGAGGGTCAGCACGTCCTGGGGTGACGCCTCGGGCCCGAGCTTGACCCCTACGGGGTTCTCGACGCCGGAGAGGAACTCGACGTGGGCGGCGCCGGGCTGGCGGGTGCGCTCGCCCGCCCACAGCAAGTGCGCCGAGCAGTCGTACCAGCGTCCGGTCAGGCTGTCCCGCCGGGTCAGCTCCTCCTCGTACTCGAGGAGGAGGGCCTCGTGAGCGGTGAAGAAGTCGACCTGATGGAGCTGGACCTCGGCGTCGAGGTCGATCCCGCACGCGGCCATGAAGCGCAACGCCCGGTCGATCTCCTTGGCGAGCGCCTCGTACCGCCGGCCCTCCCGGCTGGTCGCGACGTACTCGAGGTTCCACTGATGCACGCGGCCGAGGTCGGCGTAACCGCCCTTCGTGAACGCCCGGAGGAGGTTCAAGGTCGCGGCCGACTGGTGGTAGCTGCGCACCATTCTTCGCGGGTCGGGCGTGCGAGCGACCGGGTCGAACGCGAAGTCGTTGACGATGTCGCCTCGGAAGGACGGCAGCTCGATGCCGTCGCGGGTCTCGGTAGGCGCGGTGCGGGGTTTGGCGAACTGACCGGCGATGCGGCCGACCTTCACGGTCGGGACGCCCGTGCTGTAGGTGAGCACGACCGCCATCTGCAGAATGATCTTGAGCTTGTCGCGGATGGTGTCGGCCGAGAAGGCGTCGAAGGATTCGGCACAGTCACCCGCCTGCAGGAGGAACGCCTTGCCCTCGGCCACGTCCGCGAGCGACTCGCGTAGCTGGCGCGCCTCGCCGGCGAACACGAGCGGGGGCTGGCGACGGAGGTCCTCCCGCGCCGCGTCGAGCGCGGTGGCGTCGGGCCAGGCGAACCGCTGGTCGGCGGGTCGGGCGCGCCAGCCGTCCGGCGTCCACGACGAGCCGAACATCCGCGGTGGCTCGGACGCGGCGAGCGGATCCTGCATCAGAGGTATCCGCTGCCCGGTGGGGCCTGCGGCGGTGGCTGGCCGGTCTCGAGCGCGCGCCGCCGCATCTCCTCCATCTGCCCCTGCGCTGACATCTGCTGCGTGAACAGCGTCGCCTGGATTCCGTGGAACAGGCCTTCCAGCCAGCCGACGAGCTGGGCCTGCGCGAGGCGCAGCTCGGACTCACTTGGAGCGTCGCCGGTGAACGGCAGGACGACCTCGCACAGCTCGGCCTTGAGGTCGGGCGACAGCACGTCCTCGAGCTCGTGGATCGATCGCTCGTGGATCTCGCGCAACGCGCGGCGCCCGGCGTCGTCGATCGGGGCCCGCCGGACTTCGTCGAGCATGTTGCGCACCATCGACGCGATCCGGATGAGTTTCGTCGGCCGGCTCACCTGCTCTTGCGGCGAGCTGCCGTCGCCGCCGCCACCGGCGGCGGGCTGCTGCACGACTTCTGGTTGGACGCGCTCGGATGTCGCGTCGGGTTCCTGTTCCACGTGTCCTCTCCCTCCCGTGCCCTCGGGAGCCTTCCCAGGATAGAAGGTGCCCCGAGCCGCTCCCGAAGGGTTCAGCCGATCAGCGGCTTTCGAGTGTGCCCCCGCGGACTCCGGGCGGGACCCGGCCCCGCGCGTCCCGGGTGCGCGGTCCGGGCACGTCGTGGAAGCGGTAGGGCTCAGGCTCCCGCCCCGGCTGGCACACCCAGCACTCGCCCGTCCGGCCCGTCTGGATGATGCGCAGCACCGCCTCCGCGATCTGGGTTGGCGGCATCAACGGAAAGTCCGCCTCCCGCAGCAGGCGGCGCTCGTTCTCACCGACGATGTTGGTGTCGGTCATGCCGGGGTTCACGGTGTTCGCAGTGATGCTCGTAGCGAGAAGCGATGGCGCGACGCTGCGGATGAACCCGACGACCGCGTGCTTGCTCAGGTCGTAGACGGGATCGGGCGCGAACGGGATGATCCCCGCGAGCGAGGACGTGGCGACGATCGCGCCCCCGCCGCGACGCTTCATCGCGCGCACCGCCGCGCGCGTGCCGTACACGACCCCGTCGACGTTGACCCGCATGATGAGCCGGTACAGGTCGTCCGGCAGGGTGTCGATGTCGGGATGGCCGATCGCAATCCCGGCGTTGAGGAAGGCGATGTCGAGCCCTCCGAGCTCCCGCTCGACCGCCGCGAACGCGGCGTCGACCTCGGCGGCCTCGCCGACGTCGGCGCGATGGAACACCCCGCCGACGGCGTCGGCGACGGCTCGGCCGGCGTCCTCGGTGAGATCCACGACGCCGATTCGGGCGCCTTCCGTCGCGAGCAGCTCGGCCGTCGCCTTGCCGATGCCCGACGCCGCTCCCGTGATCAGCGCGGCCTTGCCGTCGAGTGCCGCCACGACCGCAGGCTACGGGCTCGACTTGGTGTGGCGCTCGAGCCAGTCGACGAGGTCGGCCGTCACCTCGTCCCGGTTGATCTCGTTGAAGATCTCGTGGCGCGCGTCCTCGTAGCCGATGACCGTGACGTCACGGACGCCCGCATCGCGGTAGCGCCGCGCCACCAGCTCCACGAGGGCCATCGCCCCGCTCAGGGGATCGGCGCTCCCCGACATCAGGAGGATCGGGAGGTCGGAACGGATGCTCCCGAGCGCATCGGCGTCGACGGGCCGCTTGGCGGCGGCCGCCATGTCGGCCAGTGCGTCAGCATCGGCGCTGAAGCCGCAGGCGGGATCCGCGATGTAGAGATCGACCTCGGCGGCGTCGCGGCTCAACCAGTCGAAGTCCGTGCGCCCCTCGAAGGCCTCGTTGCCCGGCATGCGATCGAGTGAGGTGTCTGCGTCGAGCGCACCGAAGATGATGTCGACGGCGGACGTTCCCGTCAGCACCGCGGCCGCGATCTCGTCGCTGTGGTCGAGCAGGTACTGCTGCGCGACGAAGGAGCCCAGGGAGTGCCCGAGGAGCACTCGGGGAGTGCCACCGGTGCGGGCATCGATCGCCTCGCCCACGGTCACGAGGTCGTCGACCAGCGCGTTCCACCCGTCCGGCCCGAAGTGCCCGAACTCGCTCGCGCTGCGCACGCTCTGTCCATGGCCCCGATGATCGTGCGAGTAGACCGCGAAGCCGGCCGCGCCGAGCGCGACGGCGAGCCGGCCGTACCGCGCCGAGTGCTCGCCGAGGCCGTGTGAGACCTGCACGGCGGCACGGGCGGCGCCGGTCGCCGGCCAGTGCCGCACGAACAACTCGACGCCGCCGCGGCCGGGAACGATGAAGGTCGATTCCGCCACGTTCCCAGCCTCGCGCGGCGTCGATCATCCGCTCACTTCGCCGCGCTCCCGCTGCGCGCCGCCGCCCGGTCGGGCTTCTCGGCGTCACCCGTCTCGAGCAGCGTCTTGAGGCCCGACACCACGCGCGGCCAGCCGCCGCTGATCATCTCGACGACCTTGCTGCCGGGCTCGAACCCGTCGTGCACGACCGTGAGGCGGACGACCTCACCGTCGGGCTCGATGTCGAAGGTGACCTTCGAGCGGGGCTCGGCTGCGATCCGGGCGCGGAGGTCCTCGTCGATGCCGACGATCTCGGCCCATTCGGGGGTGAAGGTGTGCCATGTGTACGAGAGTCGGCGGTACGGATCCGACTCGAGCACGACCTGCTCCGGATCGGCGACGCTCACGCCCCGCTGATGCAGGGTCATCGTGGATCCGGGCTGCCAGTCCGACTCGAACGACATGCCCCAGTAACGCTCGGTGAACGCGGGGTCGGTGAGCGCCTGCCACAGCCGCTCCGGCGTCGTGCGGATATAGGTGGTGTATACGAACTCGGGCTTCTCCATCGGTGTGTCCTCCAGTGCTCGCTTCAGGTCGGCCAGGGCCTCGACCCGTCCTCGGTCGTAGTGATCGATCCATCGCTCGGCGATGTCGTTGATGGGCGCCGCGTTCAGGTAGTGCAACTTCTCTCGGCCCTGCCGCACCGTCGTGACGACGCCGGCCGCCTCGAGCAGCGCGAGGTGCTTGCTGACCGACTGCCGCGCCATCGCGAGGCCGCCGCAGAGCTCGTGCAGCGTCTGCCCGTTGCGGGCGTTCAGGCTGTCGAGCAGGCGACGGCGACTCGGATCGGCCAGCGCCCGGAACACTGCATCCATCAGGTCATCTCCCACATGCAGCCGTTTGGCTGCCTTTTCACATAAGCAGCCGATCGGCTGCATGTCAAGAGGGTGGTCGGCTTCAGGTCGACGTCTTCGGGAGGCCGCTTCCTGACCAAAAGGCGCCTGATGCTGCGGGCGCGTGAGTTCGACTCCCTCGAGCCGAGTCACCGAGCGGAGAGCGTCAGCCCCGACTTCCGTCCTTCAACAAGCCGAGCGGGGCGGTCACTTCGCGGCGCGGGAAGGGCCCGACCTCTTCAGCGACGAGATGCGTACGGCGTACCGTGCGCCGCATATCGGTGCGGGTGTGCAACTTGAAGCCGCTGCGCCCTCGGCAGGATTCGAACCTGCGCACATGGCTCCGGAGGCCACTGCTCTATCCCCTGAGCTACGAGGGCTCGGCGAGCGAGGGTACCAACGGCTCGCGTCCATTGGTCGCCCTCGCCAGCTCGGGCTCCTGCGTCGGCGGTCGGCAGAGCCGCCGCCGACGCGCCCCTGAGCTACGAGGGCTCGGCGAGCGCCCCTGAGCTCCGAGGGCTCGGCGAGCGAGGGTGCCAACGGGTGTTCACCAACTCTCGCGGTCGATGAGAGGCACCGAAGTACGATGCGGCAACAGGTGGCGCACTGCGTGTCGCCCGTCTTCGCTTCGTGATCCGTGACGAGCTTCGTAACAGCCTGCGTGACGCGCTGAACGCGGCCGGGCTCCCCGAGCCGCCGAACGGTGTCGCGCTCGAGCCGAGCGACCCGGACCTCGGGCGGGGAGACTGGGCGAGCCCGGTCGCTCTGCAGACGGCCAAGGCGGCGAAGCTTCCGCCGCGCGTGATCGCCGATCGCGTGAAATCCGCCTTGGAAACCATGCCACCCCGGCACCTCGATCACATCGAGATCGCCGACCCGGGGTTTCTCAATCTCTTCCTGTCGCCGTCGTGGCTCCACGATGTGTTGCGGGAAGTGGTGGCGGCCGGCGACACCTACGGGCGGGACGACACGCTGCGCGGCCGCCGGATCAACCTCGAGTTCGTCTCGCTCAATCCGACCGGGCCCATCCACGCCGGGGGTGCCCGATGGGTGGCGGTCGGCGACGCCATCGCGAACCTGCTCGCGGCGCAGGGTGCGGTCGTCCATCGCGAGTACTACTTGAACGACGCGGGCGGACAGCTCGACGCCTTCGGCGCCTCGTTGTACGCGCGATACCAGGGCGAGGAGCCGCCCGAGGACGGCTACCGCGGCGACTACCTGGTCGAGATGGCGGCGCGCATGCGTGAGGAGCTCGGCGACGACGTGACGCCGGACCAGGCGCGTGAATGGGGTTACCACGACGCCGTGCGCTCGGTGCAACGAGACCTCGAGCGGATCGGCGTGCACTTCGACACCTGGTTCTCTGAACGCACGTTGCACGACCGCGGCGAAGTGGCCGACGTGCTCCGGCTGCTGGGCGAACGTGGCCAGATCTACGAGCAGGACGGCGCGATCTGGCTGCGGACGTCGGCACTCGGCGACCAGCGCGACCGCGTGCTCGTCAAGAGCGACGGGACGCCGACGTACCTTCTTCCGGACCTCGCCTACCACCGGGACAAGTTCGCCCGCGGCTGGGAGCACCTCATCGACATCTGGGGCTCGGATCACCACGGCCAGGTGAAATCGCTCCAGGCCGGTCTCGAGCTGTTGGGGTTCCCGCCGGGCGAGCCGGAGATCATCCTGGGCCAGCTCGTGCGGATCGAACGGGGCGGCGAGCTCGTCCGCCTCTCCCGCCGCGCCGGTCAGATCATCACGCTCGCAGACATCCTCGACGAGGTCGACCCCGACGTCGCGCGGCTGACCTTCCTGCTCCAGGGCGTCGACACGCCGCAGACATTCGATCTGGACGTCGTCACGTCGCAGTCGATGGAGAACCCCGTCTACTACGTGCAGTACGCGCACGCTCGCATCGCCTCGATCGAGCGGAAGGCGAGCGAGCGCGGCGTGACACGCCTCCGGCTCGATCAGGTCGATCTCTCCATGCTCGTGCACGAACGCGAGGCGGATCTTCTTCGCTCGCTCGCGCTGTATCCGGAAGCGGTACGGGAGGCGGCCGAGCTGCGCGCCCCGCATCGAGTGACGACGTGGGTGCGCGACTTCGCCAAGCACTTCCACGGCTTCTACCGGGACTGCCGCGTCATCAGCGAGGACGACGCGCTCACGCAGGCCCGCCTATGGCTGTCCGAGGCGTGCCGGATCGGACTTGCCGACGCGCTGGGCCTGCTGGGTGTCTCGGCTCCCGACGAGATGGCACGCCTCGACGACGAAACCGAGCAGCAGCAATGACGGCGCCGGTCGAACCCGAGCTGATTCCGCCTGCGCTCCGCGACGCGGGCCTGCTCGAGCAACTCGCCGCCGAGCACGGCACACCGCTCTTCGTCTACGACGAGGGGGATCTCCGGCGCCGGTGTCGCGAGTACACCGCCGCCTTCGGCGAGGGTTGCGTCGCGTACGCCGGCAAGGCGTTCCTGTGCACGGCGATGGCCCGACTCGTCGCCGAGGAGGGGCTCCATCTCGACGTCGCCACGGGCGGCGAGCTGTCGGTGGCCCTCCACGCCCGGTTCCCGGCCCGTCGGGTCGTCTTCCACGGCAACAACAAGTCGACGGACGAGATCGCGCAGGCTCTCGACGCCGGCGTCGGACGCATCGTCGCCGACTCGTTCGACGAGCTCGACCGTCTCGAGCACCTCGCCACCGGTCGCGCCAATCGCCCCACGGTCCTCGTGCGCGTCACGCCGGGGGTCGAGGCCCACACGCACGACTTCATCGAGACGGGCACCCTCGATTCGAAGTTCGGCTTCGCGGTGCACGACGGCGTCGCCCTCGAGGCGGCCCGCCGCGTCGTCGAGAGCCCGACGCTCCACTTCGGCGGATTGCACTCCCACATCGGCTCGATGATCGAGCGGCTCGACGCCTACGCCCGTGCTACTGCGATTGTCGTCGATCTCTGCGCCGCCATCGAGCAGTCGACCGGGACGCGCGTCGACGAGGTGAACTTGGGCGGTGGTCTCGCCACGCGGTACCTCGCGACCGACCCCGTCATGTCATTGGCCGACTATGAGACCACCCTGCGAACGACGTTGAAGGATTGTGTCGCGAGCGCCGGAATCGAGGAAGTGCCCCGGCTCATGGTGGAGCCCGGCCGCTCCATCTCGGCGGCGGCGGCGATCACGCTGTATCGAGTGGGCACCGTGAAGACCATCCCCGACGGCCGGACGTACGTCGCCGTCGACGGGGGCATGAGCGACAACCCGCGCCCTGTGCTCTACGGCGCCGGGTACGAGGCATATCTTCCCGCCCGCGCCGACGATTCCCGGCCGCTCGTATGCTCGATCGCGGGCAAGCACTGCGAGCAGGGCGACCTCGTCGTCGCCGACGCCCGCCTTCCCGACGGTGTGCGGGTCGATGATCTGCTCGCCGTCCCCGTCACCGGCGCGTACGGCTACTCGATGGCGTCGAATTACAACAAGGTGCCGCGCCCGGCCGTGGTGTTCGTGCGCGACGGTCGCGCCCGGGTCGTCGTGCGGCGCGAGTCGCCGGTTGATCTCATCCGCCTCGACGAGTTCTAGAGCGCGAGACTGACGCGATGGCCTACCCGCTGCGCGACGAGACCGTGCGGGTCGGCCTGCTCGGGTGTGGGCACGTCGGCTCGGCGCTGGTGCGACTCATCGATGAGCACGCCGACGTGATCGAGAGCCGCGCCGGCGTACGCATCGAGGTGGCCAGCGTCGCGGTGAGGAACCTCGCTCGCGAGCGGGACGTTCCGCTGCCGGCGGGGCGGTTCACTCGTGACGCCGAGGAAGTCGTTACCGATCCCGACATCGACGTCGTCGTCGAGGTGATCGGCGGGATCGAACCGGCCCGCTCGCTGATCACCGAGGCGCTCAAGCGCGGTAAGCCTGTCGTCACCGCGAACAAGGAGCTCCTCGCCAACGTCGGCAAGGAGTTGTTCGAGACGGCGGAGGGATCGGGTGTCGACCTGCTGTTCGAGGCGTCCGTAGCGGGTGGCATTCCCCTCATCCGACCGCTGCGTGAGTCGCTCGCCGGTGACCGCATCCGACGGGTGATCGGAATCGTGAACGGGACGACCAACTACATCCTCACGTGCATGACGGAGGACGGGTCGTCGTTCCACGACGCGCTCGCCGAAGCGCAGATGCTCGGCTACGCAGAGCGAGACCCGACGGCCGACATCGAGGGGTACGACGCTGCCGCGAAGGCCACGATCATCGCGTCGATCGCGTTCGGCGCCCGCGTGGTCGCCGGCGACGTCTACCGCGAGGGCATCGCCGAGATCAGCGACCACGACATCAGCTCGGCGCACGACCTCGGGTACGTCGTGAAGCTGTTGGCCGTCGCCGAGGAGGTCGACGGCGACCTCGCCGTGCGCGTGCACCCGTCGATGATCCCGGTGCACCATCCGCTGGCGTCCGTACGGGAGTCCTTCAACGCGCTGTTCATCGAAGCCGACGCCGTCGGTGAGCTGATGCTGTACGGGCGGGGTGCGGGCGGGAGCCCGACCGCCTCGGCGGTGCTCGGCGACCTCATCGATGCGGCCAAGAACCTCACGTCGGGCGGACGGGGGGCGACGATCGGCGCGCTGAGCCACCGCCGGGTCCGGCCCATCGACGAGGTCGAGTCGCAGTTCTACTTGCTGATGGAAGTCGCCGATCAGCCCGGCGTGCTCGCGAAGATCGCCGACCAGTTCGGCCGCCACAGAGTGTCGATCAAGTCGATGCAGCAGCGCGGGATCGGCGACGACGCCCGCCTGATCTTCGTGACGCACCGGGCGCGCGAAGCTGATCTCAGGGCGACCGTCCACGCGTTGCGCGACGTCGACGTCGTGCACCGGGTCGGGTCGGTGCTCCGTGTTCTGGGCGACGAAGACTGATGGCGCAGGGGCGGCCGTGGCCGGGCGTGATCGCCGCGTACCGCGATTACCTGCCGGTAAGCGGCGCGACCCCAGTCGTGACGCTGCTCGAAGGGGGCACACCACTCGTCGAAGCGCCGCACCTGTCCGAGCGGACCGGCGCGAGGGTGCTGCTGAAGCTCGAGGGTCTCAACCCAACCGGCTCGTTCAAGGACCGCGGGATGACCCTGGCGATGTCGAAGGCCGTGGAGGACGGAGCCAAAGCGGTCATCTGCGCGTCCACCGGCAACACTTCGGCCTCGGCCGCGGCGTACGCGGCGCGCGCCGGCTTGATCTGCGCCGTGGTCATTCCCGAAGGCTTCGTCGCGACCGGGAAGCTCGCCCAGGCGCTGATCCACGGTGCGCGCGTCGTTCCGGTGCGTGGCAACTTCGACGCTGCCCTCGGCGTCGTGCGAGAGCTCGCCGAGCGGCGCAAGGTCACGATCGTCAATTCGATCAACCCGTTCCGCATCCAAGGTCAGAAGACAGCTTCGTTCGAGATCATCGACGCGCTCGGCGACGCGCCCGACGTGCACTGCATCCCGGTCGGGAACGCGCTCAACATCGGCGCGTACTGGAAGGGTTACCTCGAGTACGAGGTGCATGGGCGCCCGAGCCGGCGACCTCGCATGCTGGGATGGCAGGCGCTGGGGGCGGCCCCGCTCGTGCACGGCGAGCCGGTTCCGTATCCCGAGACGGTGGCCACTGCGATCCGCATCGGGAACCCGGCGAACTGGGAGGGCGCGATCGCAGCACGCGACGAGTCGGGCGGCCACATCGGCGCGGTGAGCGACACCGAGATCATGGACGCGTACCAGCTCCTGGCGTCGGCCGAGGGTTGCTTCGTCGAGCCGGCGTCGGCGGCGGCGGTGGCGGGGCTCCTCAAAGCTTCGCACGACGCGCTCATCGGGAGCGACGAGACCGTGGTGTGCACGCTCACGGGTCACGGCCTCAAGGATCCCGAGCGGGCCATGGACGAGGTCGCGGTCGGGCATCCGGTCGACGCCACGCCCGACGCGGTGGCCGCCGAGCTCGGGCTCTGAGATGGGAGGTGACGGCATGAGCACCGCGAAGTCGACCGCGCTGGTGACGGGCGCATCGTCGGGAATCGGCGAAGAGTTCGCGCGCGCCCTCGCCGCCCGCGGCGACGACCTGGTGGTCGTCGCACGCGACGTGGCCCGGTGCGACGGGCTCGCCGAGCGGCTCGAGATGCAGCACGGCGTGGGCGTCGAGGTCCTGCCGGCCGACCTGACGACGAAGAAGGGAAGAGCGGCCGTCGAGGCGAGGCTCGAGTCCACCGAGCCGGCAATCGATCTCTTGGTGAACAACGCCGGAATGGGCACCTACGGCAGGTTCGCAGAGTTGCCCCGCGACTCAGAGGAGCGGGAGATTCGCCTGAACGTCCTGGCGGTCGTGCAGCTGTCGCACGCTGCGCTGGCCGGGATGATCGAGCGCGGGAGCGGCGGCATCATCAACGTGTCGTCGCTCGCCGGCTACCAACCGACGCCGCTGAATGCCACGTACGGCGGCACGAAAGCGTTCGTCACCAGCTTCAGCCAGGCGCTCCACGAAGAGCTGCGTGGGACGGGCGTGAAGGTGATGGTGCTGTGCCCCGGGTTCACACGCACTGAGTTCCAGGACCGCGCCGGGTTCGACTCAGGTGTCGTGCCCAGCTTCCTGTGGCAGACGCCGCAGCCGGTGGTCGCGGCGGCGCTGCACGCGTACGAGCAGGGACGCGCGGTGTGCATTCCCGGCGCGCTCAACCAGGCCGGCGCCGTCTTCTCGCGCGCTTTGCCCGCGGGCATCACCCGGCGGATCGCCGGCGCGGTCCTCCCACGCGTGGAGTGAACGTTCCCGCGCTACGCGGGATCGATGCGCTGGAGACCGTCTCACAGCAGCGAACGTGGGGGACTGCCGCGCGCTGGTCATCGTGGCGGGGACGCTATCCGGACAGGATGCGAAGAGGGCCGCGCCTACCCTTGGCCGCATGAAGTACGTCGTGCTCGTTCCCGACGGTTGCGCGGACGAGCCTCTCGCCGAGCTCGGCGGGCGAACCCCGCTCGAGGCGGCAGCGATGCCGGCGCTCGGACGTCTTGCCGCGCGCAGCGAAGTCGGGCGAGCAGCCGTGATTCCCGAGGGTCTCCCGCCGGGAAGCGACGTGGGGAACATGGCGATCCTCGGCTACGACCCGGCGCGCTTCCACACCGGACGCGCGCCGATCGAGGCGGCCGCGATGGGCGTCGAGCTCGGGCCCGACGACGTCGCGTTCCGCTGCAACCTCGTCACCCTCGACGACGCCACTCCGGCGACCATGATCGACTTCGCCGCCGGTCATCCGACGAGTGACCAGAGCGCGCCGATCATCGCGGCGCTGGACGCGACGTTGGGTTCGGGGCGTGACGGCGTCCGGTTCTATCCGGGTGTCGAATACCGACACCTGTGCGTCGTTCCACGTGAGCTGGGCGACGCCACCTGTGTTCCACCGCACGACCTCACCGGGAAGCCCGCCGTGTTCCCGGTCGGCGCAGCCGCGGAGAAGCTCATGGCGCTCATGGACGCGTCCAAGCCCATCGTCGCCGAGCAGGCTGCGAAGGTCGGCTCGGTCGCGACGCAGATCTGGTTGTGGGGTCAGGGTGTGCGACCCGAGCTGCCGGCGTTCGCACCCCGCTACGGGGTGGAGGGAAGGTTGTCATCGGCCGTGGATCTCGTGCGCGGCCTCGGCGCGCTCACCGAGCTCGAGGTCCTCGACGTGCCGGGTGCCACTGCGGGATTCGACAACGACTACGGCGCGCAACGCGACGCGGCACTGCGGTCGCTCGGGGACCGCGACCTCTTCCTCCTCCACGTCGAGGCGACCGACGAAGCCGCACACCAGGGCGACGTAGGTGAGAAGGTCCTGGCGCTCGAGCGATGGGACCGCGACGTGATCGGACCGCTGGTCCGGGCGCTCGACGAGTCGGGGACCGAGTACCGGCTCCTCGTGATGCCGGACCATGCGACGCCGTGCGCGATCAAGACCCACACTTCCGACCCGGTCCCGTACCTGCTGTTCGACTCGACCCGGGACGCCCCCGGCGGGGAGTACACCGAACGCGCCGTCGCCGGCGCAGACCCGGTCGTCGCGCATACGCTCATGCGCCGCTTGCTGGCCACGGACTGACCCGCCGGAATACACGCTGATACTTGCGGGTTGACAACGGGGACGCTAAGTTCTTCGTACCGGTTCGGTGATCCCCGGAGACGTTTCGGTCCCGAATCCCGTCCCGGCATCCGTCGCACCCCACCCGGGGCCTGTTCCCGCGTGAGGCGGCACCGGTTCGTCCCGTTGTGATCAGCGGGCCGGCATTGTCACTGGTTTCTTCCGATGGACCAGAGCCCTGAGGAGTTCTGAGTCGAGTGCGAACCCCGCGCGCAATGCCAGGACGACTGCTACCACCAGCACGAGGAGTTTCCCCCCATGAGTGACCAAGGGCTCGACCGATCGGTCCTCGACGGAAAGGACCGCGAGGAGCTCCATCAGATCGCGGGCGCGATGGGCGTCCAGGCGCCGACACGCATGAAGAAGGCCGACCTCATCGACGCCATCCTCGGCGCTTCCGGCGACGGCAACGCCCCCGCCGGTGACATTTCCGCCGCCTCCGGCGGTTCCGACGGAGGCGACCGTCCGAAGCGGGTCCGGTCCCGCCGCACGTCAGAGAGCGACGACCCGATGGACGCGCTCGCCGCCGAAGAGGAGGCGATCGCGGCGGCGGGGGACGGTGCCGACATCCCTGCCGAGCCGCGCCCGGTCTCGCGACCCGAAGGAAGGGCGAACGCATCCGGAAGGGCCGCACGGACCGCCCGCGGCTCGGACACTTCCGCGAGTGCGACGACCACGACAGAGGCGCGAGCCGAGCCCCAGGGAGGCGACGGCGACGGCAGCGGTACTCGCACGGCCCCGCGCATCGAGGCCGAGGACGAGCGCCAGTCGTACGGCGAGGGCAATCGCCGTCGCCGCCGGCGCCGCGGTCGCGATCGCCAGCAGGACGGTGAGCCGCGCGAGTTCCAGGGCGAGCCGGTCGAGACGCAGGGTCTGCTCGACCTGCGGGACGAGGGCTACGGGTTCCTTCGGGCGACGAGCTACCTCCCCGGGCCCAAGGACGTCTACGTGTCGGCGTCGCAGGTCCGCCGCTTTGCCCTCCGCAAGGGCGACTACCTCAACGGCTACGCGCGACCGCAGGCGAGCAACGAGAAGTACCCGGCGCTGTTGCGCGTCGACGAGGTCAACGGCCTCCCGACCGAAGCCGCACGCGATCGATCGAAGTTCGAGGACCTCACCCCGCTGTTCCCCGACTCGAAGCTCCGCCTCGAAATGGGGGACGACCCCTCCAACATCACCGGGCGGATCGTCGATCTCATCTCGCCGATCGGAAAGGGTCAGCGCGGCCTGATCGTCTCGCCGCCCAAGGCGGGGAAGACCACGATCCTGAAGCAAATCGTGTACTCGGTCGAACGCAACAACCCCGAGGTGCACCTCATGGTGCTGCTCGTCGACGAGCGCCCCGAAGAGGTCACCGACATGCGCCGGCACGTCAAGAACGGCGAGGTCGTCGCGAGCACCTTCGACCGGCCGTCCGACGAGCACACACAGGTCGCCGAGCTCACGATCGAGCGAGCCAAGCGGCTGGTCGAGATGGGCAAGGACGTCGTGATCATCCTCGACGGGATCACGCGCCTCGCCCGCGCCTACAACCTCTCGGCGCCGGCGTCGGGCCGCATCCTGTCGGGTGGCGTGGACTCCACGGCGCTCTACCCGCCGAAGCGGTTCTTCGGCGCGGCCCGCAACATCGAGGAGGGTGGCTCGCTCACGATCGTGGCGACGGCGCTCATCGAGACGGGCAGCCGCATGGACGAGGTGATCTTCGAGGAGTTCAAGGGCACTGGGAACATGGAGCTACGGCTCGACCGGCGGCTGTCCGAGCGGCGGATCTACCCGTCGATCGACGTCGAGGCGTCGAGCACCCGCCACGAGGAGCTTCTCTTCGACCGCAACCAGCTTCAGCAGGTGTGGAAGCTGCGCCGGGTTCTGAACGCCCTCGAGGAGGGGAAGGGTCTGGAGCTGCTGATCGACAAGATCCGCACGACCAAGAGCAACGACGAGTTCCTCGCCGAGATCGCCAAGGCGCCCACGCCCGGCTCATAGGCATGCGCACGGGGTGCGGCTCGCGCTCAGCGTGACGCCCGAGAAATCGTCTCCTCTTTCGCTGGGCAGAGGCGTCGTCGACAACCCCTCGGGGCCGCCCCTCGAACCCAGCGATCCCACTGGCCGGCGCCATTCGGGTCGGCACGCAACTAGATTGGGAGCATCATGAAGACTGATATCCACCCCGATTACGTCGAGTGCTCGGTGCGTTGCTCGTGCGGCAACACGTTCACGACGCGTTCGACCGTCCCTGAGCTCCGGGTCGAGCTGTGCTCGGAGTGTCATCCCTTCTACACGGGCAAGCAGAAGCTCGTGGATACCGGCGGCCGCGTCGAGCGGTTCCAGCGCCGGTACGCGAAGCAGGGCGGCAAGGCCAAGGCTTGATGGCCCGACGGCCCGAGCCCCGCTACATGGGCGGCCAGGCCGTCATGGAAGGCGTGATGATGCGCGGCGCCAACAGCTGGGCCGTCGCCGTGCGAACGCCGGAAGGTGACATCGAGCTCGAGACGCAGGACGTGCCGCGCTGGTCGGAGCGTTACTCGCGCATCCCGTTGGTGCGAGGCGTCATGGCGCTCGCCGAGTCCCTCACGCTCGGGTTCAAGGCGCTGGCGTGGTCGGCGAACCGGCAGGTCCCCGAGGAGGAGCGCCTCTCGAAAGGCGCGATCGGCGGCACGATCGCCATCGCACTGGCGGTCTTCACCGGTCTGTTCATCCTGCTGCCCGCCTTCGGCGCCCGCGGCCTCGATCGTTGGGTTCCCCTCGAGGGCTTCTGGCTCCACGCGGCCGAGGGCGCGCTCCGGCTCGGGCTGTTCATCGGCTACCTGCTGCTCATCGGGCGCTTACGCGACGTGAAGCGCGTGTTCCAGTACCACGGCGCCGAGCACAAGGCGATCGCGGCATACGAGAACGGCGTGGAGGTTTCGCCGGAGTCGGCGCAGCGGTTCACGACCGAGCACGTCCGCTGCGGGACGAACTTCCTGCTGACAGTGTTCGTGATCACGATCGTCGTCTACGCGTTCGTGGGCCGTCCCGACTGGCCGTTGCTCATCGCGTCGCGGGTGTTGTTGATCCCCTTGATCGCCGGGATCGCCTACGAGGTGATCCGCTTCGCGGCCCGGCACATGGACTCACGCGTCGTCCGGATCCTGATGCGTCCCGGTCTCGCTCTCCAGCAGCTGACGACACGCGAGCCCACCCTCGACCAGCTCGAGGTGGCGATTGCCTCGCTCCGGGCTGTGATGACCGCCGAGCAGCTCGCCGAGGTCCAGGCCCGGCCGCCCGCTCCGGCGGCGGCGCCCCGTCCCGCGCTCGGCACTGCCTGACCGGCCCCCGCCGGACCAGTCACGGAGTGCGCGAAGAGGGATCTCGTCATCCCTTCACCCAGGCGCGAGTGCCGGCGCGCGCCGCCGCCGTCGCCAGGCCGACGAACTCCTCGTCACGCGCGGGGTCGCCGAACTCGAGCCAGTTCAGGACCGCGACGACGAGCTCGTCGACGAGCGTGTGGGCGGCCCATTCGTACAGGTCGGGCTGGACCTGTCCAGCGAGGAGGGCGCGGGACGCATCGACGGACCGTTCCCGGAGCTCTCGTGCGTAGTCGGCGAACTGCGGCTCGCGCGCCGCGTGACGCCACAGGAGCTGGAACCCGTCGGGATCCTCACGTGCGACCGTGAGCAACGAGCGCGCGCCGACACCGCCTTCGCCCTTCGAGTAGCCGACCACGAACTCCTCGGCGAGACGATCGAACACCTGCTGGAGCACGGCCCGGTACAGCTCTTCCTTCCCGGCGAAGTGCCGGTAGACGATGAGCTTGGTGATGCCCGACGCGGCGGCGATGTCCTCCATGGACGTCGCCGCGTACCCGGCCCGGGCGAAGGCGCGGCCGGCGCCCCGGAGGATCGTCTCCTGGCGGGCGGCGCGGGGCAGAGGGCCGGTGCGGGCGGGGTCGACGACGGTGGGGTCGGCACTTGCCATAGGTATACTCATGAGTATACCCTTGCGTGTGTACCGGTCAACGGAGGGTGACGCATGAACCTCCAGCTGGAATGGACGGAGGACGAGCTCCTCGCCACGGACGACGTCGCCGAGCCGCTCGTGGTCGGCGGCGTCCGCTGTCACGGCGGATTCGACGACGGCGGCGCGTACCACTCGCCTCGCACGCGGCACCGCGTGCCGGCCATCGACGAGTGGCAGGAGCACCATGCGGCGACCTTCGGCACCGACCTGATCGACGTGCCGGTGTCGACGTGGCCCGAGACGTACCCGAACGTCGAGCAGGCGAAGTTCCTGATCCGTGAGGGAGTACCGGGCCCCATCATCACGACGCTGACGCGCATCGGCACGGTCGAGGGCTTCGGGGCGATGATCCGCCATGCCAACGTCGGAGATCCGCAGCGCCACTTCGACGAGAGCGTCGCCGGGACAGCGACGTCGCACCTCCACCGGGGGCTCTTCGAGGCGCATGCGCGCGACGAGGCCGGGTTCGACGAAGAAGCCGGCCACAAGCAGATGTGGTTCGCGGCCCGCGACGTCGCCTTCGACAACCCCGTCACCGAGGACGAGACAGCGCGGATGCTCGAGCGCATGGGCATCGGCGGTGGTGGGAGCGCGGCTCCCGATCCGCAGCGCATCCGCCGACAGATGGAGGAGGCGCGCGTCTTCGCCGACCTGGACCTCGACTTCGAGATGCTCGTCCAGCGGATGATCAACATCCTCCTGATCGAGATCTCCGCGTTCCATACCTTCGCGTGGGCCGAGTCCGTGCTGTCCGACACGGATCTGGTCGACGGCGACGGCGACGCCGCCCGCTTGGTGTCGTACATCCGTCAAGACGAGACTCCACACGTCGAGTACCTGAAGACGGCACTCACCGAGATGCGAGACCGGTCCTTCGTCGGCGACTCGGGGCGGAAGTACCCCGGCACCGAGGTCGTCGGCAGCCTCTGGGAACGGGGCCTGGCCGACTCCCTCGGTCCCCGCCGCGAGCAGAACCTGGCCCTGACCCTGCGCGAGGTCGAGCACGCGCTCGATCGGAACCCGCGGCGTGCCGTCCTTCTCGAGGAATTCCACGCCCACGGCACCATCCGTCCGGCCGACGACGGCGCGTTCGTCGCCGCGAACACCTACTGAGGATCACCATGAAGTTCGGGCTGTTCTACGAGCACCAGCTTCCCCGCCCCTGGGAAGAGAACTCCGAGTACACGCTGCTGCAGAACGCGCTCGAGCAGTGCGAGCTCGCCGACAAGCTCGGCATCCACACCTGCTGGGAGGTCGAGCACCACTTCCTCGAGGAATACAGCCACTCGAGCGCGCCCGAGGTCTTCCTCGCCGCCGTGTCGCAGCGCACCGAGCACATGCGGCTCGGGCACGGCATCGTGCAGAGTCCGCCGCCGTTCAACCACCCCGCCCGCGTCGCCGAGCGCATCTCGACGCTCGACCTCGTCTCGGGCGGGCGCGTCGACTTCGGCACGGGAGAGTCGTCGTCCGAAGCCGAGCTCGGCGGCTTCCTCATCGACCCGATCGAGAAGCGCGAGATGTGGGAGGAGGGCCTGCGCGTCGCGACGCGGTGTATGACCGAGGAGCCATTCACCGGTCACCACGGCAAGTACGTCACGATGCCGCCGCGCAACGTCGTCCCCAAGCCCCGGCAGAAGCCCCATCCGCCGGTCTGGGTCGCGTGCAGCCGGCGCGACACGATCCACCTCGCGGCGCAGAAGGGGATCGGCGCCCTGACGTTCGCGTTCATCGACCCTGAGGACGCCCGCCACTGGGTCGGCGACTACTACGGAACGCTCGAGCGCGACGGCGTGCCGATCGGCGACGCCGTCAATCCGAACCTGGCCTGCGTGACGACGTTCATGTGCCATCCCGACGAGGACGAGGCCATGCAGCGCGGCCTGGAGGGCGCCAACTTCTTCGGCTACTCGCTCGCGCACTACTACGTCTTCGGCCGCCACCAACCCGGCGTCAGCGACGTGTGGGCCGAGTACCAGCGGCAACGGGGGGAGCAGGGCTTCGATCCCAGCGCCGTCCAAGCGGCGGCCGCGAACTCCGACCGGCTCGGTGCCAAGGTCGTGGAAGGCGGGCTGGGCGGCCTGCGGGGCGCCGTCGGCACTCCCGACCAGATCCGCGAGTTCCTCCTCCGCTACGAGGAGTGCGGCGTCGACCAGGTCATCTTCGTGAGCCAGTCGGGCAAGAACCGCCACGAGCACATCATGGAGAGCCTGGAGCTGTTCGGGCGGGAGGTGCTCCCCGAATTCCTCGTGCGAGACGAACGAGCGGTGAAGGACAAGCAGAAGCGCCTGGAGCCCGTCATCGACCAGGTCATGGCGCGCAAACCGGCCGAGGACCACCCGCCGCTGCCGACCGACGACTACGCCTTTCCGGCCATCCCCCGTGCCATCGCCGACCGGTCCGGCTCCGACGACTTCCACAAGTTCCTCGACCAGGTCGCCGAGGACACCGCGCAGGGCGACAACTCCGTCATCGAGAACGCGCTGCGCTGACGCAGCACCACGGCGTGACGACGTCACGCCGGTACCCTGAACGAAGTGTTCGAGCACCTGGCTGACCTGGAGACCGAGCTCGAGAAGCTCGAGTCGCAGCTCCCCGAGCTCTACGCGAGCGGGGACCAGGCTGCCGCGCGCGACGCTGGACGCCGCCACGCCGAACTGAAGCCCGTCGTCGACGCCTACCGCGAATACCGCCGGACCGAAGCGGACGTCGCGGACGCGCGCGAGCTGCTCGAGGGCGAGCAGGACGCCGAGATGCGCGAGTACCTCCAGGGCGAGCTGGCTGAGCGGGAAGCTCGCGTCGCCGAGCTCGAGGCGGCGCTCAGAGAGCTGCTCGTCCCGCGCGATCCCAACGACGGCAAGAACGTCATCGTGGAGATCCGGGGTGCCGAAGGCGGCGACGAGGCGAACCTCTGGGCGGGAGATCTCTTCGAGATGTACCGCCGCTACGCCGAGCTGCGCGGGTGGGATTTCGAAGTGCTCTCGAGCCAGCCGGCCGAGATGGGTGGCTACCGCGACGTCACCTTCGTCGTGAAGGGCACGGACGCCTGGGCTCGACTCAAGCACGAAGCCGGACCGCACCGGGTGCAGCGCGTACCGGTCACCGAGAGCCAGGGTCGGGTGCACACGAGCGCGGCGACGGTCGCGGTCCTCCCCGAGGCGGACGCCGTGGACATCGAGATCGATCCCAACGAGCTCGAGGTCGACGTGTACCGGTCGAGCGGGCCCGGCGGTCAGTCCGTGAACACGACCGACTCGGCGGTGCGGATCACGCATTTGCCGACCGGCCTCGTGGTCACCTGTCAGGACGAGAAGAGCCAACTCCAGAACAAGGAGAAGGCGCTGCGGATCCTGCGTTCACGCCTCCTTCAGACCGAGCGGGAGCGGCAGGCGGAGGAGGTGTCGTCGGCCCGGCGCGACCAAGTGAAGGGCGGCGGCCGTTCGGAGAAGATCCGCACCTACAACTTCAAGGAAAAGCGGGTGACCGACCACCGCATCGGTCTCACACTTCACGCGCTCGACCAGGTTCTCGCGGGCCAGCTCGACCCGATCGTCGACGAGCTGATCGCGGCGGAGCGCGCCGAGCAACTCGCGTCCGCGTCCGCCTGATCCGTGCCGACCTGGCGGGACCTGCGCGTCGAAGCCGAGGGGACGCTCGCCGGCGCCGGCATCGAGAACGCGCCGAGCGAGGCGCGCTGGATGGTCGAGCACGTCTCCGGCTTCGACGCCGCCGAGCTCGTCACCGCCGAGGACGAGACGGCCACGACGCGCGCCGCCGCCCAGCTCGACGAGCTCCTCGGGCGGCGCACCGGCGGCGAGCCGCTGCAGTACGTGCTCGGTTGCTGGCTGTTCCTCGGCCTCGAGCTCATGGTCGACCCGCGGGTGCTGATCCCCCGACCCGAGACAGAGGTGACGGCCCAGGTCGCCATCGACGAAGCCGTACGTCTCGGCGCCCGGCGCGGCCGTCCCGATCCGTGGGCGGGCGCGGCGACGACGTACGCGATCGCCGACCTCGGGACCGGTGCGGGGGCCCTCGCACTGGCTCTGGCCGGCGAGCTTCCCGACGCCGAGGTGTGGGGAACGGATATCAGCGAAGACGCGCTCGCGGTCGGTCGCGCCAATCTGGCCGGTACGGGCCTGCCCTCGACGCGCGTCCGGCTCGCCGCCGGTTCGTGGTTCGACGCGCTGCCACGCAGCTTGCGGGGCCGCTTGCGTCTCGTCGTGTCGAACCCGCCGTACGTCGCCGAGTCGGAGGCGGCGGACCTGCCGGTCGAGTTGCAGCACGAACCGCGGCCGGCGCTGGTCAGTGGCCCGACGGGGATGGAAGCGATCGAGGAGCTCGCGCACGAAGCACCTGGGTGGCTCGATGTCGCCGGCACGTTCGTGTGCGAGATCGCGCCGCAGCGAGCGGAGGCGGCGGTCAAGGTCGCGACGGCGGCCGGCTTCGAGGAGGTGCTCCTCCGTCCCGACCTCGCGGGACGTGATCGAGTTCTGGTCGCGCGGATGCTTGGGTAGGGTGGCTCCGATGGCCGATCGGGGGGACGACCTCGACGTAAACGCGATGCTCCAGCGCTTCCGCGACCGGGCCGACGCCGTAAGAGAGCGCCAACTGCCGCCGGTGGCGGGCGCCGAACGTCAGCGTTTCATCGAACAGGCGGAGGTCGACTACATGGATTTCGCAATCGTTGCCGACGCCTCGTGGACCTTCGACGACGGTGTGTTGACCCTACGGGTGGACCTGCGCCCGCAGGAGTCGTGAGCTCCGAGCTTGACCTTCCGATCGTCGACCACCTGCTGTCGACGACGCGCGCGGTGCGAAAGCGGCTCGACCTCGACCGTCCCGTTCCGCCCGAAGTGGTGGAGAACTGCCTCCGACTCGCGATCCAGGCGCCGACCGGTTCGAACCGCCAGGGCTGGCACTGGGTCGTCGTCACCGACGCCCACAAGCGCGCCGCCCTCGCCGACATGTACCGGGACGGCTTCGGGCCCTACATGGACCGAGCGCGCAGCGGCTCGGAGAGCTTGACCCGCGTCGGCGAGAGCGCGTTGTGGCTGGCCGAGCGATTGGAGCGCGTTCCGATACACGTCATCCCGTGTATCGAGGACTACACGCGGGGGCGCGCCCACGGCGGGGTGTGGGCATCCATCTATCCGGCGGTGTGGAGCTTCCAGCTCGCGTTGCGCAGCCGCGGGCTCGGTTCGGTGCTCACGACGCTGCACCTCCCGCGTGCCGCCGACGCTGCCGCGCTGCTCGGGATTCCCGACGGCGTGCTGCAGGCCGGCCTCGTCCCGGTCGCGTACTACACCGGCGGCGACTTCAAGCCCGCGCAGCGCCGCCCCGTCGAGGAGGTCACATCCTGGAACGAGTGGGGTAAGCCCCGCGCGTGATGCGTGCGCAGGGTGACATATCGGCTCCCAGCGCACGCATCATGTGTCGAGCCTGTTGACCGTGCCGTCGGTGTGGAGGGTGACGCGCCGCCCTTCCCATGCCTTCTCGGTCATGTCCTGCATTGCCGACGGCTCGCGCGTGTTGGCGAGGGCGCGACGGCCGTCGGGCGTCAATGTCGACACGATCGCGACGGCCGGCGCGCCTTCCCGCTCGAACACGACCGCGGTGGCCTCGACCGTCGCCGGCCCCGAATAGGGCCCGGCGGTCGCTCGGCCCGGAAGCGCGTCAACGGCCGCCTGGGTGCGCGCGCCGTCGGCCATGACGAAGCCGCGCTCCGGCGGCGTGGTCGAGTAGAGGCCGATCGAGTGCTTGGTGACATACCACCCGAGCGCGGTCACCATGCCGACCGACCCCGGGTCGCGACGGCAGGCATCCACCATGCCGGCGATCGCGTGGGTGGGGTAGTTGTTCGCGGGACCGCCGGCGAAGCCGAGGCCGCCCGTCACAGTGAGCGGGCGGGTGTCGCCACCGAGCGGCCCGCGCAGCTCGAGCGCGCTGAGCGCGATCTCGACCGCCGACGGAAAGCACGAGTACAGGTCGAAGCGCACGACGTCGTCGATGCCGACGCGGGCCGAGTCGAGGGCAGCGCGGCCGGCGGTCGCGATCGCCGGCGAGGTGTGCAGGGTCTCGCGCTCGCTGAAGAAGAAGTGGTCGTGCGCGTCGGCGCCCGCGAGCGGGAACACGAGACGGTCGTCGGGCACGCCGAGATCGCGGGCGAGCTCGTACGAGCACAAGAGCAGGGCGGCCGCCTGGTCGACGTCGATGTTGGCGCACATGCGCTTGAGGTACGGGAACGTGACAATCCGGTTGTCGGGTGTCGGTGTGCGGATCTCCTCGGGCGAGTATGGGACCCGCGACCACGCGTACGGATTGTCGGCTGCGGTCGCCGCGAACATCGCCCACAGCTCGCTCACGTCGCGCTGGTGCTCCTCGACCGGGCGGCCGGCGTCGGCGCGCAAGGCGGTTTCGAACAGCGGATAGATCTGCGTCGGCGCGACGGCGGTGTGGGCCATCTCGTAGTCGTTCGTGCCCGCCCGCGGGTCGCCGACGATGTTGGCGCACGGCGGGTCGTCGGCCTGGGTCCAATCCAACCACACCTTCGGCTCGCGCCGGGCGCGCCACCGCGTGTAGACGCACTCCGCGCCGCCGATGAGCGCGGCACGCACGTCGCCGCCGGCGATGGTACCGGCGAGCTCGTTCACGAGGAGCTGAGGAGAGTTGCCCCCGACGGTGGTCGTCATCGTCGTGCGCGGCTCGACGCCGAGGCGACGGCCGAGGAGCGCACCGGGGTCCGGGTACTTCCACGACACGATGTCGACGACTGCGATCGTGTCGATCCTGGCCAGTACCGACCGGGCCGTGCCCGCGTCGGCGTCGGCGGCACGGGCGGCGTCGGCGAGCAGGTCGATGGGCTCGCGCGCCCGCGTCGGCTCCTGCGGGCGCT
Organism: Acidimicrobiia bacterium; assembly: GCA_035316025.1. Taxonomy (GTDB): domain Bacteria; phylum Actinomycetota; class Acidimicrobiia; order IMCC26256; family JACDBD01; genus JALZAA01. The sequence continues at coordinate 48,447 of DATFXL010000070.1, forward strand.
GAATCGCCTGTCCCACGCCGACGAGCACGGCTGCTCGGGGATCAATCACGGGCGCCGACGCTATCGGGACGCAGCCAGCCCGTCGGCGAGGTTCTCCTCCAGGACGGGCCACACCGGCCGGGCGGGTGCCGCGCTGTCGGGGCAGATCGACCGGTACCGGCAGCTCGCGCAGACGGCCGTATCGGCGACGCCGGCGAACTCCCGCTCGCGCCAGATCGCCTCGGCCACGAGACGCAGCTCCTCTTCGATCTGGTCGAGCTCGTCCCGGTCGGGCTCGAAAGGCTGAGGATCATCGACCGCTTCGGCCGCAAGACACTCGTAGCTCAAACGCAATCGCAAGCGGCGCCGCGCGGCCACCGGCGCGAGCAACCAGGCCTGGAGGCGAGCCCGGGGGTCGTCGGCGACGCGGTCGCTCTCGTAGCGGCCGGTCTTGTAATCCCGCGCGTCGAGCAGCCCGTCCCGGATCCAGACGGCGTCGATCCGGCCCGTCGCCATGAACATCGGCGCCGGTTGCCGGTGGAACCTCGCCCGCTCGAGCTCGTGACGCGAGTCTTCCGCTTCGGAAGGGCACCGCCGCGCGTGTCGGTCGATGTACCCGCGCATGACGTCCGACGTGGCGACACCGTGTGCCACGAGCACGTCGTCGACGTGGCCCGCGTCGAGACATGACCCCTGTCGGTGCAGGTGCCGCAGCAGGTCGTGGACGAAGAGCCCCTGGTCCGGAGAGGGCCCCTCGTCGCTGGCGGGGATCCCGAGCAGCTGGCTGCTCCGGAACTCGCGCCGGCAGCGATGCCAGGTGTCGACCGTCGACGGCGACAGCGTCAGGATCTCGGGCCGCAGGTCGTCAGCCATGCGCCTTGCACCCGGCGACGAACCGGCATCGTCCGCACTCGAGCCCGGGGCGGGGAAGAGGGTCGGCGATCCGACGCCGGACCGCTTCGAGTCGCCTGCCCACCCACAGCCTCAGCTCGGCCCGGACCGAATCGGCGTGTACCTCGAGGTCGACCATGCCCCCGTAGAGGAGGTCGGCGTGCACGAGCCGCACCGACCGTCCCGTCAGCCAGTCACCCGCGCGCAACAGCGCGAACCGCGCGTCGGGCGACGACAGCGGATCGCTCCCGTCGGGTGCGGGACCGCCGATGCGGAGGAGTCGCAGCTCCGGGCGGCCGTTCTCGTCCTCGACGGCGAGGCCGGCCCGCCCGACCAGCCGGATGCCCTCATCGGAGAGCCGCGTCTCCCATTCGTCGACATCGGTGCCGTCGACGCTGCGGACGGCGCGCCCTCCGAACAACTGCAGGTACCAGCGGGCGGCGGCGCCGTAGACCTCGCGCTCCTCGGGCAGCAGGTCGGGCAGCGGGGTGAACGCCTCGGCCGTCGGTGGGCCGAGCTCGAGGTGGGAGAGGCGGGCGTGCTCCGTGATCTGGTTCGCGACTCGCCACCGCGCCGGTCCGACGCGGTTCCCGCGCCGGTTGTGGTATTCGAAGGCGACGCGCCGGGGGCACAGCTCCTCGACGCGGCGCAAGAAGGCCAAGGTGACCTTCGGAAGCTCGTCCGGCTGCTCGTCACCCGCCACGGGGCGAGGGTAGGCGTCTCGTGTGCCATGTCCGCGGAACCCGCACGACCCGGCCCGGCCGCGTCGTGCAGCCTGAGTGCGAGGGGCCCGCCGGTAGGCTGGCCGCGCTGCCGGCCCGTGGCGTCGGCCTGCCCCGGCGCCGGCATCGGGAGGGTGCCCGTGCACATCGCCATCGGCTCCGATCACGCGGGCTACCGGCTGAAGGAGCACTTCAAGGAGGTGCTGAAGGCGGACGGGCACACCGTCGACGACTTCGGCACGCACTCGGAGGAGCCCGTCGACTACCCGCCGATCTGCGCCGCCGTCGCCAGGGCCGTGGCCGGTGGCGCGGCCGAGCGGGGCATCGTCCTCGGCGGCAGCGGGCAGGGCGAGCAGATCACGGCCAACAAAGTCCGCGGGATCCGCGCCGCCCTCTGCAACGATCTGTTCACGGCCCGGGTCTCCCGGGCCCACAACGACGCCAACGTGCTCGCTATGGGCGGGCGGATCGTCGCCGACGGCCTCGCCGACGAGATCCTGCGCCTCTGGCTCTCGACCGTCTTCGAGGGTGGCCGGCACGAGCGGCGCGTGCACCAAATCGCCGAGATCGAACAGGGGGAGCAATGACCGACCCGTTCGCCGCCCTGGCGGCCACCGATCCCGAGATGGCCGAGATCGTCCGGCGAGAGGTCGAGCGACAGAACACGACCATCCAGCTCATCGCGTCGGAGAACTTCACGTCCCTCGCCGTCCTGGCGGCGCAGGGCTCCGTCCTCACGAACAAATACTCCGAGGGCTACCCGGGCAAGCGATACTACGGCGGCAACTACGTCGTCGACGACGCCGAGGAGCTCGCCCGCGACCGCGCGTGCAAGCTGTTCGGCGTCGAGCACGCCAACGTGCAGCCGCATTCGGGCGCGAGCGCCAACATGGCCGCGTACATGGCCGTGCTCGACCCGGGCGACAAGGTGATGGGTATGCGCCTCGACCAGGGCGGGCACCTGACACACGGCTCGCCCGTCAACTTCAGCGGTCGCCTCTACGACTTCGTCGCATACGGCGTCGACGACGAGACGGAGACGCTCGACTACGACCGGATCCGTGACCTCGCCCGTCGCGAGCGCCCCAAGATGATCGTGGCCGGCGCCACCGCGTATTCGCGCATCATCGACTTCGCTGCCTTCCGCGAGATTGCCGACGAGGTCGGTGCCCTGTTCCTCGTGGACGCGGCCCACATCGCCGGGCTCATTGTCGGCGGCGCGCACCCGTCGCCAGCGCCGTACGCCGACATCATCACGCTCACGACGCACAAGACCCTGCGCGGCCCCCGCGCCGGGTGCATCCTGTGTCGCGAGGAGTACGCCGCCGCGATCGACAAGGCGGTGTTCCCGGGCCTCCAGGGTGGTCCGCTCATGCACGTGATCGCGGCGAAGGCGGTCGCGTTCCACGAGGCGGGCCAGCCTGGCTTCCGCGACTACGCCGCCGGGATCGTGCGCAACGCGCGGGCACTCGCGTCGGGTCTCGACGGCGAGGGGTTCCGCATCGTCTCGGGAGGCACGGACAACCACCTCATGCTCGTCGACCTCCGGCCGTTTGGTGTGACCGGCAAGTTGGCCCAGGAAGCGCTCGACGACGCCGGTATCACGGTCAACAAGAACGCGATCCCGAACGACCCGGAGAAGCCGTTCGTGACGAGCGGGCTCCGACTCGGCACCGCCGCCGTCACGACGGCCGGCATGAGGGAACCCGAGATGGGGGAGATCGCGAGCCTGATCGCCACCGTGCTGCGCAAGGCGGGCGACGAGACCGTAGCGGGGGAGGTCCGGGACGCCGCCGCCCGCCTCTGCTCGAAGTACACGCCGTACCCGGAGCTGGCCGGGACGTGAGCCGGCGGGCCTGACTCGTGGCGGGCTACTCGATCGTCCTGACGGTCGCGGCCGTCACCACGTTCCTGTTGACGTTCGTCGTGCGGCGGGTCGCCATCCGCATCGGCGCCGTCTCCATCCCCCAGGGCCGCAGCGTCCATGAACGGGCCACCCCGACGCTCGGCGGCGCCGCCATGTTCGGCGGGTTCCTCGTGGCGATGGCGGTGGCGTCCCAGATCCCTCAGTTCTCGGAGATGTTCAACGGCGCCACCGAGCCGCTCGGCCTCATGTTGGCGGCGGCGGTGATGTTCGTCGTCGGGTCGGTCGACGACCTCTGGGAGCGGAAGGGCGGCGTCTCGCCGCCGGCGAAGGTTGCCGGAATGGTGCTGTCGGGCAGCATCCTGTCGCTGCTCGGGGTGACGATGCTCTACTTCCGCGTCCCCTTCGCCCGGTACGACTACGTCGTCCTCTCGCCCGACCTCGCCCCCCTCGTCACTGTGCTGACGGTCGTGGTGCTGGCAAACGCCATCAACCTCATCGATGGCCTCGACGGCCTCGCTGCCGGCATCGTCGCCATCGCCGGCAGCGCCTTCTTCTTGTACGCCGACCGTCTGTTCAAAGCCGGACTGCTCGAAGGGTCGAACATCGCCCCGCTCGTGGCCATCATCGCCGTCGGCGTCTGCGTCGGATTCCTCCCGCACAACATCAACCCGGCCAAGATCATCATGGGCGATGCCGGGTCGCTGTTCCTCGGCTTGCTCATGGCGACAACGACGATCACCGTCGGGGGCCGTACGGCCGACCAGTTCAGCGGTCAGACCTACTTCTTCTTCGCTCCGCTCTTCATCCCGATCGTCATCCTCGGGATCCCGATCGTCGACACGGTGTTCTCGTTCTTCCGCCGCGTGTACCGGCGCACCGCCTTCCACGTTGCCGACAAGGACCATCTCCACCACCGGCTCATGCGCCTCGGGCACACCACCCGCCGGACGGTGGTGATCCTGTGGCTGTGGACGGCGCTGTTGTCCGCCGTCGTTCTGCTCCCCACGTACACGAACCGGGGCAACGCCATCGTCCCGCTCGGCGTGGCCGCGCTCGGTCTCCTTCTCTATGTCGTGTTCCATCCCGGAGTCCGGTCGGCCCGGGATCTGAAGGAGGTCGAAGCCGCCGAGACGGCCGGAGCCGGCGACGAGGTCGTCGACCTGGTCGCCCGCCGCGAGCAACAGCGGCAGGAAGAAGGCTCGGGCACCTGACGAGCCCGCTGGCCTCGCCGGCGGCCTTCGGGCGAGACTCCAGATTTGACGCCCTCCTCGGGCGCCAAGTACATTGTGATTACATTCACAAGCTCACCGCGAGCGGAGCGAGTGGTCGTGACGGCACAACCGGGGGCTGAGGGGCGTCGCAGGGTGCCCTGGGCCGAGCGACAGGCCATGAACCGTGGGTTCGGCGAGGCGCTGGCGCAGGCGTTCGAGTTCGCGGCGATCCCGACCCTGTTCGCGGCCTTCGGCTGGTGGCTCGACGACCGACTGGGCACCTCCCCGGCGTTCCTCGTGGCGCTGGCTGTGTTCGGGTTCGTGGGCGTGTGCCTCCGCACGATGTTCTTCTATTTGGCCAAGACGCAGAAGGAAGAGGAGGGCAAGCCGTGGACCCGGCGCCCCCGGTAGAGCGACGGATCGCGACCGACCTCGTCCGTCGCGGGCTGATGGTCGCTCCCGCGATCGTTCTCGTCGCCGGTCTGGCTCGGGGAGTGGACGGAGCGGCCAGCGCCGCCCTCGGTCTCGGTGTCCTCGTCCTGAACTTCTTCGCCTCCGCGGCCATGCTCGAGTGGGGAGCGCGCCGCGGGGGCAACACGCTCTTTGCCGTCGCGCTCGGCGGCTTCCTCCTCCGGATGGTGTCGATCCTCGTCGTGATCCTCGCCGCCCGGGCGCTGTTCGGATGGGTCGACGTCGTCGTCCTGGCCTTGACACTGTTCGTCACCCATCTCGGGCTCCTGTTCTGGGAGCTACGCTCCGTCAGCTTCTCGCTCGCCTCTCCCGGGCTGCAGCGTGATCGTCCCACCCCCGTGAGCGCACGAAAGGAAGCCGCGCCGTGATTCTCGGGATCGACTTCCCGCCGATCACCCACGTCACCCGTTGGCCCGACATCTGGTTCGCCGACACGCCGTTCGCGATCAACAAGACGGTCCTCATCTTCATCGCGTCGGTGCTGGTCACGTTCCTTTTCTTCTTCGTCGCCGGGCGGCGACGTCAGCTCGTGCCCACGGGGGTGCAGGGTCTCGCCGAGTCGAGCGTCGACTTCGTGCGGGAGAGCATCATCCTCGAGACGATCGGTCCCGACGGGATGGGTTACCTGCCCTTTCTCATCACGATGTTCTTCTTCGTCTTCTTCATCAACATCTTCGAGATCATCCCGCTCGTGCAATTCCCTGGGAACGCGCGTATCGCCGTCCCACTGTTCCTGGCCCTGCTCGTCTGGTTCATCTTCAACATCGTCGGGATCAAGAGGCAGGGATTCTTCGGCTTCCTCAAGAGCTCGGTCGTCCCGCCCGGGGTCCCGGTCGTCATCCTGCCGCTGCTGGTCTTCATCGAGTTCATCTCGACCTTCCTCGTGCGGCCCTTCTCGCTGGCCATCCGGCTCTTCGCCAACATGCTCGCCGGTCACCTCATCCTCGTGACCTTCGCGATCCTCAGCGCGGCGATCTGGGGCTCGGCCGTCTACTTCAAGATCGGCGCGGCGTTCCCGTTCGCGCTGCTCGTCGCGCTGACCGCGTTCGAGATCCTTGTCTCCGCCCTCCAGGCCTTCATCTTCACGATCCTGACGGGCGTGTACATCGGCCTGTCCATGCACCCCGAGCACTAGGGAGGTTCCCTTGCTAGATCCAGTCGTTTTGGCCGCACAAGGAGCCGGCGAGCTCCAGTCCGGCCTCACTGCAGTCGGACGCGGCATCGTGTACGGCGGCGCCGCCATCGGTCCCGGCATCGGCATCGGGCTCGTCGTCGGGAACGCCATCACCGCGATGGCCCGCCAGCCCGAAGCGGCCGGCACCGTCCGCACGACGATGTTCCTGGGCATCGCGTTCACCGAGGCGCTGGCGCTCTTCGGCTTCGTGCTGTCCTTCATCATCAGCGGCTAGGAGTCACCATGCGGATCCGAGTCTTTTTCGCCGCCGCCGCGATCGCCCTCGCGGGCGTCGTCGTCACGCCCGCGATCGCTCAGGCCAAGGTCCAGGCCAAGCCGGCGGGCTCCGCGGAGGAGGACTGCATCAAGCTCCTCGAGGAAGGCAAGAAGATCGACGACTGCCAGAAGGCGCCGAGCCTGATCCTCCCGGAGACGAACGAGATCGTCTGGGGTGGGCTCGCGTTCGTGGTGCTCCTCGTGCTCATGTGGAAGTTCGCGCTTCCTCCGGTCCGGAACATGATGAAGCAGCGCGAGGACCGCATCCGCGACGACCTCGAGCGGGCGGAGCACGCGCGCACCGAGGCCGAGGAGGAGCTCGCCAACTACCGCCGGCAGGTCGCCGACGCCCGCAGCGATGCGTCGCGCATCCTCGAGGAGGCGCGCGAGTCCGCCGACGAGGTGAAGCGCCAGATCCAGGCGCAGGCCGAGGCGGAAGCGGCCGAGATCCGCAGCCGGGCCCAGGAGGACATCCGGTTCGCGGCCGACCGCGCCCAGGCCGACCTCCAGCACCGGGTCGCGGAGCTGTCGATCGAGCTCGCCGAGAAGATCGTCGAGCGCAACCTCGATCGCGACACGCAGCTCGCGCTCGTCGAGAGCTATATCGGCCAGGTCGCCAGCGGCAACGGAAGCGGAAACGGGAGCCGGTAACAGGCATGGCCGAGTCCGAACGCGTCGAGGCGTACGCGCAGGCGTTCTACCGGATCGCCCGGGCCGAACAGCAGGGGACCGCGGTCGAGGACGACCTCTTCCGCTTCGCGCGCGCTCTCGAAGCCAACGACGAGCTGCGAGGCGTGCTCGGCGACCCGTCCCTCCCCGCCGAACGACGGATCGCCGTCGTCGAGGAGCTCATGGGCGGGGTCGCGATGCCCGTGAGCGTGGGGCTGGTGTCGATGGTCGTCGGCTCCGAGCGGGCGGGCGAGCTGCCGGCCGTCGTCGACCGGTTCCTCGACCTGTCGGCCGCAGAACGCCGCCACGACGTGGCGGAGGTCCGGGCCGCCATGCCGCTCGACGACCGGCTTCGCCAGCGTCTGGCGAAGGCGCTCAGCGACGCCACCGGCAAGGAAGTCGAGGTGAAGGTGGTCGTCGATCCCAGCGTGCTCGGCGGGATCGTCGCCCGGATCGGCGACACCGTCATCGACGGGACCGTGCGCCACCGGTTGGAGCAACTCAAGGAACGAATCTGACGGGATGAACGGAAAGTACGCATCGCATGGCTGAGCTGTCCATCAACGCCGACCAGATCGCAGAGGCGCTGCGCAAGCACGTCGGCGGCTTCCAGGCCGAGGTCGAGAAGGCGCGCGTCGGGCGAGTCCTCGAAGTCGGTGACGGAATCGCCCGCGTCTCGGGCCTGCCCGACACGGCCGTCAACGAGCTGCTCGAGTTCGAGGGCGGCACGCTCGGGCTGGCGCTGAACCTCGACGAGGACTCGATCGGCGCCGTCGTTCTCGGTGAGGCGGACGAGGTCGAAGAGGGCGACACCGTGCAGGAGACGGGCCGGATCCTGTCCGTCCCCGTCGGCGACGTGATGCTCGGCCGCGTCGTGAACTCGCTCGGCCAGCCGATCGACGGCAAGGGCCCGATCAGCACCGACGCGTACCGGCGGCTCGAGATCCAGGCCCCGGGCATCGTCGCCCGCCGTCCGGTCCACGAGCCGTTGCAGAGCGGCATCAAGGCCATCGACGCGATGACGCCCGTCGGCCGGGGTCAGCGCGAGCTGATCATCGGTGACCGCAAGACGGGGAAGACCACGGTGGCGGTCGACACGATCCTGAACCAGCGCGGCCAGGGCGTGAAGTGCATCTACGTCGCCGTGGGCCAGAAGGGCTCCACGGTCGCCCAGACCGTGGCGACCCTCGAGTCGCACGGGGCGATGGAGTACACGGTCGTGGTCAACGCACCCGCCGCCGACCCGTCGGTGTTCAAGTACCTGGCGCCGTACGCGGGCTGTGCCATGGGCCAGCACTGGATGGATAACGGCGAGGCGGCGCTCGTCGTGTACGACGACCTGTCGAAGCAGGCTGAGGCGTACCGCCAGCTGTCACTGCTGCTGCGCCGCCCGCCCGGTCGCGAGGCGTATCCGGGCGACGTCTTCTACCTCCACTCCCGTCTGCTCGAGCGCGCGGCCAAGCTCGACGACCAGCGCGGCGGCGGCTCCCTCACGGCGTTGCCGATCATCGAGACGAAAGCCGGTGACATCTCGGCGTACATCCCGACGAACGTGATCTCGATCACCGACGGCCAGATCTATCTGATCGACGACCTCTTCAAGGCGGGAGTCCGGCCGGCTGTCGACGTCGGCATCTCGGTGTCACGGGTCGGCGGCGACGCCCAGATCAAGGCGATGAAGTCCGTCGCCGGGACGTTGAAGATCGACCTGGCCCAGTTCCGCGACTTGGAGGCCTTCGCCACCTTCGGCTCGGAGCTCGACCGCGTTTCGCAGGCGCAGCTCGACCGGGGCCACCGCCTGACCGAGTTGTTGAAGCAGCCCCTGCACTCGCCGTTGCCGGTCGAGCTCCAGGTGGTGTCGATCTTCGTCGGGACGCAGGGGTACCTCGACGACCTGCCGGTCGAAGACGTCCGGCGCTTCGAGAGCGAGCTCCACGACTACGTCCGGACGCGCCACTCCGACCTGCTGGCCGAGATCCGCGACACGGGGCAGATGCCCGAGGAGGCGCGGCTCAAGGAGGCGGTGGAGGAGTTCAAGTCGATGTTCCAGCCGTCCGACGCGTCCGAGGCGACGATGGAAGCGCTCGAGGGGGAACCGGTCCCGGATCCCGAATCCGAGAAGACGCTGGCGACGGAGTGAACGAAGGGCCGAGGTAGCGGATGGCGGGCGGTCAGGAGCGAACCCTCCGGCGGCGCATTCGAAGCGTCCAGTCCACCAAGAAGATCACGCGGGCGATGGAGCTCATCTCCGCCAGCCGCATCGTACGCGCGCAGGCGCGGGTCGAGGCGGCGGTCCCGTACAGCGAGCAGATCACCGAGGTTGTCCACGACATCGCCGACGCCGGCGGCGCTGTCGAGAGCCCGCTCCTCGTTCCCCGGCCCGAGACGCGACGTGTGGCGCACATCGTGGTCGCCGCCGACCGGGGCCTGTGCGGTGCGTACAACTCGTCGATCCTGCGCGCCGCCGAGGGGGAGATCCAGGAGCACCGAGAGCTGGGGCGCGAGTCCGTCCTGTACGTGGTGGGCCGCAAGGGCGAGAGCTACTTCCGGTTCCGCAACCACCCGACGGCGGCGACGTTCACCGGGTTCAGCGACCAGCCCTCGTACGAGGACGCGCGCGTCATCGCCGGGGCCGTCGCTGGTCCCTTCCTGGCCGGCGAGATCGACCTGGTGCAGGTCATCTACACCCGGTTCGTCACGGTGGGCTTCCAGGAGGTCGTCGTGCGGCCGTTGATGCCCCTCGACGTCGAGACCCTGAGCGGCGAGGAGGAGGAGCGCCGGGTCGACCAGGACGGCCCAGGCGCGCGTGCCGCATACGAGTTCGAGCCCGGTCCGGAGGCGATCCTCGAGCGCCTCCTCCCGCGCTACGTCGAAGCGCGCGTGTTCGCCGCACTGCTGAACGCCGCCGCGTCCGAGCACGCCGCCCGTCAGCGGGCGATGAAGGCGGCGACCGACAATGCCGACGAGCTCATCGTCGGTCTCACACGCGTGATGAACCGGGCCCGCCAGGACGCCATCACCACCGAGATCACGGAGATCGTGGGCGGCGCCGAGGCGCTCCGTCAGCTCGGCGGGCAGGGAGGCGAGGAGCCCTTCGGCGAGGACCTGCGGGTCCGCGCCTACGCAGAATGAGGACCGACCAACGCACCGAACACGCATGAGGAGCAGTTCACAATGACCCTGGCCCCCGAGCGGACCGAGACCGAGCTGAAGGAGGGGCGCGTCGTCGCCATCGCCGGCCCGGTGGTCGACGTCGAGTTCCCGCCCGACGCCATCCCCGAGATCAACACCGCGATCGAGATGACGATCGACCTCGAAGGCGAGACGATCAGGATCGTGGCCGAGGTCGCACAGCAGATCGGGAAGAACCGGGTCCGCGCCATCTGCATGAAGCCGACCGACGGCCTGCGCCGGGGCACGAAGGTCCGCAACCTCGGCCATGGCCTGCAGATGCCGGTCGGTGACGGCGTGCTCGGCCACGTCCTCAACGTGCTGGGCGAGCCACTCGACGTGGCGGCCGATCAGCTCACCGGCATCGAGGACCACTGGGACATCCACCGCGAGCCGCCTCCGTTCGAGGAGCTCGAGCCGAGCAGGGAGATGTTCGAGACCGGCATCAAGGTCATCGACCTGCTCGAGCCGTACGTGCGCGGCGGCAAGATCGGCATGTTCGGTGGTGCCGGTGTCGGTAAGACGATCATCATCCTCGAGATGATCAACCGCGTCGCGACGCAACACGGCGGCGTGTCGGTCTTCGCCGGTGTGGGCGAGCGCACGCGTGAGGGCACCGACCTCTGGCTCGAGATGCAGGAGTCCGGTGTCATCGACAAGGCGGCGCTCATCTTCGGCCAGATGGACGAGCCCCCCGGGGTACGGCTGCGCGTCGGCCTCGCCGCGCTGACGGTCGCCGAGTACTTCCGCGACGTGAAGAACCAGGACGTCCTGCTGTTTGTCGACAACATCTTCCGGTTCGTGCAGGCGGGCTCAGAGGTGTCCACGCTCCTCGGCCGCATGCCGTCGGCGGTGGGCTATCAGCCCACGCTGGCCGACGAGATGGGCGAGCTCCAGGAGCGCATCACGTCGACCAAGGGCCACTCGATCACGTCGCTTCAGGCGGTGTACGTCCCTGCCGACGACTACACGGACCCGGCGCCGTTCACGACCTTCGCGCACCTCGACGCCACTACCGAGCTGAGTCGCCAGATCGCAGCGCTCGGGATCTACCCAGCGGTCGACCCGCTGTCGTCGTCGTCGACGATCCTGGCGCCGGAGATCATCGGGGACCGTCACTACAACTGCGCCCGGCGGGTGCAGGAGGTGCTGCAGCGCTTCAACGAGCTCCAGGACATCATCGCGATCCTGGGGATCGACGAGCTGTCCGAAGAGGACAAGGTGATCGTGGCGCGAGCCCGCAAGATCCAGCGGTTCCTCTCGCAGCCGTTCTTCGTCGGCGAGAAGTTCACCGGCGTCAAGGGCGTCTACGTCCCGATCGAGGAGACCGTCCAGAGCTTCGAGGCGCTCGTGAACGGCGAGCTCGACGAGGTTCCCGAGCAGGCCTTCTTCAACGTCGGCGGGGTGGAGAGCGTCCTCGCCAAGGCGAAGACGCTGGAAGAGAGCTGAACGGGTGCCGCTCACCGTCGACGTCGTCTCGCCCGAGCGGGTCCTCTACACCGGCGAAGCCGACATGGTCGTGTGCCGCACCTCGGAGGGCGAGATCGCGTTTCTCCCCGGTCACGCGCCATTCCTCGGCGCGCTGGGGATCGGCGTGGTGCGAAGCCTGCTTCCGCGTGAGGGCGAGCAGGCCGTCGCCGTGCACGGTGGCTTCGTCGAGGTGTCGAACGACCATGTGATCGTCCTCTCCGACGTGGCCGAGCTCGCCGAGAGCATCGATGTCGATCGTGCCCGCCGCGCAAAGCAGCGGGCGGAAGACCGACTGAACGCCGATCCCGACGCCGAGGACGCCCAAGCGGCGTTGCTGCGCGCGAACACCCGTCTCGAAGTGGCGGGGGCGGCCGAGCACGCCTAGCCGCCTCTCCGGCGATCGTCGCGCCGCGTACCGTTTCGCCGTGCGCCGGCTCCCTCCGCTGATGGTCGCGATCACGCTCGTCGTCGCGTTGTGGGGCGGCGACGCGTTCGCCGCCGATCGGCGCGACCTCAGCGCCTACCGCGGGCTCGGGACGTGGGTGGACGTCTTCGACTACGTGCCCGCGTTCCAGAGAGCGGGAGACACGCCGGCGGTCACGACGGCGAGTTTCGACGACATGGCCCGTCTCGGCGTGAAGACCGTCTACCTACAGGCCGCGCAGGACGACGAACGTTCACCGGGCGACACGATCGACCCGAAGCTGTTGGGCCGCATGCTGCAAGCCGCGCACAAGGCCGACCTGCGCGTCGTCGCGTGGTACCTGCCCCACTTCTCCGACGTGAACGCGGACCTGCGGCGTCTGCGCGCCCTGATGTCGTTCAAGTCCAACGGCCAACAGTTCGACGGCGTCGCCGTCGACATCGAGTACAACCGCGACGTCACCGACACCAACGATCGCAACACCGCGCTCATCGATCTCTCGAGACGCCTGCGCCGCGCCGCCGACGACCGTCCCGTGGGCGCGATCGTGCTCGAGCCGGTGTTCCTCGAGGTCGTCAGTCCCGACTATTGGCCCCAGTTCCCATGGCGGAGGTTGTCCTCGCTGTACGACGTGTGGCTGCCGACGTCGTACTGGACGAACCGCAGCGCCGACTCGGGCTACAAGGAAGGCTTCAAGTACACGGACGAGAACATCCGCGGGCTCCGCGAGAACCTCGGGGACAAGAACGCCCCTGTTCACGCCGTGGGCGGGATCGCGGACTCCGCGCTCCCCAAGGACGAGGCGGGATTCCTGCGCGCCGCCAAGAAGGACCGCGCTATCGGTTGGTCGATGTACGACTACAACACCACGGTCAGCTCGGCCTGGCCCACCCTCCGGAAGGGCTAATCGAACTTGACCGACGAATAGCGCATGAGCTTGTGCCACCGGTGGCGGGAGTCGATGGTGCGGATCGTGCCCGACTTCGACCGCATCACCAACGAGTGCGTCCGGGCGCCGTCACCGAAGTACCGGACGCCGCGGAGCAACTCACCGTCGGTCACGCCGGTGGCAGAGAAGAACACGTCATCGCCCGAGACGAGGTCGTCGGTGGTGAGCACCCGGGTGAGGTCGTAACCGGCCTCGGTCGCGGCGCGGCGCTCGTGGTCGTTGCGCGGCCAGAGCCGGCCCTGGATGGCGCCGCCCAGGCACTTCAACGCGCACGCGGCGATGACCCCCTCGGGGGTGCCGCCGATGCCGAAGAGGATGTTGGCGCCGCTCTCGGACCAGGCGGTCGAGATCGCGCCGGCGACGTCCCCGTCGGGGATGAGCCGGATGCGGGCGCCGGCCTCGCGGCACTCCTTGATGATGTCGGCATGCCGGTCCCGGTCGAGGATCACCGCGGTGACGTCATCGACGTCCTCACCCAGTGCCTTGGCGACGGCCTGCAGGTTGTGTGTGACAGAGGCGTCGAGGTCGATCGCCTCGGCCGCCTCCGGCCCGACGGCGATCTTTTCCATGTAGACGCACGGCCCGGGATCGAACATGGTCCCCCGCTCCGACAACGCGATCACCGCGATCGCGTTCGGACGGCCGAGGGCGGTGAGGGTGGTGCCGTCGATCGGATCGACGGCGATGTCGCACCCGGGTCCGCCCGCCCCGATCTGCTCGCCGTTGTAGAGCATCGGCGCCTCGTCCTTTTCGCCCTCGCCGATGACGACGATGCCGTCCATCGAGACGTTGTTCACGACGAGCCGCATGGCGTCGACGGCGGCCTGGTCGGCGGCTTCCTTGTCGCCCCGGCCCATCCACCGCCCGGCGGCGAGTGCCGCCGCCTCCGTGACTCGAGCCAGCTCCATGGCCAGGTTGCGATCAGGGGCCTGCGCCTGCTCCATCTGGGGACTGTACCCGGGAACGTGTTCCAGAAGGGACGGTGTCCGAGTACCGCACCCGCGATCCCACCAACCGCGGGCGGTACCGTGGGCGCGGTGACCACGTCACGCGACCGCTGGCGGGCAGCGTTCGAGCGCAGCAACCGGCGCGAAGCCGACTTCGACACCATGTCGGGGCTGCCCCTCGCGCCGGTCTACGGGCCCGACGACGGGGAGTTCCCCGGCGAGTGGCCGTACACGCGCGGTCCGTACGCGTCGATGTACCGATCGAAGCTGTGGACGATGCGGATGTTCGCCGGCTTCGGCACCGCGCCCGACACCAACCGCCGGTTCCGGGAGCTCCTCGCCGCCGGCGGCGACGGGCTCTCGACCGCCTTTGACCTGCCCACCCTCATGGGGCGCGATTCGGACGATCCCCAATCGCTCGGCGAGGTCGGCAAGTGCGGCGTCGCGATCGACACGCTCGCCGACATGGAAGACCTCTACCGCGACATCGACCTCTCGAAGGTCACGACGTCGATGACGATCAACTCGCCGGCCGCGATCCTGCTCGCGATGTACGTGACCGTCGGCGAGCGCGGCGGCGCGTTCCGGCGCGACCTCGGTGGCACGCTCCAGAACGACATCCTCAAGGAGTACCAAGCGCAGAAAGAGTTCATCTTCCCGCCCCGCCCGTCGATGCGGATCGTCGCCGACACGATGCGCTTCTGCACCGCAGAGATGCCGCGGTGGCACCCGATCTCGGTTTCCGGCTACCACATCCGTGAAGCCGGGAGCACCGCGGCTCAGGAGCTTGCCTTCACGCTGGCAAACGGGTTCGCGTACGTCGAGGCGGGGACGGCGGCGGGGCTGGCCGTCGACGACTTCGCGCCCCGTTTGTCGTTCTTCTTCAACGCGCACATCGACTTCTTCGAAGAGATCGCCAAATACAGAGCTGCGCGACACATCTGGGCCCGGTGGATGCGGGACCGCTACGGCGCCCGGGCCGAGCGTTCGCTCCAACTCCGCTTCCACGCCCAGACCGCGGGCGTGTCGCTCACCGCGCAGCAACCCGAGGTAAACGTCGTCCGGACGGCGATCGAAGCGCTCGCCGGCGTGCTCGGCGGCACGCAGAGCCTCCACACGAACTCGATGGACGAGGTGCTCGCGCTCCCGACGGAGAACGCGGCGCGGCTCGCGCTGCGAACTCAGCAGGTCGTCGCGTACGAGACCCGCGTCGCGAACGTCGCCGACCCGCTGGGCGGGTCGTGGTTCGTCGAGGAGCTGACGGACGAGATGGAGCGGCAAGCGGAGGTGGTCTTCGCGCACCTGGACCGCCTGGGCGACGGCTCGCTCCTCGAGGGCGTCTTCCGCGCGATCGAATCGGGGTGGTTCCAGAGCGAGATCGCCGAGTCGGCCTACGAGCTCGAGCGCAAGGTGAACGACGGCCGCCACCTCGTCGTGGGCGTCAACGTGGCGACGCAGGGCGGCGACGAGGTGCCGGAGATCCTGCGCATCGGTCCTGAGGTCGAGGAGACACAGCTGAAACGGCTGGCCCGCGTGAAGGCCGACCGCGACGATGCCGCAGTCGATCTCGCGCTGGCGCGCGTGCGGAGCGTCGCCGCCGAGCCCGACCTCAACCTCGTGCCGAGCTTCCTCGAGGCGGTATCGACGCAGGCGACGGTGGGTGAGATCGTCGGCGCACTGGCCGATGTGTTCGGCCGCCATCGCGAACATCCCGTCATCTGAGGATGGACGTCCGTCTCCTGGAGGTCGCGCGGACGGCCAAGGGCTTCATGCCCGACGACGAGGGGCTCGCCCTCCACGGCGTGGGGCTCGCGGCTGCGTCCGTCGGTCCGCTGCTCGAGATCGGCAGCTACTGCGGCAAGTCGGCGGTGTACCTGGGTGCAGCGGCGCAAACGGGCGACACGGTGCTCTTCAGCGTCGACCACCACCGAGGCTCCGAGGAGAACCAGGCCGGGTGGGAGCACCACGACACCGACCTCGTCGACCCCGACACCGGGCGCATGGACACGTTTCCGTTCTTCCGGCGCACGATCGAGCGCGCCGGACTGGAAGACGCGGTCATCGCCGTCGTCGGAGACTCGTCCACGGTCGCCGCGCACTGGCGGACGCCGCTCGGCCTCGTCTTCGTCGACGGCGGCCACGCCTTCGACGTCGCACTCGCCGATTACGAGTCGTGGTCGCCCCACCTCGCACCGGGCGGCGTGCTCGTCTTCCACGACGTGTTCGAGGACCCTCGCGACGGCGGGCAGGCGCCGTTCGAGGTCTGGAAGCGCGCCGTCGCGTCTGGCGAGTTCACCTCCGTCTCGGCGACGGGCAGCCTGCGCGTGCTGCGACGGAAGTGACGCTTCGAGCTAATCGCGCTTGCGCGCCATCTCCTCTTCGATCGCGGCGCCGGCTGCGAGCAGTTCGGCCGGCGTGAGGCCGAGGGGGAGACCCTCGCCGCGGAAGAACCCCGCCGTCGGGCCGTCGCCGGCCAGCGCGTTGGCGGCGAGCACGACCGCGGCCGAGTTCCACGTCGGCTGCTCGACCGGGAAGAGCTCGCCGCCGCGGTCGAAGTCGTCGCGGTCGAAGTTGGCACCGGTCCAGTAGCCACCGCCGTCGGCGCGCAGGAACTGGACCCAGCCGAGGAGCTCGCGCGCCTCGTCGTGGGCACCGATCGCGTCGAGCGCCATGACGAGCTCGCACGTCTCGGCGGCGGTCACCCACGGCCGGTCGGAGACGCAACGCGCGCCGCGGCCCTCGACGACGAACGTGGTCCAGCCGGCCGCGATCCGCGCGTGCGCGGCGTGGCCGCGCAGGACGCCGCCGAGGACGGGGTAGTACCAGTCCATCGCCCAGCGGCCCTTGTCGAGGAAGACGTCGGGCCGGTGCGCGACGGCGATGGCGAGAGACCCGAGCGAGAGCTCCCAGTCCGGGCGCTCGTGACCGAGGTGCTCGGCGACCGCGATGGCGCATCGCAGGCTGGCATGGAGGCTCGACGAGCCGGTGAGGAGGGCGCCGTCGTCCGGGTCGTCGCCCCGCCAGGCGATCTCGCCCGTCTCCGTCTGGTAGTCGAGCGTGTAGTCGATGGCGCGCTCGACGACGGGCCAGAAGTCGTCGAGGAAGGCGCGGTCGCGCGTCGTCAGGTAGTGGTGCCAAGCGCCGTTCGCGATGTAGCACGTGACGTTGGTGTCGAGCGTCCGGTCCTTGACGGCGTCGCCGACGTAGTACGCGTGCCAGGCTCCGTCCCGGCGCTGCCGGATGCGGAGCCACTCGTACGCCCGCTCGGCCTCGGCGTGGCGGCCGCCCACGTCGAGCGCCATCGCCGCTTCCACCAGGTTCCAGGGGTCCGTGTGGTGGCCGGGGATCCACGGGATGTTGCCGTCTGGTAGCTGGACGGCGGCGATCGCGTCGACCGTCGCCGCCAACTCGTCGGCGGTCACGATTCCTTCGACGGTGGACAGCGTGTTCATGGGAGCTTCTCCGTATAGACGACGAGGCTCTTCCCGAGCACCGGGTTCAGCGTCCGGTCGAGCACCCGGGCCCAGCGCGGGCGGTTGGTCAACTCCCATACGAGGAAGTCGTGGTACTTGCGCACCGGCAATGCGTCGGCGTTGTCGACCCCGACCGCGCACTTGAGCATCCAGTACGGCGAGTGCAGGGCGTGCGCGTGGTGCGAGCCGCGCAACACCAACCCGGCCCGCAGGACCTTGGCCTCGAGCTCGGGCTGGTGGTAGATCCGGACGTGCCCCCCGGGGGTGTCGTGGTACCGGTGGTCGAGTGCCCAACAGACGCGCTCCGGCCACCGGGTCGGAACGGTGACGGCCATGCGCCCGCCGGGCCGCAGCACGCGCACGAGCTCTCCCAGCGCGCGCTCGTCGTCGGGGATGTGTTCGAGCACCTCGGCCGCGATCACGCGATCGAAAGACTCGTCGGGGAAGGGCAACGTGAGCGCGTCGCCGTTGACCATGCCGCCCGCAGGCCCGTGCGGCAGCTCACCGGCGTCGACCATGCCCCCGGCGACGGCGGACGCGTCCTTGAGCTCGGCGGCGTCGGCGTCGAGGGCGACGACGACGGCGCCCCGCCGCATGGCCTCGAACGCGTGCCGTCCGCCGCCGCATCCGAGGTCGAGGAGGGTTTGCCGGTCGCGCAGATCGAGACGATCGAAGTCGACGGTCAGCATCAGGTCGCCGCCGTCTCGTGCGCGTCGAGGAGAGCGCGGTAGTGGTCCACGGTGCCCTCGGCGGTCTTGCGCCAGGTGAACCGCTCGAGCACCCGCTGGCGTCCGGCGGCTCCGATCCGCGACCGCAGTTCGGCGTCGTCGAGCAGGTGCCCGAGGGCGCCGGCGAGCGCGGACGGGTCTGCCGGCGGAACGAGCAGAGCGGTCTCGCCGTCGCGCCCGACCACCTCCGGCAGCGCGCCACCAGTCGTGGCAACGATGGGCACGCCGCAGGCCATCGCCTCGACGGCTGGAAGCGAGAACCCCTCGTACAACGAGGGCACGGCGGCGACGTCCGCCTGCGCGTACAGCTCGACGATGCGCTCCGTCGTCACGCCGTGCACGAACTCGACCGCGCCGTCCAGCCCGAGGCGATCGATGAGCGCCGGGATCCTGCTTCGTCCCTTGGGCTTGCCGATGACGACGAGGCGGGCGTCGTCGCGCTCGGTGCGGAGCTTGGCGACCGCTTCGAGCAACGGGGCGAGGCCCTTCATCGGGACGTCGGCGCTGGCCGTCGTCATGATGCGGCCGGGCACACGGCGGACCTCGGGGCGGGGCCGGAAGACCGCCGGGTTGGCTCCCACCGGGACGACATGGAGGCGGCCCGGGTCGACGTGCATCTCCCGGACGATGTCGCGTCGGGAAGAGTCGGAAACCGTGAGCAGCCGCGGGATCTGCCGGGCGACGCGCGTTTGCATGTCGATGAAGCCGTACCAGCGGCGCAGTGTGACGCGCTTCCACGCGCGCGTGGCGTACTCGAGATCGAGGTCGCGATCGACGGTCACCGGGTGGTGCAGGGTCGCCAGCATCGGCCAACCGTCTTCGACGAGCTTGGCCAGGCCGGTGCCGAGCGACTGGTTGTCGTGCACGACATCGAAGTCGGCGCGCCGGCTCCGGAGGAGCCGCCGTACTCGGAGGCTGAACGTGTACGGCTCGGGAAATCCGGCGGCGCACATGATGCCGAACTCGGTGACGTCGATTCGGGTCTTGAACTCCCAGGGCCACGGAACGCGGAACGGGTTCTCGGGGCGGTACAGGTCGAGGCTCGGCACCCGTGTCAGCTGCGACGGATCGACCAGCTCCGGGTAGGGCTGTCCCGAGAACACCTCGACGGTGTGACCGAGCTCGGTGAGCTCGCGTGCGAGCTCCCGCGTGTACACACCTTGTCCACCGCAGTGCGGGTTGCCGCGGTACACCAGGTAGGCGACACGAAGGGGCTGATCCGGGCGCGGCACGAAGGAGCAGCCTAGTGGCGGGGGAGGGCCGGGTAGCCTCCGGGCAATGCCTCTGCTCGGCGAGCCCGACGCTCGGTGAACACGATCTACGCCGGCCCGAAGCGCGGGGCGGACCGGGCGGTGCTCTTGGCGCACGGCGCCGGATCCGACATGCACGCGGCGACGCTGGAGCACGTCGCCGACGCGCTCGCGGCCGTGAAGGTCCCTTCGCTCCGTTTCAACTACCCGTACCGCGACGCGGGCAGGAAATCACCCGACCGCGCCGCGGTGCTCGACGCCGCCACTCGGGAGGCCGCCGCCGAGCTCGCGCGCGTCACGAAGCTGTCACCTGAGCGGCTCGTGCTCGGCGGTCGGTCGATGGGCGGCCGGCACTGCTCGCTCGTCGTCGGCGACGACCAAGACCCGGTGCCGGCCCTCGGGCTTCTCCTGCTTGGATATCCGCTTCACGCCGCCGGGAAGCCCGACCAGCCGCGTATCGAGCACTTCCCGCGCCTGCGGGTCCCGTGCCTGTTCGTGAGCGGGACGCGTGACTCGCTCGCGTCGCATGACGCGCTGACGACCGCGGTGAAGGCGATCAAGGGACCGGTGACCATGCACTGGCTCGAGTCGGCCGACCACGGCTACCGGCCGAAGAAGTCTTCAGGACGGACGGCCGACGAGGTAGCCGCCGAGGTTTCGGACGTCTCGGTGCGGTGGGTGCAGTCGCTCCCCGGGTGACGACTGCCCGCTCGTCGCCCTTCGCGGCGCTAGTCCCCGGTCTGGCCGTCGATCTGTTCGCGCATCAGGTCGAGATGGCCCGCGTGGCGCGCCGTCTCTTCGAGCACGTGGACGAGGATCCACCGCAGCGACACGTGTCCATAGAAGGGCGAGACACCCACGCTGATGTCGTCCAGGGACGGCGTCGTGGCGACGATGCGCCGCGAGTGATCAGTCGACTCGCGATAGAACGCCACGATCCCGCCGACGGTGTCATCGGGTTCGATGCGGAAGAAGCCGAGCGGATCCTCGTCGCGCGACGCGGTGTCGATCTCCTCGCCGGCGAAGCGCTCGCGGAACCAGCTTTGTTCGACGTCGCCGAGGTGCTTCACGATCCCGAGCAGGCTGAGGCCTGTGGGCGTCATGATCCGGCTGGCGTCCTCCAGTGACAGCGCCGACACCTTGTTCTCGACGACGCCCCGGTACCAGTCGAGGTAGCCGGAGAGCAGGGCCCGCTCGTTCGCTTGACCTCCGAGGTCGGGCGAGTCGGCCACGGCCGGAGCGTAATCCGACAGGACATGCGTCACATCCGAGAAGGCCTGCTCCGCGCCTCGCGAACAGCGCGCGAAGGGTCTGTGAACCGGCTCCTATTGTTCGGGTCGGCGCACCGGCACCTGCGAGACTGTTCGCATGCGAGTTCGTCGCTACTTCGCATTCGTCGATCTGTGCGGCTTCACGCGGTTCACGGAGGTCCACGGCGACGTGGAGTCCGTGGCCGTGCTGACCGGCTTCCGAACCCTCGTGCGGGACATCGCGTCGGAGCACGGGGTCCGGGTGGCGAAGTGGCTCGGCGACGGCGCCATGTTCGTCAGCACGGACGGTCCCGCGTTGGCGGCGGCGCTCCTCGAGCTCGACCACCGAGCCTCGGACGCAGTGGACCTGCCACTGCGTGCCGGGTTCTCCGGCGGCGACGTGATCCTGTTCGAGGGAGACGACTACATCGGCGGGCCGGTGAACCTCGCGTCCCGGCTCAGCGACGTAGCGTCGCCGGGCGAGATCGTCGCCAGCTCCGACATGGCTGAGTTCGTTCCCGACGGCGGTGAGGTACGGCCGGTCGAGCCGCGGGTGGTGCCCGGGTTCATGCAACCCGTCCCGATCGTGGCCGTGGGCGTCGCCGACCCGATCACGGAGACGCACGAGATCATCGCCAGCTGACCTCCCTCGTCCCGAGGGAGCCGAGCGCTAGCCTGCGACGTCATGGCGTACGCAACGATCGGCTTCGAACGCGACGGGCCCGTCGGGTGGCTCCGACTCACCCGTCCCGACCGATTGAACGCGTTCACGCCTGAGATGTGGCGCGAGCTGCGCGAGCTCGGCGAGGAGTTGCGCGACGACCTCGAGTTGCGCGCGCTGGTCGTCATCGGTGAGGGGCGGGCGTTCTCGAGCGGCATCGACACGTCGGTGTTCGCAGGTGAAACCGCGGGCTCGCTCGAGACCGACGACAGCAAGCCGCGCCGTCACGAGGATCCCGCCGTCGATGCGATCATGCAGACGCAGGATTCCTACACGTGGCTCGAAGAGGCGCCGTACGCGACGATCGCCGCTGTACGCGGGTACGCCCTCGGAGCCGGGCTCCAGCTCGCGCTGGCATGCGACCTGCGCGTCTTCGCCGAAGGCACGAAAACGGGTCTACTCGAGTTCAAGTACGGGATCCTGCCCGATCTCGGCGGCACGCAGCGGCTGCCGCGTCTGGTCGGCCCCGGCAAGGCCAAGGAGCTCGTCTTCACGGCCGCACAGATCGACGCCAACGAGGCCTTTCGTATCGGGCTCGTCGAGCGGCTCGTACCCGAGGCCGAGCTCGAATCGACGGTGAGCGAGCTCGCGGCCACGATCGCGGCGCAGCCGCCGCTGGCACTGGAAGGCGCCAAGCGCGCCATCGACGCCGCCGGTGCCGTCCCGACCCGCGACGGGTTGCGGATCGAGGCCGAGCGGCAGGCCGTGTGCCTGCGGTCGGACGACATGAAGGAAGCGATCGCCGCCTTCGTCGAGCGGCGGCCGCCGAGCTACCAGCGTCGATAGCGGTCGGGAGATGGACGCGTTCGTCGTCCGGGCCGACGGTCCGCTGTCGGGCACCGTGCGGGTGTCCGGCGCGACCAAGAACGCGGGACTGAAGCAGATGGCGGCGGCGCTGCTCGCCCCGGGCGTGACGGTCCTGCGCAACGTCCATCCCGTCCTCGACCTCGACGCGATGCTGGACGTGATGCGCGCCATCGGTGCCGACACCCGCTGGACGGGCGAGAACGAGCTCACGATCGACGCAACGGGGCCACTCACACCCGAGGCGCCGTACGAGCTCGTGACGCGCATGCGGGCGTCGATCAACGTGCTGGGCCCCCTGCTGGCGCGCTGCGGAGAAGCGCGTGTCGCCATGCCCGGCGGCGACAACATCGGCAGCCGCAAGCTCGACATGCACTTCCGCGGTCTGCAAGCAATGGGCGCGGAGCTCGAGATCGTGCACGGGCTGATCGAAGCGCGGTGCCAGGCGCTCTGTGGCGCCCGCATCGTGCTCGACTTCCCGAGCGTCGGCGCGACGGAGAACCTGCTCACGGCGGCCGTGCTCGCGAAGGGCGAGACCGTGTTGGACAACGCCGCCCGTGAGCCCGAGATCACGGATCTCGCCGCTTTCCTGAACCGCATGGGCGCGCGGATCGATGGCGCGGGGTCGTCGACCATCGAGATCGAAGGCGTCGAGCATCTGACGCCGGTCGAGCACCAGATCATGGGCGATCGCATCGAGGCCGGGACCATCCTCATGGCGTGCGGCGTCGTCGGCGGCGAGGTCACGATCGAGGGCACGCGCCTCGAGCACCTCGAGATGGTCGCGTTGAAGCTCGCCGAGATGGGCCTCGAGGTGGCGCCGACCCCCGACGGACTGTGGGCGCGCCGCGACGTACGGTTGCGCGCCGTCGACGTGGCCACGCTGCCGTACCCCGGCTTCGCGACAGACTTCATGCCCTTGGTCGTGGCGCTGCTGGCCACCGCCGAGGGCTCCGCCATCGTCACCGAGAACGTGTTCGACAACCGCTTCGGGTTCGTCGACGAGCTCCACCGCATGGGCGCCGACATTCGCAACGAGGGTCGTCACGCGGTCGTGCGGGGCGTCGACCGCCTGTCGGGGGCGCCGGTGCGGGCCCAGGACGTACGGGCGGGGGCCGCGCTCGTCGTCGCCGGCCTCGCCGCCGACGGCGAGACTCTCGTGTTCGATCCCTTCCACGTCGATCGGGGGTACCCCGACCTCGCCGGGCAGTTCCGGTCGCTCGGCGCCGACGTCCGCCGGGTGGGGCCCGGCTGACCTGGAGGTTCCTGCCGGCGAGGGAAGGCGTGGGAGAATGGAGGTGTTGGACCAAGAGCCGGTCCGA